>NZ_JROY02000001.1:0-263249 GCF_000765685.2 Helicobacter sp. MIT 03-1616 | reverse complement strand
TCCCTACGATTTGTCATTATACGATTTCATAGAATCCTCCTTGTTTGTAAAATAGATTGTGTAATTATAAAGCCTGATACTAAGTATTTGTCAAGGGGTTTAGAGGAATAAATATATCAAACAAGAACATCTCTTTCAAGCTATAAATTTCTCTTTACGCACTATGCAATAGATTGTGTTTGATGAGTTAAAATTGCTTATCAAAAGTTCTTTGTCGTTTTTATGAGATTATTGAAGTAAAGCTTACCTTTTCACTTCTCTTCTCTTAACAACTTTTGCTCTTATGGAGCTATTTTTTAGAACCTCTGCGTGTTCGTTCTTTATGTCAAGTGGCCAATCCATTCCTTGTTCTTGCACATTCCAATCAGGGTGTTTGCCGCCCTCAACGCTCAAATAATCCTCTACACAACATTGCTCTATAAGTTTATAAGAAATATAAGCATTTTGGATTCTTTTTAGCTCAAAAAGTCTGTGGGCGCGACAAAAAATCAGAGCATTTCTCAAAAGGTTTTAACCCAAAATTTGCGCGAATTAGAGGAAGCAAAGTTGATTAAAAGAAAAGTCTATGCAGAAGTGCCTCCACGCGTGGAATACAGCCTCACTCCGCTTGGGCAAAGTTTAGATTCTGTGCTCCAAAGCCTAGAATTGTGGGGCAAGAGCTACAAAGCATTGTAGGAAAGATTTTATAAGATTCTATACATTTTTCAAAAGTATAGAATCTACTTTTTCGCTCGTGTGGCTTAGCCTTACTGCACAAAACGACTAAGTCCAAATCTTAATGTTATTTGTGCCTTATTTAATACACTTTCAAAACACAAGTTATTATTTATTTTACTTTTTATGTTTTTATGCGAAAATATGTTTTTGTATCTGCACACAATAGAGCAAGCCTAGTGCAAAGCAGCAGCAAAGCAATGGAGAAAGATATGTCAATTTTACAGCAATATTTTCGCAATTTTCATCAGCTCCCCCCGCCAAACACTCGCAGTAGCACCCCTCCCATAAACCAAAGTCCGCAATCTCTTAGCATTATCCTCTGTGCCAATGAGCGCAACCTGCATATTTTCTCACACTGCCCGAGCTTTATGAGTGCTTTACCAGAATCTTACCTTGTGCTTACACCCTCCCAGCTACTTGATTCTGTCCTTGATATGCAAGCACACATTGTGAGTGAGAATCCATATATTTTTGATGAGCTTATGCCCTATTTTGCGAGACTCAATCTCGCCTCTGTAATTGATGATAACGAGTTTTCCTCCCTTGCCTCACTTAAGTCCTATGTCACATCGAGCGCACAAAGTGAGACTAAGATACAAAACACTAACCTACAAACTGCGCGTGAGGAGCTGTATAAGATTCATAGCCTCTTAGCTCCTATGCTTGATAAAAATACGCAACTTGCCCTCTCCCAAATCACACACAAACTAGAAAATGAAAGCCTGTGTATCGCCATTACCGGTGTGCTTAATGCCGGAAAATCTACTTTTTTAAACGCACTTTTATCCCAAGAGCTTTTAGGTAGCTCAAATGTGCCAGAGACAGCAAATCTCACCATTTTGCGCTATGGCAAAGAAGTGAGTGCGAGGGTGCATTTTTGGAGCAAGGAGCAGTGGGCAGATTTAGAATCTTCAAGCACATATGACGAGCAATTAAGGACATTTGTAACAGAATGCAAAACACATTTTGGCGCGGAGCTAGATTCATATATCACTACGCCACACAGCACGAGAGATATACGCACTGATGAGCTTAGTGCCTATACTTCGGCAAATCATTCAAGCAAAATGTGTAATCTTATTCAAAAAGTCGAGCTTTTCACGCCTCTTGCATTTTTGCAAAATAATGTCGAAATTGTCGATACGCCCGGGCTTGATGACCCGGTTACAAAACGAGAGGACATTACACGCGATTTTTTAGCACATTGTGATATGCTTATCCACGTGATGAATGCGAGTTGTGCGCTCACACAAAAAGATATTGACTTTATTTTGGAATCTCTACTCGAACAAAATATATCGCGTCTGCTTGTCGTGCTTACACGCATTGATTTGTTAAGCAAAGAGGATCTCAATGCTTCGCTCGAATACACGAAAAAAAGCCTCGCCACACAGCTTAAAAATGCCAACTACAAGGGCAATACAGCCGCTCTTTTATCGCGTATTGATTTTTTCCCACTCGCCGGATATGCCGCCCTGCTTCATCGCACTAATGGTGATACGAGCAAGGTTAGCATTTCTTTGGAGCAAAGCGGGATTATGCAAATAGAATCTTATCTACAAAAAATGCTTTTAGGTAATGAAAGTCTCAAAGCGCAAGATATGCTCTATCTCGCCTATAAAGCCACTCACAAAATCGCACAAGAATATGAAGAGATTTTGTCCTTACAAACGAGCCTACTCCACGCGAGTAAAGACGAACTAGAAATGATTATCGCCCAAGAGAGGGCGCATAATGACGCGCTTTTGCAAGAACTAAAGAGTTTAGAATCTACCCTTGCTTCGCTCCACAACGAGCTAAAAGACTTTCTCCACATGCTCCAATCCTTTAGCACAAATACTCTCTCAAAATCCGCCACACTCGTAAAAGACAAGGTGTTTAATGACATTGTGTATGACTATGAGCACGGGACAAAAATAGAATCTACAAACATACAAACAATGATAGAACTTAGCCTCAAAGACTGCTTTGCGGACATCGGGCGCGAATATCGTTACAGACTTAGCAGAAAAATCGCACAGCTTAAAAGCGTGATAGCCGATACCGAGGAGATGAAGCTCCCGCCTATCCATTTTCAACTCAAAACTGCGGATATTGCGCCTATTATGCGCTCCCTGCTTGATGAACTCCCACATCTTATTAAAAGTGCGAATAGAAAAAACAGCCTCAAAATCGCACTTGAAAATGCCTTTGCAACACTCTTTAATGCCTTTGCAACACTCATAGAATCCAAAAACAAAGAGATTAGCGCCCTCTTCCTTACACATTTTGATGAGATAAGCCAAACGCACAAATCCCATATAGAATCTAAAATCGCACAAAAAGAACAAAGCCTACAAAATGCTCTTAAACAGCGGGACGATAGTAGCCACAATACAAGAAAAGACGAGCTAGAAGCGCAATTTAGAGTAATTAAGGACATTACAAATGCCTTGCAATCCCAGTTACAGCATTTACAATAGGAGCAAATATGAGTAATACACAAGATTCGCAGACCTTGCAGGATTCACAAATGGCGCAGGATTTGGCAGATTCAAAAGATTCACAAGAGAATCTACTCGAAACATTTATAAAGGAATTTGCAGCCGCAAAAGAGCAAATCCTGCAAAACAGCAATCCCCTCTACGCACTCATCGACAAAGTCAAATATAGCCTAAGTCAAGTCGCGCCATTAGATTCTAAAACGCTCCATAGCCTCAACGCGCTAAGCCTTAGCATACAAGAGCCAATGAAAGTGGCGATTATTGGGCAATTTAGTAGCGGTAAATCCACATTCTTAAACGCGCTTTTGGGGCAGAGCATTCTCCCTAGTGGTGTTACGCCAATTACCTCCAAAGTCTGTCATATTGCCTATGGAAGCGACTATACGCTTGAAATTGTCTATAAAAATGGCAATATCACAAATAAACCCCTTAGCTACCTAAGCGAAGTGAGCGAGGCAGAGAATACAAAAATTGCCTTTTACAAACTCTATGCACCGCTCAATCTGCTTAAAAGTATTAATTTCCTCGATACGCCCGGATTCAATTCAATCAATCAAAGCGATACAGACACGACAAACGAAGTGCTTGAAAATGTCGATGGTATTATTTGGCTCACACTCATCGACAATGTTGGTAAGCAGAGTGAGAAAGACATCATCAACACACATATTAGACACTATGCAAGCAAAAGCCTCTGTGTGTTAAATCAAAAAGATAGGTTGAAAAATCAAGATGAAATTGATGTAAGCCTCAATTATGCTAAAAAGGCATTCGATGGATTTTTTGAGGATATTATCGCTATATCGGCTAGAAATGCACTTTTGTCTCATAACGCAAAGGGGGAGGAGGCGGAAAATCTTAGGGCAGATTCTAATATAGAATCTATCCTTGCCTTTTTGCAAAATACTATTGCACCACAGGCAGAGGAGGCAAAATCTCACAGCATTCACAAACATTTACGCACACTCACGCTCAATTACGCGAGACTTTGCCTACACGCGCATTTACACTTCAAAAAGCTAAAATCTGCTCTTGTGAGTGCGGGAGTGCATTTTACAGATAGCTATCCACAGAGTGCATTTTACAAATCTTTCCCTTCACTTTTTTATGATTTAGAATCTAAGCTTGATGAACTCACACAGCATATTTATAGCTCCTTGACACGCACTTCTAGGGACTTTGTGCGATTGGAGAAAAAACTCGGTATTACCACACAAAAGATACAAACAAAGGAGATTACGACTTTGCCTCGAGAGCGTTTGGGACTAAGTCTGTGCGGAGGAGATTCACAATTTGAGCGAGATTTTATCAAACTTGGTTTTGATATAAGCGCAATGGGCGAGAGTTTTGATACACTTTTAAATGAGCATATGGCGCATTTGAGGGGGATTATCACACAATGGTATGAATCCTTTCTACCAACCCTGCAAAGTCCGCTTTTGCAAAAAAGCCTCGATGAAATGCTAAATGCTCATCAGCACCTCACGCATATACACAGCCAAAGTCTCAAGGCGCAACTAATGCTTTTTGCGAAGATTCTCACACTCAATTACCAAATATCCGTGCATTTGTGCCTCAATAGCATTGATTTGAAAATTCAAGAAGCTCTTGATAAACACAGCAAGAATCCTGACACTTTGCCGCTTTTTAATCCTAGCCTAGAAAATATCCGCGATGAGCTTAATCTAGGTTTTTGCTTTAGCTTTTTGCAAGAAAATCTTTTAACCCAGCCGCTACACAAAAAAAGCATTTGGCATTTTGAACGCGAAATGAAAGCACTCTGTGATGAGCAAAACGCGAATATCAGCGCGTATGAGGGGCAATACAAGAACTACCTAACATTGCTCAAAGAATTACTTACGCTTCTTAAGAATAAAGCATAGAGACTAGATTCTAAAATTTTAAACCCTCAAAGCGGAGGCAAAATATAGAGTGGCTCGGTGGGCAAGTTAAACGCACTCTTATCAAGTCTTTGTGGCAAGAAGAATGAGGCATTATTTTTCATCACTCCGCTATCTGTGGTGTTTTGATTTATCGCATTTTGATTTGATACATCTTGATTCACATTTTGCACAAGGCTTATCTCGCCATTCTCGTTACGATAAAAGCAACTCGTACCAAAGGCTCTAATATATGCGCTTTGCGTGAAGTAAAAGCTTGAAGTAGCAAAAAGCCTTATATCATATAGATTGCTTAGTGTATGCAAAAAAATATGTGTGAGTTTAAGTGCGCTAAAGCTCCCGGGACCATTTGCATAATAAATAGCATTGATTTTAGAATCTGCATAAGCTGGGTTTTGCTTTGGGGTAGGGAGCAAAGATTCAAAAACGCGAGGTAATGCCACCAAGAGTAACTCGTTGCTTTGAACTTGCTCTATGAGCGTATTATTCTCATACACCCCGCAAAGCAGCGGAGAGCTTGCGCTAAAAAGAACAATATCAATGTGTCTCATATGCGTATTCTAAAGCTTCTTCCTCTACTTTGTCCTCAAGACTTACTATCTCATAGGCTTTTTCATCGCTTAAGAGCTGTTTAGTAAGAAGGTGATTGAGCTTGTGGCTTCCAGCGAAAGATACATAAGTGCCAAGCAACGCCATACCAAGCAACGCCATATCACCAATAGCATCTAAAATTTTATGTCGCACAAATTCTTCTTTGTAGCGCAACCCCTCTTTATTGAGAATTCCGCTTTCATCAAGCACAATACAATTACTCAAGTCCCCGCCCTTTGCCAAACCCTTAGAGCGCAAATAATTCACTTCGTGCAAAAAGCCAAATGTCCTCGCTCGAGCAATTTCCTCTTTATATGCTTTGGTAGAAAAAATAAATTTATATTGTTGGTTGCGAATCGCTGGGTGAGCAAAATCAATACTAAAGTCAAAAATCGTCTTTTCACTCGGCTCTACGCGCACAAATTTTTTATCCTCCACAATTTCAATAGGCTTTTTAATCGCAATCGCCTTTTTATGCGCGTTTTGTGAGCAAACTCCCGCCTCTTCAAGCAACATACAATAGCCTATTGAACTGCCGTCCATAATAGGTACTTCCTCATTATCAAGCGAGATTCTAATATTATCAATACCATACGCGTGAATGGCAGAGAGCAAATGCTCAATTGTCGAAACACGTGCATCACCATTGGCAATCACGGTTGCCATAGTCGTATCAATTACACTTTGTGGCTTGAGTGGGATACTCACACCCAAATCGCTACGATAAAACACAATGCCACTATCCACGCCCAGAGGCTCAAGCTCCATTCTCACAGGCACGCCCTTATGAAGCCCAATACCTACAATTTCAACTTTATTTTTAATCGTTTTTTGTCTCATATCATCTCCTTTACCAATATATTATCGCCCTTTTTAAAAATCATTTTGAATAATGCGTTGCTTTGGTTAATCGTGTGTAAAATTTCTTGGCTAACAATCGTATCCTGAAACAAAACGGCAGGATTTAGAATCTTAGAGCAAATGATAAAATCTCCATGCGCCTCTATGCTCCCCCTGCACTCGCCAAAGAGAAATAAATTTCCCTCTGCCACCACACGCGCACCGCTGTTAATGTGGGATTCTATAACAATATCGCCATTATGATATATCTCCTCTCCGCTCCGCACGATACGACTAATCCATAATGTGCGAGAGAACGCGCCTGAAAATGTAGCAGGGATAGATTCTGATTTGATAGAATCTACATTATCCGCGCTCATCATATTGTTCGTGTTTGCCACGCCATTTATTGAATCCTGTGCGCGTTCTTGTGTAGAATTAGCATTTATTGTTCCAAGCGCAACATATGAGGCGTTATCGCGCGTGGGTATTTCTCCACTCAAAATCGCAAAAGAGAGATTGTTAGATTCTAAAAATTCTTGCAATTCCTTATCAATTTGCCACCCAAAGCCAAGCATATGATGCCTAAGCAATGGTAAGTATTTTGTAATAAAGTCAATACACTCTTTTGTATCAGCTGCTTCTACAAACTCAAATAATGCGACTTTGCGCTGTTTTGTTTTCATTCTACCTTGCCTTTTGCTCTTTGTGTAATTCCCTATTCTCTGCTTCTCTCATTGTGCCTATGCGCTTCATTCTTTATGTGTCTTTATCGTAACGCATTTGTGTTTTGCGTAAATTCACGCGCTTTTTTAAGCACATTCACCACATTTTCATCAACCCACTTTTGATCAATCCACTCATTGAGGCGCACAAAATGCCCTTGTATTAAGATTCCAAAATGCAAATGATCGCCAAAAGCCCAGCCGGTTTGCCCTGTCTTACCAAGCTGCTGCCCTATGCTGACCTCATCACTTACTTCTAAACTACTCTCGTGCATATGCGCATAAATTGATGAAACGCCAAATCCGTGATAAAGTAGCAAGGTATTGCCATAAAGCCCTAGATAACTTTTAAGCAGCACCACACCTCTATTGCTCGCTATGATTGGCGCATTTTTCACACTCGCTACATCAATACCTAAATGCACTGCCTCGCTTATTTTTTCTTTATTTAAAAAATAGATGCGATAATCCCCAAAACTCCCAACGACCCTTGAGCCTCTAAGCGGCACAAATGCGCGGAAATCCTCATCTATATAGCTTGAATCCGATACAGAGTTACTTGCTTTGAGGATTCTACTCTCATCTTCGGCGCGCACTCCTTTGTTAAAAAATACAAATCTTTCCACATCGCTACTAAAATCCCTCAAATGTTTTTTGTCAATTTGCGCGATAAGTTCATTGAGTTTGCCATTCAAAAAATCCTCTTTGACATTGATGTTTGATTGATAGTAAGGCACATTGATGTTGCGCGTGATGGGAATAGTATGCTTTGTTGTATTTCCCGCTTTGTCCGTGGCTACAACTTGTGCAACAAAAAATTTATTTTTGAGAGGCCACGCAATGACACCCACATAAATGTCATCACTCGCATATTTAAAGAGCCTAAATTCATCAGTGCCATTATTGATTGAAACCTTATCCAAATCCATATCTTTGACTTGCACTGCTATGACCGCGCTCCCTCCACGCACGATTTGAAAAGACTGCGCAATATTTTTTACCACAGGTGGAGTTGTATCCACAATCAAATGTAAATCCACCTCCGCGGTATTGCCGCTAAAAAAATGTGAGTTACTCCAGTCGGTTACGAATAGTTTGTATTGAATGCTCGTGCCATTTTTTAATATCGTGGGAGAGCGAGGTAACTGAATCTTTACGGACTTTGGCTTATTTAAAATTACTTCTTTTTCATCAAGCAAAATCTCGCCATCAAAAATCATCTGCACACGATAATTGCGTATGCCACTCTCGTCGCTAAATTCAACAAATATATCATCATCAAGATTCCAATGTGTGGGCGTATCACTCGTGAGTGTTGGGGCTTTGTTTTCAAAAAATACTAAGCTAAAGCTAATCACACCCACCGCCACAAGAAGCACTACAAGCACACCCATAATCATTAGTCGCCTATTTTCCATACCCTAAAGCCTTTATGTAAATGTGAAAGCGCACATTATATCACAAAGCATAATAAGTGCCTATGTGCTTTGCGCACTTTTGCTGTTGATTGTATTAATCAGCTTACTCAAGCTATCTTTTCCTTCAAGCGCATCGAGTCGTGCCACCTCGCCAAGCACCTGCACCACCGCGCCAAAGAGTTCGGGCGGGATTGTTTGGTTTAAATCAAGCTGCTTATAAATGGCTCGTGCAAGGGGCGGATTCTCAACAATACGAATCCCGTATTCCCTCGCCACAGCCTTAATACGAATAGCAAGCTCATCTATGCCCTTTGCCACCACCACAGGCGCCATTTTGCGCTCATATTCTTTTTGGGTATATCGCAATGCCACGGCATAATGCGTAGGATTTGTAATTACCACAGAAGCAGAGGGGATTTCTTGCATCATACGACTTTGGGCAAGTTTTTGCTGCATTCTTCGAATCTTTGCCTTAATCTCCGGGCTTTGCTCGTATTGCTTATATTCATCTTTGACTTCTTTGATGCTCATTTTAAGGCTTTTTGTGTATTGATATTTTTTGATGAGATAATCACTCACCGCCATAATAAAAAATAACACCAAAAGCACACCAATAAGCATTAATGCCTTTTCTCTAAACCACAGAATCTGCGCGTAAAGCCCTCCCATAGAGACACTTGGTAATTCATCAAAGAAGCTCACAAACACCGCGAAGCCAATGATAAAAGCCACAAAAACCTTAAAGGTAATCATAAAGCCATCGAGCAGTTTTTTGAGCGAAATCACATTTTTGAATCCACTTATAGGATTAATCTTTGAAAGTTTTGGCTTAATGGCTTTAGGGGAGAGCAAAAATCCAAACTGCGCAATATTGGCAATCACGCCTGTAGCCATTAGTGCGATAAAAAGCGGGGCGAGCATAATAAACACTTCAAGTATAATGCCTAGCATCAAATTCCCAAGAATACGACTATCCACATCAAGATTCATAAGCGCACTAATATGCAAGAAAATCTTTTCGGCACTACTCACCCAAAAGGGTATAAGCAAAAACATCAACCCAAGCCCGACAAGCAGGATAAAAAATCCCGCAAATTCCGGACTTTTGCCTACATTGCCCTCTTCTCTCGCTTTTTGAATCTTATGTGCGCTCGGGGCTTGGGTCTTCTCCTCATCATCTGCCATTTGCTACACTCCCAATCTCAAAAACTCTAAAGCGCGTGCATAATCCTCTTGTGTATTGATATTAAAGCATTCTTCATTAGAGGCAGACACACTTTTATGCTGATGAGTTTCTATAATTTGATAAATGGTATAAATTTTAGATTTACGCGCCCAAACAAGCGTATCAAGCAAAGAAATATGCCATTTTGAAATAAGATAGTGTGCCTTGTCCTCGCTTTGTGCATAAGTAATAGGTGCATTTGAATCCACAAGCTGACGCAAAGTTTCTCCACGCACAAAAGGTGTATCTACGCTCACAAAAAGTATTTCTTGGGCTTTAAGCTTCTCAAAGGCATTTATCATTCCTATGATAGGTGCATAAATGCGACTTCTTTCAATTAAAAATGGGGCATCAAAAGCGAATTTCTTTCTGTCTTTGGTGCTGATATATACTTTTTCACATATTTTACTTAAGCGCGTAAATACCCACTGACTTAGATTCTCTTCTCCAAAAGCAACTTGTGTTTTATCCTCTCCTAAACGCGAACTTTTGCCCCCCGCTAAAATCACGCACGGAATCATTATTTTTTGCATATATGCTTACTCCTTACATCTATTGACAACATTATATATTGTTTTGCGAATTTTGCAACCTGTATTGCTCTCGTATCTCATCTAACACAACGCGTTTGTTGCCCTCACATTCCACTTCCCAATACATAAAGCCATTAAGCCTTTGTGCTTTGCTTTGTTTAAGCCGTGCTGCAAGAGTATGAATATCATAAGAGTGCCCTTTATATGCTAACTTCCCCTCCCTTTTTAAAGTTGCATAAATAGAAGTTTTTTTCAAATACACTCTTTCATTAATTTTCAAAAATCCTGCTTGTATAAGCTCATCTAAACTAACTTTTAAAGGCTTTTCATCAAATGTTGCTCGTGCGATTTTACTCTCCTCAAAACTAACACTTTTAACGCGATTCTTACCATATTCAATATACATAGGATTTTGCTCAAAGCTTATATATTTTCGCCCAAGCTTTTTCGCCATAGCTGCCGTAGTCATTGTGCCTCCAAAAGGGTCAAGCACAATATCATTTATGTTGGAACTAATAGCAATGATTCTATACAGCAAGTCTTGTGGTTTTTGTGTGCTATGAAGCTTTTTCCCTTGATTATTCTTAAGTCGCTCATTTCCACTACACACAGGCATTTTCCACACGCTTCCTAACTGTCTCCGCTCTCCTTTATTAAAATCTACAATATCAACATTAAGCTCTTTCGCAGTTTTATAATGAAAAGTGTATTTACTTTTTTTACTCTTTGTCGCCCAAATAAGCGTTTCGTGCGCATTATTGAGTCTTGTGCCGTGAAAATTAGGCGTAGGATTACTTTTATGCCAAATCACATCATTGATAAACCAAAAACCCAAATCCTGCATAATCCCACCAATGCTATAAATACACTGCATGGAGCCAATCACCCAAATACTCCCATTTGGCTTTAAGATTCTATAACATTCCTTGAGCCACTTCTCGCAAAAGGCTTTGTAGTCGTCATTATTCTTAAAGACACTATCCCACGAATCATCACAACCACTAAAGTTACTCCCCTCAGGACGCTTTAACACCCCATCTACGCGCATAAAATACGGTGGGTCAGCAAAGATAAGGTGAATGCTAGAGTCCGGCAATTCTTTCAATAAATCTATGCTGTTACCCTGCACAATCTGATTAAGAGGTATTTTATCAGGCAAACAAGCTTTAGAAACTTGCTTAGATTTTGCCTTAAGTTTTTTCTTAGAATCTGCACTAGATTCTAAAACTTTAGCACCTAACTCATTGTGCGAATGCAACACAGAATGCGATTTGTGCTTCATATCAATCCTTATAAACGCTTATGTTTTAAATCATTGTAACTTATTTTGTATAATCACGCTTTTATTTTGCGCCCATAGCTTGAGGCACTATAAGCACAAACAAGTTTTAGTGCTTTAACTAAGAAATATATATAACAAACAATATGTGGGAGAGATAATGCTCATAGATTCCTTTCATCGCAAAATCGACTATATGCGCGTATCTGTTACCAAACAATGCAATTTCCGCTGCCAATATTGTATGCCTGATACTCCAGAAGATTTTATAGATGAAAGTGCGCTGCCTCTGCCTAAAATGTTTGAATTTATTAAAATCGCCATTGATAATGGCATAAAAAAAATCCGTATTACCGGTGGTGAGCCACTTTTGAGGGCAGATTTAAGCGCATTTATTGCTCAAATCTATAAATACGCTCCACATATTGAACTCACCCTTACAAGCAATGCTTTTTTACTTGAAAAATATGCTAAAGATTTAAAGGATGCAGGGCTTTCACGCATTAATATTTCTTTAGATTCTCTTCAAAATGAGCGCATAAAGCTTATTTCTAAACGCGATGCCTTGCCACAAATCCTAAGAGGTATTCACAAAGCAGCGGCTTTAGGACTTGGCATTAAACTCAATATGGTGCCACTTCAAGGCATAAATGATGATGAAATCATTGATATGCTTGAATTTGCTGCCACTTATGGCTTTGGTATTCGCTTCATTGAATTTATGGAAAATATCCACGCAAAAAATGGTTTAAAAGGCTTAAAGAAAACAGAGATTCTTAGCATTATCAATGCTAAATATCCTACACAAGAGGAAAGAAAAGAATGCTTTGGTCCTGCCAAACTTTATAGCATAATCCACGCGGATTTTTCTACAAATACTTCCACACAAGCACCCTTTAGTTTTGGCATTATCTCTCCACACGAAGATGATTTTTGTGCAAGCTGTAATCGTATCCGCCTTACAAGTGATGGCGTGATTTGTCCTTGCTTGTATTATCAAGAAAGCGTGAATCTTAAAGATGCCATTATGCAAAACGATAAAGAAAATATGCAAAAACTCTTGGAACTCTCCGTGCATAATAAGCCTGAAAAAAACCAATGGGAGCAGGAAATGACACAGAAAAACCACTCCACACGCGCATTTTACTACACAGGTGGATAACTCTATCAACCCTTGATGTCTTGGCAAGTCAAAAGCACATTTAACTCTACCTATACCCAATAAAAGCCGTATTAGAATATATAGCTACTTCACACTACCAACATTTATCTTTTCTCGCAAATACATTTAAAAACATTTTACCCTTGATTTTATTATAATTTTCAATTATAATACTTTTTAATTATTATCATTAAAAATGACTATTAGTTTATCAAGCGACAATGCAAGGAGTAGCAAATGGATACACAAGATTCACAAGCAAACATCAATTGCGATATTTATCAAAATATTGGATTTCTCGCGACAAAACTGCGCTTTTGGCTCTCATCAGAGTTTGATAGACGCATAGCTCCGCTAGGTATTATCCACCCACAAGCGGGGATTTTGTGGCAATCTCATCAGCAAGCAAGCTCACAAACCAACTTGCGAGGCTCTGCACTAAGCGATAAAAACTATGTGCGTATGTATGTTGATGATTTGGAATCTAAGGGTTTAGCCACGCGTAAGCAAAACCCAAAAAATAGACGAGAAAACCTTATTGTCCTTACACCTAGCGGTAGGCAGTGCGCGGAGCAGACATATCAAATGATGAAGGAGGTGCATAATGATTTGCTTTTAGAACACATCAGCGAAGACGAGATGAAGGAGCTTCACAGGATACTGCATAAGGCAGTCATAGGACTTGAAAATAAAGAACGACAGAAAGGAAAACAATGAAAATACAAGAAAATATGCGTAAAACAAATACACAAACAGGACAAAACAAGATATGGAAAACACTCTGTTTTTCATTCGCCTTGCTACTAGCGGCAAATATGACATATGCGCAAACCCCCATGAATAAGCAAGATGCTATTGCGGTAGAATCTAACCTAAAGGCGTTGGCAGGGAGCTATAAGGTAAGCAAAGATTCTCATATTGGCTTCAAGGCGACTAAATTTGGCTTTGTGTCGGTAAATGGGCATTTTAGGGAGTTTAGCGGGGATTTGAAGCTTGATAATGCTGGTAACATCACGCATTTAAGTGGCGAGATTCAAACCGCCTCTGTTTTTTCTGATAGCAAGAAACGCGATGCGCATTTGCTCGAGCCTGATTTTTTAGATGTGAAAGTCTATCCCACAAGTCGCCTTGTGATGACAAAATATGAAATGCGTGAAAATGCCAATGGCAAGATAAAGGGCAAAGTATATGCAGAGATTAATTTGCACGGCATAACGCTACCCCTTGAGCTAGATTCTACCTTGAATACACAAAATGTTGAGCTGGCACTCACCGGAATGCTTAATATCAAAGACTTTGGCATTCAAGGCTCAAAGATGAATAGTGATAAGGTGGAGATGTATATTAAAACATTATGGGAGGGCAAATAGGGCTTATGAATAAAGTTTTATGTGTCTTTGCGTAGAATGTTAAAAATCTACCTCATCGCAAAAATAACTCTCGTTTTGCAAATGTTTTAAGCCCTTTATGTTTTTTATTTTATACAATGGCACACCTCAATTATACAAAGGATTTTAGTGAAGTGGAATAGTTTTGATACGCGCTGGATGCTTTCACTCTTTGGCACAGCGGTGGGTGCGGGAATCTTATACCTGCCTATTAGGGCTGGAGGAGGCGGATTCTATCCTGTTGTGGCGATGTGTTTTATCATTTTCCCAATGGTATATCTTAGCCACCGCGCACTTTCTCGCTTTGTCTGCCAAGCTAATGGTGATGACAAAGACATCACACACGCCGCAGAAGAGTATTTCGGGCGTGGGGTGAGCATATTCATTTCAATTCTCTATTTTTTTGCTATTTTTCCTATTTGCTTGGCGTATTGTGTAGGTATTACAAATACATTTGAGAGTTTTATTTATAATCAGATTCTCCCTCTTGTGAATGATCATCACCCCAGAGTTGCTCCACTTGGCACTTTAGCTGGATTCATACAAAGCATTTATTATGACCCACATAGCTATTATATCCCATTTGACTTTCTCCAACAAAGCGAATCTATATTCGTTAAGCTTGAATCTGAAAATTATGCTAATTTGCTACCATTTTGGCGAGCTGCGCTTGTATTTATTTTAGTCAGTGCCTTTATGCTCATTATGCTCTTTAGCGAAAAACTCATTACAAAAGTGTGCCAATGGCTTGTATATCCGCTTTGTGCGATTTTATTTATCTTTTCACTCTATCTCATTCCTCAATGGAATCTTGAAAGCCTAAGTGCTGTGCCTGATACGAAAGAGTTTTTAACAATCGTGTGGCTCACGCTTCCCGTGCTTGTGTTTAGCTTCAATCACTCGCCCGCTATTTCTACTTTCGCACTTAGTGTTAAGCGCGAATATGGGGCAAATGCTATTGCAAAATCAGATTCTATTCTTTTACGCACTTCAGTTATGCTTCTTGTCTTTGTGATGTTTTTTGTTTTCTCTTGTGTGCTTTCACTTAGCCCCGCAGAATTGGCTGAAGCAAGGGCGCAAAATATCCCTGTGCTTTCTTATTTTGCTAATAAACTTGACAATCCTTTTATATCTTATGGTGGTCCATTGATTGCCTTTTTAGCTATTTCTAGCTCATTCTTTGGACATTATTTTGGGGCGCGTGAGGGAGCGTATGGGATTGTTCGTAAATGCTGCAAAATCGCAGGAAATGAGAATCCTAATCTCAAAACCATAGCTATTGTTTGCACAAGTGTGATGTATGTGATTATGCTCATTGTGGCATATCTCAATCCAAGCGTGCTTGGCTTTATTGAGGATTTGGGTGGTCCTATTATTGCAGCGATTCTATTCCTTATGCCAATTATTGCCATTTATACCATTTCTAAAATGAAGCAATTCCAAAACCCTGCGCTTGATGCGTTTGTGTTTATCACCGGGCTTTTAACCATCTTTACCGTGGTATATAAGCTCATAGGCTAAGTTTAGATTCTGGCTCAAGCTCTCCTGCAGAGCCTAAATCCTAGCCAAAATACATTACCTTTCAGGTTGCTAGAAAAGAGTAGGCAACAAAAAATCAACTAACATCAAGCCCCATATTCAAATAAAAAATAAAAGCTGAAAGTAACTCTATTTGTTTGTGTAGTTTTTGAAAATAATAAAGACAATGAAAGGAAATCAAGTGGTGGTGGCTCGAGGCGGAATCGAACCACCGACACGGAGATTTTCAGTCTCCTGCTCTACCGACTGAGCTATCGAGCCTTAAATACAAAAACAAATAAGCGCGGATTCTATACAAAAGCTTTTAAAACTTGGCTTAAACCACATAGAATTGTGCAAGATTTTAAAAGTTTTTAGAATCTCCCACAAAGCCATTGGCTACTCTAACAACGCGCGTATATCTGCTAGAATATCGCTCACATCTAGCCCATTTGGCGCAAAGAGGTCATCTCGTTTTTGATGCGCTTTGGGGTTAGAGAGTATCTTTAAAGCAAGGTCGAACACCTGCTCGGCGGATTTTGCGTGGTGCATTAGCTTAGATTCTAAAAGAAAACTATCGTGAAAAAGCAAAAGTGAGCGCGTAGAAATCACGGGAATCCCCAAATAACACGCCTCAAGATTCATTGTCCCGCCGCCACCAATAAGCAAGTCTATAAATGGATAAAACGCCTTTGGCTGAAGCTTTTCTGTGAGTATGCGCACATTTTTATACGCACCAAAGGCAGATTTTAGCTCATTGCTCCCATAACGCGGCATAAGCAAGATATTCGCCTGTGCGCTTAGTAGTTCTATACTTTCATATATAATAGGCAATTTTTTCTTCACATAATGCGCCATATACTCCTCCTCACGCACAAGCACGAGAGGTAGATTCTGATTTAAATCATACTCACGCATAAATGCCACTCTCTGCATAGAATCCCGCGCAAATTCAGGCACATCTTGCAACCATAGTGCAACATCGATAAAATCGTAAGCCTTGACTTGCGAGGGTGCTAGCCCCAAACTCGTGTAGCATATCTCTGGAACGACAAAAGGGCGAAAAACAAGGCGGGAGAGTGGCAGGGTGAGGCGGGAAAGAATGGTAAGATTGTGCGCTAAGGTATTACCAGCCACGGGCGTATCGGCAAAATGCACCACAGGTATGCCTAACCCAAAGGCGCATTGCACACCATCGACACTTGCCCCAGTGATGAAAAGTTTAGGCGTTTGTCCCAATCTCTTAAAAAGTGCTAAGAATCCACTCTGTCTCTGCAAACGAGATTCAAACTTGCCAAGTCTGCTTTCACCCCCATAACCGCCGATTTCATAGGCTTGTATGCCAAAAAGTGTTAAGAGTCTAGCGCATTCATCATAATCTGCGCTTCTACGCGTGGTGATAATGAGTGTATCAAGCAACTGCAGCTGTGGGATAAAGGACTTAAAAAACATCACATATTTGGGGTCGATAATATCAAGCCAAATCATTTTGCCTCCTTAGGTTTTAAATCTTAAAGCCTTGTTTAGAATCTTGTATTGTATAGGCTTTGTCTAAAAATCACATATACCACTTTTGTTTCGCTTTGAAAATCTACACAAAACCCGCTCACTTGCTTTTATCACAACCCTTACTATGCCGAAGCGTTACGCGGACATAAGGTTTATTAGCGCATTTTGTGTATCATTCTATACCAAATCACTAAGAGGAGAGGTAATGGGAGAGCAAAAAAA
Organism: Helicobacter sp. MIT 03-1616; assembly: GCF_000765685.2. Taxonomy (NCBI): domain Bacteria; kingdom Pseudomonadati; phylum Campylobacterota; class Epsilonproteobacteria; order Campylobacterales; family Helicobacteraceae; genus Helicobacter; species Helicobacter sp. MIT 03-1616. The sequence goes on along the minus strand of NZ_JROY02000001.1, from coordinate 245,738 downwards.
TACCAAGATGTGCATTAGTCTTTTGCATTATACACCCTTACATATTTGTAGCCACGCTATACGCACCTGTTGGCAGAGCTTTGAAAAGGGCGATAATGGCGGGGAAAAAGATAAAGAGCTCATCAATAGGGTGGGAAATAAATTTAAGCACACAAGCACCTTGGAACATTTGTATTATAATTTTTACATTCAGGGCATTTCGCGTGCGTGTTTGCAGGAGTTAGCGCGTCATCGTATGGCAAGTTTTAGTGTAAAGTCCTCGCGCTACACACTAAAAGAGCTAAAAAATCTCCCTAGCTTTCTCCCCATAAATGCCGAGAATCTTGCTCGAGCAGAAGAATTTGTCGTTTTTACACAAAACGAGCAGGTCAATCACGCTTCGCTTCGTGCCCTTGAATCTTTGCGCGAGATTTTATGTAACAATATTAGCAGCGATATAGCAAAGTTTGCTATGCCAGAATCCTATCGCACCGAGCTAAGCTTTAGCATTAATGCAAGGAGTCTGCAAAATCTCCTCTCACTTCGCACTTCAAAGTCTGCGCTATGGGAGATTCGCAATTTAGCCCTTGCTCTTTTTAACGCACTCCCAGCAGAGCAGCGATTTATTTTCGAGCATTGTATCAGCACAGAAAATGCGGAAAAAGATGCTTAAGATTCCATCATTTTTGGTAATTTTTCGCTAAAAAGATAAAAATCTATCCCTTAATAGATAATTTTTATCATTTGTGTAATTTTTGTTGTTAAAATCATAAGGTTTTACAACATATTTTTAGGAGTTTTTATGAGCAGTCATACCAAATACAAACGTGGCTATTTTATGCCACCAAAGCCCTCTTTAGAATGGAGCAAAAAAGAATATATAGAATCCGCACCCTTGTGGTGCAGCGTGGATTTGCGTGATGGCAATCAAGCCCTTATCACTCCTATGAGCCTAGAAGAAAAAATCACATTTTTTAAGCTCCTGCTCCAAGTTGGCTTTAAAGATATTGAAGTAGGATTCCCCGCAGCAAGCGAAACCGAATACCGCTTTTTACGCACACTCATTGAAGAGAATCTTATCCCTAGCGATGTGCGGGTGCAGGTGCTTACCCAAGCAAGAGAGCATATTATCAAAAAAACTTTTGAAAGCCTAGAGGGCTGTCAAAATGCGGTTGTGCATTTTTATAATTCCACTTCTTACGCTCAAAGGGAGCAAGTCTTTAAAAAAAGCAAAGAGGATATTAAAAAGATCGCCCTTGATGGCGCACACGCATTGCAATCTTATGCCAAAAGCACAAAGGGCAATTTTGCCTTTGAATATTCGCCAGAGAGCTTTAGCGGGACAGAGGTTGATTACGCACTTGAAGTGTGTAATGAAGTCATTGATGTGTTTAAACCCACAAAAGAGCAAAAGTTTATTGTGAATCTCCCCGCAACGGTTGAGATGAGTTTGCCCCATATCTATGCAAGTCAAGTAGAATATATGTCAAAACATCTTAAAAATAGAGAAAATGTGCTTATTTCTTTGCACCCGCATAATGATAGAGGTTGCGCCGTGGCGAGTGCGGAGCTTGGGCTTTTGGCAGGTGCGGATAGAATTGAGGGGACATTATTTGGTAATGGCGAGCGCACCGGCAATGTGGATATTATCACACTTGCTATGAATCTTCACACGCACGGCGTCAATCCCAACCTTGATTTTAGCAATATCCCCGCTATTTGTGATGTGTATGAGAGTGTTACCAAAATGCAAGTATATGAGCGACAACCATATTCAGGCAAACTTGTCTTTGCGGCGTTTTCAGGCTCACATCAAGACGCTATCGCTAAGGGTATGGCTTACCACGCAGAGCATAATCGTGGCACTTGGAGTGTGCCATACTTGCCTATTGACCCAAAAGATGTAGGACGCGTGTATGAAAGCGATGTGATACGCATTAATTCTCAAAGTGGCAAGGGCGGGATAGCCTATATTTTGCACGAACATTATGGCGTGAGCTTGCCCGCAGCATTTAAAGAGAGCTTTTCATATTATGTGAAAAATATTTCGGATAACGCCCATAAAGAGCTAAGCCCCAAAGAAATTTGCGATATTTTTGAAAGGGATTTTGTGAATCTAGACACGCCTTTAAATATGCAAGATTGCCGCTTTGAACACACACAAGATTCTTTTAGTGCGCAGCTTAATATCACGCATAATGGCACACCAAAGGAGATTAGCGGTCGTGGTAATGGACGCCTTGATAGCATAGCAAATGCGCTAAGGGAAAATCTTGGGCTTGTCTTTGAAATAATTGACTATAATGAACACGCACTCAAAAAAGGTTCAAATGCAAGTGCGATTTGCTATGTGCAAATAGAATCACAGGGTAAAATGCACTTTGGCGTAGGTATCCATAGCGATATTATTATGGCAAGTGTGTATGGGCTTATAAGTGCCATTAACAACACATTCAACACAAAGGATTGACGATGCAAACACTTCTTATTTTTTCACACACATTTTGGGCGGATTCTAAAGTCAATAGGGCTTTATTAGAAGCAGCAAAGGCGTTGCCAAATGTCCGCATTCATAATCTCAATGAAATCTACAAAGACGGCAAGATTGATGTAGATTCTGAAATCAAGCTATTACAGGAGAGTGAGAAAATCATTTTTCAATTTCCGCTCTTTTGGTTTAGCACACCCGCGCTAATGAAAGAATGGCAGGATTTAGTTTTAAGCAAGATTCACTATTCTGCCAATCCAAAGCTTTTAGAGGGCAAAAAATTTAGTATCATCACTACCGCGGGTGGTGAGGCAAAAAGCTATGACGGACACCACGGATACAGCCTAGAAACACTGCTTTCACCGATTAAACAAGCATTTAGCTATTCGTTTTGTGATGTTTTAGAATCATACGCTATCTTTAAAGCAAAGCCCGATAATCTCCCTGTGCAAGAATATCTCAAACAATTACAATAATTTCATAAAAGGAGCGACTATGGGAATGACAATGAGTCAAAAGATTCTCGCAGATAGGGCGGGATTAGAAAAAGTCAAAGCAAATGATTTGATTATGGCAAAGCTTGATATGGTGCTAGGAAACGATATCACCACGCCTGTGGCGATTAATGCCTTTAAAGCAGCGAAATTTCAAAAAGTCTTTGATAAAAGTAAAATCTCTTTGGTAATGGACCATTTCGCCCCAAACAAAGACATCAAAGCCGCTACACAAAGCGCACAATGCCGCTGCTTTGCCAATGACTTTGATATTAAACATTACTATGATGTGGGGAATATGGGCGTGGAACACGCGCTTTTGCCCGAGCAAGGCATTGTAACTATTGGCGATTTGATTATCGGTGCGGATTCTCACACTTGCACCTATGGTGCGCTTGGGGCGTTTAGCACAGGTGTGGGAAGCACAGATATGGCGGTAGGAATGGCAACCGGCGAAGCGTGGTTTAAAGTGCCAAAGGCGATGAAGTTTAACCTCAAAGGCAAGTTGCGCCCTTATGTGAGTGGCAAAGATGTGATTTTACATATCATTGGCAAAATCGGCGTTGATGGTGCGCTGTATAAAAGTATGGAATTTAGTGGTGAAGGCTTAAAGAGCCTCACTATTGATGATAGGCTTTGCATTGCGAATATGGCGATTGAAGCGGGGGCGAAAAATGGAATCTTTGAAGTTGATGACATCACGATTGAATATGCCAAAGGACGCACAAGCCGTGAGTTTAGAATCTACAAAGCTGATGATGATGCAGAATATGAGCAAGTCTTTGATATTGATTTAGATTCAATTAATCACACCGTGGCATTCCCGCATTTGCCTGAAAACACAAAAGAAAAGGATAATTGGGGTGAAATAAAAATTGACCAAGTTGTCATTGGCTCTTGCACAAATGGGCGATTAAGCGATATGGCGGTGGCTGCGAAGATTCTAAAAGATAAAAAAATCGCCAAAAACACGCGTTGCATTATTATCCCCGCTACGCAAAACATTTATTTAGAATGTATCAATCGCGGGTATTTGGAGACTTTCATCAAAGCGGGGGCGGTGGTTTCCACACCTACTTGCGGACCTTGTCTTGGCGGACATATGGGAATCTTAGCTGCTAATGAAAAATGCGTAGCCACAACAAACCGCAATTTTGTAGGGAGAATGGGACATATCACAAGCGAAGTGTATCTCTCTTCACCCGAAGTGGCAGCAGCAAGTGCTGTGCGTGGGATTCTAAGCGCACCAGAGGATATTGCGTAAGAACAAGCAACACAAATAATGAATGGTGCATAACATTAAAGATTCTAAAAACTCGCACGATAGGGCACAGCTTGCAAAAAATTTTTCTTTTAATGATTTTTGCACTTTGTAGTGAGACTTTCGCACAAAAATTTGTGTGCAATAAACAAAATGATAAGTGGGAGCAATATCCTCTTTCGCCCATAGAGAAAAAGGCTTTAAAAATTGTCAAAAAAGCTAAAAGGTATAACGCTAGGGAGCAAAGAGCATTTTTATACATATTTTGATATAGATGTGGAAATCCGCGATAAGCCTTGTGAGCAGGGCTTGAGTATGCTTGAGTGGGCAGTCAAGTTTAACTCATATAAAATCGCGTAAAGCTTGGTAGATTCTGGTGCAAGTCTCTATTATGGCAGGACAGGGAGCTTTGCAAGTGCCTTGCATTCTGCGGTAGAAAAAAAATGATATGAAAATGCTCCACATTCTTTCCCGCGCACGAGATTTTAAGGAAATTATCAATATGGGTGGTATAGCAAACACAACACCGCTTATGATAGCTGCAGATAGCGCAAATCTTGATATGATTAAATTTCTTTTATCAAATGGAGCAAATATTAAGGACAAAGCAAATGATGGTTTGAATGTTACGATGTTTGCCACAATGAGTCGCGCTAAACCCCAAAAAGTAATAGAAGTTATTGAATTTTTACTCGCAAATGGTGTGCCCTCTGTTTTGCAAAAACTTGCAAGGGAGCGATATGAGACGAAAAGATAGAATACTTGATGAAAACAAGGCAAAAGAGATTATGCACAAAGCGCGTTATTGTGTGCTAAGCTCCGCTCCTGCGTGTGTGAGCGACTTTGAGCTACCCAAAAAGGTGGAGCAAAGCGGACAAAAGGAATCTTATGAGATTTTTAGTATTCCTGTGTCGTTTGTGTATGCGGAGAATACGCTCTTTATCCATACAGCAAAGGCGGGGCGCAAAATCGCTTTTTTTAAAGATAATACGCTTATATGTGCGGTATTTGTCGGCGATGTTGAAGTGCCAAATTTATTTAGCGAGGAGGAGCTGCAGCAAATCGCGCGTGATGAGCCAAAAAAGCTTGGCAGCCACGTTTTTACTACCGAGTATGAGAGTGTAATCGCCTATGGGCGCATAAGGCAGATTCTCAATTATGAGGAGCAAAATAGAGCTATGGCTCTGCTGTGTCAAAAGTATATGCCTGATAAGGCGGCATTTGTGCAACATTCTGTGGATACGGAGCGAAAGCATTTGAATGTCTATGGCATAGAGCTTATTCATATCAGCGCAAAGGCGAAGATTCTCTAAAATCTTTGGCGAGTTAGCAAGAGATTTAGCACCTATTCTACGCCCATTAAATGCAATGTTTTATAATGTGATACATTCAAATTACAAAAAGGACAAGCGATGAAAGCACAAGGTTTTATCCATAAATATGGTGATAATGTAGATACAGATGTGATTATCCCAGCAAGGTATCTTAACACAGCAGACCACAAAGAACTTGCTAGTCATTGTATGGAGGATATTGATAAAGATTTTGTCAAAAAAGTAAAAGCGGGGGATATTATGGTTGGTGGTTGGAATTTTGGCTGTGGGAGCAGTAGAGAACACGCGCCTATTGCGATTAAAGCAAGTGGTATTTCTTGCATTATTGCTAAATCTTTTGCGCGCATTTTTTATCGCAATGCCATTAATATTGGACTTGCTATTATTGAATCTGAAGAGATTGTCAATGCTTTAAATGCTAATGATGAAATACTTGTTGATTTTGATAAAGGTGAGATTCTAAAACTTGCAGATAATACAAGATTCCAAACAACACCTTTTCCACCATTTATCCAAGAAATCATTAATGCAAATGGATATTTAAATTATATCAGTGAGAGAAAGAAAGCTTAAAATGAGAATCTTAAAGCTTGGATTTGGAATACAAAATCTCGTGCAAAAATATGTTTCAATAAAGGAGTGAAAATGACAAAAAATATCGCGGTGATTTATGGTGATGGTATCGGCAAGGAAGTCATCACTCAAGCTGTGAAGATTCTAAAAGCGGTGGCGCAAAAATACAATCATCAGTTTATATTTCAAGAAGTTTTAGCCGGTGGAAGCGCGATTGATGCGTGTGGCGAGTGTCTTCCAGCAGAATCTTTAAAGATTTGTAAGCAAAGCGATAGCGTGCTTTTGGGTGCGGTGGGCGGTCCTAAATGGGATAATGAGCCAAGCCACAATCGCCCCGAAAAGGCACTTCTCACATTACGCAAAGAATTAGGACTTTTTGCAAATATCCGCCCAGCGACACTTTTGCCCCAACTAAGCGAAGCTAGTCCGCTCAAAGGCGAGATTCTAAAAAAAGGCATTGATTTTATCATCGTGCGTGAGCTTATCGGCGGGGCGTATTTTGGTGAGCATAAAATTGAAACAATAAATGGTGAAAAAGTCGCCACAGATGGTATGACTTATAGCACCTCACAAATAGAATCTATCGCGCGCGTAGCCTTTAATATCGCAAAAAATCGTAAAAAGCAGCTTATCTCTGTGGATAAAGCAAATGTCCTTAGCTCCTCGCGTTTGTGGCGTGAAGTGGTGGAAAAAGTCGCGCTTGAATATAAAGAAGTGAATCTTAACCATATGTATGTGGATAATGCCGCTATGCAGATTTGCCGCGCCCCTAGTCAATTTGATGTGATTCTTACCGAAAATATGTTTGGCGATATTTTGAGCGATGAGGCGAGTATTATCACCGGCACGATTGGTGTTATCCCCTCTGCTTCGCTTTCAAACGGGACTTTAGGAATGTATGAGCCAATCCACGGCAGTGCGCCTGATATTGCAGGGCAAGATTTAGCAAACCCGATTGGCACAATCCTTTCTGCGGCGATGATGTGTGAGCTATCCTTTGGTCTTACAAAAGAGAGTGAGGCGATACAAAGCGCAGTGCAAAAGGCACTTGATAAGGGCTATCGCACTGGCGATATGATGAGCGAGGGAATGCAACGCGTGGGCTGTGAGCAAATGGGTGATATAATCCTAGAATGCCTTTAACACATAGAAAATGTGGTTTGTCTCTTTATAGCGTGAGAGGTAAAAACCTTGCGCTATAAGCTCAAATGGAAGATATTGGCAGAGGGGTGAATTTTACATAAAATCTGCAAAAATCGCACACATTTTAATCCAAATTAAAAGTTTTTTGCACTAATATTATCATTTTATTTCGCAAGGCTAGATTGGCACAAAATCGAGCAACTTTTCACATTTTATTCACATCATAAATTCACAATATCATTTCACACATAAGGTTTCACATTGCATATAGATAATGTATTATCAAGGCTTAAGAATAAAATATCACCACAAGAATATGAGAACTACATAATGCTTATGGAATATGACGAAAACGCTTCTAGGGTAGATTCAGAGGTATTTTATGTGCCAAATATTTTTGTGGCGCACTGGGTTATGGATAACTATGTGGATTCTATTGCGGAGGCATTTTGTGAGGAAAACGCCAATGGTGTGCGCCCAGAAATTCACATCAAAATAAAGAAGTATAATGATAATGTGAAAAGTTTAGAAGTCAATAAAAATACTACACATTTTCAGACAAATGCCCTTTCTTTGAATCCTTATTATACTTTTGAAGTTTTTGTCGTTGGCAAGTCAAACGAACATGCCCACACGATAGCTAAAATCGTAGCCGAACAACAAGCCACGCGATACAATCCGGTTACGCTCTATGGGCATTCTGGGCTTGGCAAGACGCATCTGTTAAATTCCATAGGTAACTATGTTAAGGAAAAAAATAAAAATGTAATCTACATCACAGCAGAAAATTTTTTAAATGAATACACCGAAAAGATTAGACGCGGAACTATGGATAGCTTCCGCGATAAATATCGTAATTGTGATTATTTGCTTATTGATGATGTGCAATTTTTGGGTGGGAAAGACGGCGTGCAAGAGGAGATTCTAAACACCTTTAATGCCCTCTATAGCGCACAAAAACAAATTGTGATGACAAGCGATAAGCCACCTAAGGAGATTAAGGGCTTGGCAGATAGGCTGCGTTCGCGCTTTGAAGGTGGGATAATGGCAGAGATTACAAACCCCGAACTTGAAACAAAGATTTCTATTATTGAATCTAAATGCGCAATTAACCGCATTAGCCTTGATAAAGAGGTGATTCACTATATCGCCTCGAATATCCACGGCAATATTAGACAGATTGAGGGGATTCTCTCTACAATTAATCTTAATCTCAATCTCTCGCCTGAAAGCCTCGCGCGCAAAGTTGCCGAAAATGTGTTAAAAAACTATCAAAACGAAAGGTTGGAGGGTATTACACTGCAAAATATCATCAGGGTAGTAAGCAAAGAGATTAACATTAAGCCAAGCGAGATTACCTCTAAAGAGCGTAGCCGCAAAGTCGCCTTTGCAAGGCGCGTAGTGATTTATCTTGCGCGAAATCTCACTATCAATTCAATGCCGATGATTGCACAAGAGTTGGGTATGAAAGACCATAGTTCCGTGAGTAAGGCACTCAAAAGCATAGAAGCAGAAATGGCAAAAGATAGCTCTATAAAAAACATCATAGAGGATATAAAAAGTAAAATTAAGCAGACAGAGGAAAACTCAATCAAGCTGAGATAAGAAGGAGGCATAATGCCAAAAGAAAATACGGGTCATACATCTCCAGCAAATCCACAAAACCCCTCACACAAAACAGATTCTATAAATTCGGCTAAAAATATAGAATCTAAGCGCACAGATTCTTTACTCTTTCAAATCGCGCTTTTCTCTGCAGCCTCGATGACCGTGTTAGGAGGAACTATCATCGCGCCTTCAATCCCGCATTTTGAGGAGCATTTCGCCGATGTGGCGCATATTGATATACTTTCTCGCTTGATTCTCACACTCCCAGCTTTGTTTATTATGATTTTTGCGCCAATTAGCGGATTTTTAATCGAGCGATATGGGCGCACAAAATTTCTATATCCTGCTATCTTTTTGTGGAGCGTGAGTGGGGCAAGTGGATTTTTTTTGGAGAGTAGTATTTACTTGATTCTATTTTCACGCGCAATTTTTGGTATCGCAACCGCCTTTGTGATGACAGCGATAAGCGTGTTGATAGGAGATTATTATCAGGGCGCGAAGCGAGAGAGGGCACTAGGACTACAAGGATTCTTTATGGCAGGAGGAGGGGCTGTTTTCCTTGTGCTAGGGGGTGCGCTAAGCGATATAGATTGGCGTTATCCATTTTTGGTTTATACCTCTGGCTTTGTGATTTTTGCCCTCGCACTCATTATGCTTTTTGAGCCACAAAGGAATATCCCTAAACCTAGCGCCGCACAGGCTAAAACGAATTTCAACTTCTTTCGATTCTTGCCCATTTACGCCTTTGCATTCTATGCGATGAGTATGTTTTATGTCGTACCTACGCAGATTCCACACTTTATTACGCACAATCTTGGCAAGAATGGGAATCTTGTCGGTATTAGCCTTGCCATTAGCTCTGTTTGCACGGCGGTGCTTTCACTCTTTTATGCGAAATTGCGAGGTAGATTCAGCATTTTCTTGCTTCATTCTATGGCTCTATGTGCCATTGGTGTGGGCTTTTTGCTGATTGGTTTTATGCAGAGGTATGAAATGCTTATTTTTGCCCTATTGCTCGTGGGTTCGGGGCTTGGCATTATCCTTGTAAATAACACATCGTGGCTTTTGTCTATGGCAGGAGAGGGTGAGCGCGCAAAAGCGGCGGGATTCTTATCGGCAAGTATGTTTATGGGACAATTTTGTTCGCCCTTTATGACCCAGCCCCTTGTGCGTATGGGCGACATACCCTTTATGCTTGATGTGAATGGCATTATTTTGCTTGGCAGTAGCAGCATCTTCTTATGGTGGCATTTGAGGGAGATTCACAAAAGCCACACATCAGTGTAGAGATTCATAAGCTTACACGCAATAATAGATTTTGCCAAGCAATGAATCTTGCTATAAATCCTGTGGGGTGTTATCCTGCCAATTAATGAGAGTCTTTGCCTCCGCAATTATGGATTCATCATTGCCTATATCAATATAGATAAATTCATCTCCGCTTTGTCGCTCTCCGCTTAGCAAATCCCCGCTGTTACGATATTTCAAGTCAAGCTCGGCGATGTCAAAACCGCTTAAAGTCTCGCAAAAAGCTTTTAAACGTTCAATTTGTGGCTGGTGCGTGTAGAGATAACAATATCCCTTTAAACCATTGCGACTTACGCGCCCTCGTAGCTGATGTAGGGTTGCTAATCCTAATCGCTCTGGCGCGACAATGACGATTGTCGAAACTCGAGGCAGAGAGATACCCACCTCAATAAGCGTGGTGGCAAGAAGCAAAGAACCATTAGCAGCAAAATCGCTCATCACCTGTGTTTTATTTTTATCTTTGCCAAAGGTGCAATAGACATTTTCAAAATGCTTTTGCCAAAAGCCCTGCCCCTCATTTAATGAGAGATAATCCAAATGCTCGCTCTCCTCCACGAGCGGATAGACGATAATTGCCTGATGTCCCTTTGCTACCTCATCTTGCAAATGTGCAAACATCGCCTTAAAACAACTCTTATCGACAATGCATGTGCTAATGTCTTTTTTAAATGGCAAATCCCTAATAACGCTCAAATCAACAAGCTGAGCGTTAATCATTGCCAAAGTGCGCGGTATGGGCGTGGCAGAAAACTGCAGTGAATGCGCCCTCGCCTTTTTTGAATCTGGTAGCTCCATATGAAAATCTTTATCTTTTGCTTTCTTATCATTTGTTTCTTTGGGGACATTAGATTTAGCAGAAATACTAGATTCAAAAAGATTTGGTATATTCTCTTTATTTGCCATTTTTTCTAAATAATGTCGCTGATTTGTGCCAAATCTATGCTGTTCATCACTCATCACAAGTGCCAAATCCTCTAGCTCAAACTCGCGATAGAGCAAAGCTTGTGTGCCAATGATAAAATGCGCTTCCTGCACCTCATTACTTATTGCTTTACTTTTTGCAGTGATGAGGTGGCAGCGCACAGAATCTGGCAATAATCGCCGCGCCTCCTCATAAATTTGCGTAGCAAGTATGGTTGTTGGCGCCATAAGAATGCTTTTGTGCGGATAGCACATCATCACGGCACAGAGGATTACAAGCGTTTTGCCACAGCCCACATCACCCATAATGAGCCGCCGCGCCGCGATTGTCTTACCTAAATCCTCCTGTATATCAGCTATGGCGTGTTGTTGTCCTTTTGTGAGAGCAAAGGGGAGAGACTGGATAAAGGGCGCAATGTCATTTTTGCATTGATACAGGGAGGGAAAGTATCGCTTCTTGCGCGAAAGTGTGCGCAAATAATGATAAATTTCGCTAAATTTTAATGCCTCCATATATTCTTTTGGAAAAGTGTTTTGTGCCCTAAAGGCAGCACAAAACGCATTATCTGGGTGGAAAATCTCATAGATTCTTTGCGCCTTTTCCTTTGGCAGTCCGCTTTGGAGCAAATTCTCCATACTCACAAATTCATCGATGAGCCCCTGCATAGATTTTGCAGTAAGTGCGGTAGTCTTAAACTGCAACGAAATGGTATTGATATTTTTTATAACCTTTGGGTGAGACATCGTGTAACGATGTCCATACAGCTCGATCTTTCCCATAATATATATATGCGCGTGGGGCACAAAAATCTTTTTTTGAAAGCTCTGCACGTGAAAGATAGTTATTTGTAGCAATGTATCAAAATCGCACATCGTAGCATTCACAACAAAACGTGCATTTTTGCCAAAACCCAGCATTTGCGCGCTATCAATATATACTCTAAACACGCCGACTTGCCCGGCAGTTAGAGCGGTAGAAAGCGTAGTATTGATGTAGGATTTTGGCGTGTGAGTGATGACAAACTGCAACAAAGAATTAATTTTAAGCTTTTTTAGACGCTCCTTGTTGATTTTGCCAAGATTATCTATATTCGTTTCATACATCTCTTCGTTTTCACGCATTAGCGCATATTTTTACCATATCAAGCACACGATTTGCATAGCCCCATTCATTATCACACCACGCCATAATGCGCGCCATATTGCCATTGACAATATAACTTAAATCCGGTGCAAAGACGACACTATGAGGATTACCCACAAAATCGCTACTCACGCCACTTTTAGAATCTATACCGATAATATCCTTCATCTCCCCCTTACTTGCATTGATAATACACGCATTCAATGTATCTATATCCGTGTGTGAGGAAAATATAAGTGTTATATCGAGTAAAAGCACATTAGATACGGGCACACGCACACTATGTCCGCCAACTTTGCCTTGCAGCGCAGGAAGCAAACGCGTGAGTGTGGCTGTCGCTCCTGTGTGCGTGGGAATAATATTTTGTGCCGCTGCGCGGGAACGTCTCTTATCATTTGGATACACACTATCAAGCAAAGACTGCTCGTTTGTGTAACTATGCGTGATACAAAAACTCGCGCTCTCAATGCCAAATTCACGCTCAATCACCTTGCAAAGCGGTGCAAGGGCATTTGCGGTGCAAGAGGCATTTGAAAAAATGCGCTCCCCCTTGTAGTTTGCCTCATTTACACCTTTAGCAAAAATAGGCATAGAATCTTGAGGCGAAGCGCATAAAATGACCTTTTTCACGCCCTTTTGGCAGTGATGTGTGAGCGATTGTGAATCTAAAAATACGCCGCTAGATTCTAAAACAATATCCGCGCCAAGCGCGGCAAAGTCGAGATTCTGTGAATCTTTGTAATTGAGCGTAGCAATAGGAGGCAAGGCATTATGGCTAAAATGCAAGGCATTATTTAAAAAAGTAGGCGCATTTGGCAAAATACCGTGTGTGCTATCGTGCTCAAGCAAATAGCTCAAAATCTCCCAATCACACACATCATTAATAGCAACAATGCGCAAATCTTTTGTGTCCTCACGCGTTAAAACCGCGCGCGCAACGCTCCTCCCGATGCGCCCAAAGCCATTAATAGCAATGTTTATCATACTGCCCCTTTAATGCAAAATCAACGCGAATTAAAGGCAGGATTGTAGCATATTGCTACAAATGTTTTGTATTAACATACTTTGGTTAGAGTATGCCAATACAAGGCGCATAGAGGAGAAATTATGGAATCTGCATCTTTTTGCGTGGCAATCACAGGGGCGAGTAGTGGCATAGGCAGAGAATTAGCCCTGCATTTTGCTAAAGAGGCGACACTCCTACACATCGCGGGGCGAAACACCACACAGCTGGAGCAGACACAAAAAGATATACAGGCTATCAATCCTAATGCACAGGTGCGCCTTCATAGCTTTGATGTGAGCGATGAAGTTTCATCTAAGCAGTGGTGCGAGGCAATTTTTGCCACTCGACTTGATGTGCTGATTATGAATGCTGGTATCGCAATGGGCGAAAAAGAAAACATACAGAGGCATTTTGAGATATGCCACACAAATGCAATGGGCGTGATGTATAATACATTCTACGCATTAGAATTTTTTAATAAACAAGAGAAAGTTGATGGCTTCAAAGGGCATTTAGTCTTTATAAGCTCCATAGCCGCCCTCCTCGCCCTGCCAAATGCACCAAGTTATAGCGCATCAAAGCAGTTTGTAAAGGCACTTGCGGAGAGTCTAAGCGTATCCCAAAAAGAGGTGCGCATTACGACTATTTGCCCCGGATTTATCAAAACACCCCTTACAGACCATCTCCACCCTGCGATACCGCAAATGAGTGTGAAAAAGGCGGGTGCGAAAATATATAGGGCGATTAGAAAAGGCAAAAAATGTTATGCCTTTCCGTGTTTCCTCGCCTTTGGAGCGAGATTCTATAATATTCTGCCGATATGGTGCAAACGCGCCCTTGTAAGAATCTTTGAGATTATGGGGAAGCTATAGATACATTTTGAGCCACAACAGATTCAAAAAATGAGTGATAAATATTTGCGTAGATTCTATACATTTTAGAATCCATAAAAACTATTCTAGGCTTTTATCAATGTATTGAGCATATCCCTAATAGATTCAATAGAGCGAGGCTCGATGAGTCGCTCACCCACTTCCTCACCATTTTTAAAGAACATTAGTGTAGGAATCTTGCGGATATTAAATCTATCCTTGAGGCTTAACTCTGTATCAAAGCCCACTTTATAGAAGCGCACCTGCTCGAATTCTTTATCAAGTGCTTCAAGCATAGGCTCAATAAAGCGGCAGTCCGGACACCAAGAGGCACTAAAATCCACCATTACATAACCATTTTGAATCTCTGTATCAAATGAAGCAGATTCTAAATTTTTCATTTCGTCTCCTAAAACATAAAATAAACAAGGGCGTAAGTGCCGAGCATAAGTATAATAAACAAAATAAATGCAAGGACAAATGTCTTCGCGCCAAATGAGATAAACTTCTGCCAATCAATCTGCAATCCCAAAGCTACCATTGCAAAAACAAGAAGCAATTTTGAGGCAAATTGTGTGGATTCTACGACCACAGGCGGAAAGTCAATCCAAGAATTAAGCCCTATGACGATGAGAAAACCAAAGGCAAAATAAGGAATATAGAGCGCATTTTGCTTTGAAGATTCTGCACTATTACTTAAATCAAGTTGTTTTTGTGCGTTTTTAAACACGACATAAGAGATGATAAGCAAGAGCGGCACGAGCAGCACTACACGCGTCATTTTGACGATGATAGCCACATTTTGGGATTCTGGTGAGATAGATGCCGCACCAACGACATTTGCGACTTCGTGCAGACTTGCGCCGATGAAAATCCCCCATTGATAGTCGCTCAAGGGCAAAAAGCCACTATAATACACGATAGGCAAAAGTATCATTCCACATAAGCCAAAAATCACAATAAATCCTAGTGCCACAGAGCTTTTACTTGGGTGGGTTTTGAGGGTGGATTCTAAAGCGAGTATCGCTGCCGCGCCACACACCGCACTACCAATGCCAACCAACATACTGATTTCATTATCAAGCTTTAGCATTTTGCCTATAATGAGCGCACACACAAATACTACGACAATAACGATGAGAGAGACGAGAAAACCATTGAGCCCGAGCTTTGCAATCTCGCCAAAGGTGATATATGAGCCATAGAGAATAATCCCAGCCCTCAAGAGCTTTTTTGCCCCAAAAGTAATGCCACTTTGGATATTATAGGCAGATTCTAATTTTGGGTAAAAAGGTGATAGTGCCGCGCCAAGCAAGATACCGACTATAAGGGGTGAGAGAAATGGTGTGAGTGTGCTGGAGACAAACATCGCTACTGCGCTTATCACGGCAAGAATGATAAGCCCATATACAAAGCCGAGATTTTTATAAGTCATAGTTATCCTTATTTCCTAATAGATATAAAGCGCGAAATAATAAATGTTTTTTGTATAGCTTGGGTAAATAGGAAAAATATTTGGGGTTTAGAATCTAAAACCTATGAAGTCAATGTATGCCTTAGCACAATCTTTAATCTTGTGCATTTTAGAATCTTATTGCAACCTCTTAATAAAACTCAAAGGCAACATTATTGAAGGGCGGGCGAAATAGCCACTATGTGGAATTTGTAGGCGTGGTAGCTTGACACGCAGGGAATTAAAACAAACCAAATCAACATCAAGTGTGCGCGGGGCATTTTTAAAAGTCCTTTTGCGCCCTCGCCCAAAATACCGCTCACTATAAAAAATAAGTCGATACACCTCGCCAAGCCCCATATTGCTACCACAAATCATAATCGCGTTATAAAAGTCATTTTGTGCCTTAAATCCAAAAGGAGGATTGCGCCAAATGGGCGAGGTGGCTAGAATCTCTATGCGTTTATTGGCATTAAAACGTATAAAAAGTAGCTCTAAAATCGCTATGCTATCGCATTTGTTCTTTGGCATATTTGAGCCAAGCGAGAGTATAAATTCATTGCGCCATTGCTTATGGTGAGTGCTAGAGGCATTATAGAATCTTACTGTTGTGTATGGATAATGTTTAGAGGAGATAATACACGCGCTTCTATGCGAGATTCTATCTCCGCCCCTGCGGTTATTGACGCAGCCCACATATTTATTTGCTTTATCTGCATCTCCACACATAGATTTGGCAGATTCGCTTGTGCGCCTATCTCCTAAGCTGCTAAAAATGCGTTTATGTGTGTGCTCACTCGCCATAGCTTCTTTTTCTTCCATATCCTGCTACCTTTGTATTTATTAATTCATTATACAATCCCTAAGCGATAATTGAAGCTAAACTGCGCTTAAATAGCGTGATTTGGCTATCTTAACCCTAAAGGATATATATGAAAAAGCTACTTTTATGTCTTGTGTGTGTGAGTATTTGTTTTGCCGCAAGTTTTGAAGACACACTCAAAGAAACGATTAAAAACAGCACGAAGCAGAATGTAAAGATTCTAAAAGTTCAAAACCTCCAGTCTAGCCCTGATATAAAGCTCGTGGTGATTGATGTGGGGAATATGCAAGTGCCTATTTTTGCAAGCAAAGACGGCAAGATAATTGTCGGTGTGTCAAATGTGTTTTTTGCCAACAAAAGCGAGGATATAGGGACAATTGGCTCTGTGTTAAAACAAATAGACGCAGATAATAACCCTGGACCGAGCGATGCTGCGCTTGAAAAGTTTTTCAAACAGATTCCAAAAGACGAATATATCGTGCTAAACTCGCCAAACAAGAATGTGAAAAAATCCACCTATATCGTGTCAGACCCCAACTGCCCATCTTGTCAAAGAGAGCTACAAAATATCGATAAGCATCTTGCAGATTCTAATGTCTATATGCTTGTAGTAGGCTTTTTGGGGCAAGATTCTGCTGTTAAGGCGAGTATAATACGAGAGCGTCTGCTTGATGTAAAGGACAATAAGCAAAAAATTGATGTGCTTAAAGAAGTCTATAAACCTCAATCCAAAGTGCCTCAAAAATACCTCAACATCGATGTAAAAGACACGATGAAAATCAATAAAAAGGTGGCGGATATAGGTATCAATAGCGTGCCTTTTATCTATGAAAGCAAGAAATAAAATACTTTAATAAGGGGGTGGGCTATGTCGTTTAGCCTATGGTGTGATTTTATCCAAAGAGATTTTTTAGAAAATGAGTTTAAAGCACTTATTGATGCGAGGCTTATCAATGGAGCGACAAGCAATCCTAGCATTTTTGCCCAAAGCCTCAAAACCCCTGCCTATACAGATTCTATAAAAGCATTAAAGGGCAAAGACAAGAAAAGCATTTATGAAAACCTTGCCATAGCGGACATTAGAAGAGCGGCGGAGATTCTAATGCCTATATGGGAGCAAAATATCGCAAATGGCTTTGTAAGCATTGAGATTGACCCATTTTTATGCGATAACGCAGAACAAAGCATAGATGAGGGCATAAGGTTGCAACAAAGTATTGCTATGCCAAATGTAATGATAAAAGTCCCAGCGACAAAAGTCGGCTATGAGGTAATGAGCGAGATTATGCGAAGGGGCATAAGCGTGAATGCAACTTTGGTTTTCACACCCGCTCAAGCAAAGGAATGCGCGCAAGCGATGAAGGAGGGAAGCAAAACTTTTGCGGATTCTCACTCTATAAAACCCCAAGGTGTGATAAGCGTATTTGTCTCACGTTTTGATAGGGCGGCAGATGCTATGCTTAGTGAGAATCTAAGGGCGCAAATGGGAATTATAAATGCAATGGATTGCTATGAGATAATTGAAAATTCTAATCAAAGCCATATCCGCACACTTTTTGCCTCCACAGGCGTAAAAGGCGATGATTTAGTTAAAAGCTATTATATTGATAAGCTTATTTTGCCCCATAGTGTGAATACTGCACCACTTGATGCCATAATGGCGTATAAGACAAGCACAGACAAGGTGCAAAAATCACTTCTAGAATCGAGCACACGAGCAAGATTCTGGCAAGAGATAGCGCGCACGGGGATAGATAGAGCAGAGTTATCACAAAGGCTTTTAAATGAGGGAATTGTAGCCTTTCAAAAAAGTTTTGAGGATATGCTTAGGGCATTCTAAGCTTAAAAATAGGAGAATCGTATGCGCTACAAATTAATGATGTGTGGCTTTAGCGCGATGTGCGAAGATATGCAAGAAGTGCGCGATAGACTAAAGGTAATCCCGCCACAAAGAGCGCAACTTGAAAGCTCGCCCTGCTATGTTTTTGATATGCAAACCGCACAGACTTATAATATAATCCCGCACGAAAATGGTTGGAGCATAGAAGACCAAAATGGTAAGATTGTAGAATAATGTAATAAAGATTCTAACCACCAAACACATATCTTAATTGGCTAGGCTAGTTTCTATCCCGCCCTTGCCTTAAATCTCTTTACCTACAAATTTTTGCCACCTATACGCCGCCCATAGCTGTTGCGCTCATATCCCACATAGGCACAAAAATGCCAAGTGCCAAAAAGAGCAGCAAAACTCCCATAAGCAAGCTTAAGAGTGGTTCAATAAGCGAGATAAGGAAGTCTATTTTTTCTTGTGCAATTTGCTCAAATCGTTTCGCGCATACCTCAAGCATTTCGGGGAGCTTGCCACTCTGCTCCCCAGCGGCGATAAGTGCGAGAGAAATCTCATCAATGATATTTTCCTGTGTAAGCGCAAGGGAGAGGCTTTTACCATTTTTGACAGATTCTAAAACCCGCACAAAATGTGCTTTTAACGCGAGATTTGATAGGGTATTGTTACTCAAGGACAGGGCTATATCAAGCGGCGTGAAGGATTTGAGCTGTAAAAAAAGTGTGAAAGTGTATTGATAAAACATATTGAGCTCGATAATCTCCCCCGCAAATGGCAAACGCAAGGCAATACTATGGCATTTGTGCCTAAAGGCAAGGGAATGTTTATAGAATCTATACACAACAAGCCCCGCAATAAGCACTAGAGCGATAAAAATCAAGCCAAAATGCGTAAAAAAATCCTGCACTGCAATGAGAATACGTGTATAGATGGGGAGATTTGCATTCACCTCCTCAAACATTACCAAAAATTCAGGTAGCACAAACAGCACGAGCCCCACAAACGCACCCACGATACTGATAAGCACGAGCAAAGGATAAAAAAGGGCGCGTTTAATGCTGTTTTTGTTTTTATGCTCCTTTATGGAGTGATTGCTTAGCATTTTAAAGATTTCGCCAAGCTCCCCGCTTTTCTCACCCAAAACTATGAGATTCCACGCCATATCACCAAAAATATCGCTATGCTCCTTGAAGCTAACCGAAAGTTTTTGCCCAAGATTCAAACGATAAGCAATCTCAAGTAAAACGCGTTTAAGCGGAGGTTTTTTGGTATTTTTTGCACAAACCTCAATCACTTCGAGTATAGGTAAAGACGCGCTTAGCATAATAGAGATTTGCAAAAAAAGTGCACTGATGTCTTGCGAAGTAATTTTATTATCAAAGCGCAACATCTGCAAATGCAAAAACTCAAAGCCACTTAGGGCTTTAATCTCAATAGGATAAATATTGTATTTATTCAAACTCTGCTCTTTTGCATTCTCATACGAAGTCGAAAGGAGCGTTATTTGCACATTTTGATTATCCTTTATGCCCTTAATTAAGTATTTTTGTGGTAATTTTTTCATATATGACAAATCCTATAAATTTCTTCAAAGCTACTTTGTCCATTTTTAAGCAGCTCCATACTCTCTTCAAGCAAGGTTTTGAATCCTCTCTCTTTTAAGGCTGTAAGTATATGTGCCTTATTGTGTGGCGAGATGATATAATCACAAAGCATAGGCGAGATAGGCAATACCTCTGCACACAATGTGCGCCCACTGAATCCTTGCATATTACAATGCACGCAGCCACTGGGCGCATAAAAACTACCATTTTTTATATCTTCCCACAAATGCGCCAAGTTTGCGGTTGAAAGTTTATCATACACCACTTGAGATTCAATACTTACTTTGCAAGATTCACATAATGTGCGCACGAGCCTTTGAGAAATCACAAGGCGCACACTTGAAGCGAGTAAATAGCTTTGTGCGCCCATATCAAGCAGTCGCTCTACCACGCTTAGAGAATCATTTGCGTGCAAAGTACTAAGCACCAAATGCCCGGTTAAGGAAGCCCTTAGTGCAATGTCTAGACTTTGCTTGTCGCGTATCTCACCAATCATCAAAATATCTGGGTCGTGTCGCAATAATGCCCTTAAAGCTTTGCTAAAGCCAAAATCATACTTATCGTGTATAAGCACCTGTGTGGTAAGCTCTGTGTGATACTCGATAGGATCTTCTAGGGTAATAATTTTTTTCTGCGGGGATTTTATGGATTCTAACATTGCGTGAAGCGTGGTTGATTTACCGCTGCCTGTGGGACCTGTGAGAAAAACAATGCCACTATTTGCATTTATTTGCTCTGCAATAAGTGCTAAATGCGCGCTCTTAAAGCCCAAACTTTGCAGAGTAATGGTTTCTGCATTTTTGCAGAGGATTCTAATCACAATAGATTCACCACCAAAAGAGGGCAAAATCGAGAGGCGAAAATCATAAACTACATCATTAAAGATTCTGCTAAATCGCCCATCTTGGGCTTGGCGCGTTTGAGTAATATCAAGCTCACATTCAAGCTTAAGGCGCGAACTCAAAGATTCTAATACATAGCTTTCAAAATGAAAAATCTCTTGCAACAATCCGTCAATACGTGCCCTTATACGCGCCCCACTCTCTCCATTTTTTATAAAAGATTCAAAATGCACATCACTTGCCTTTTGCTCAATGCAAGTGAGCAGAATAAAATCCAATAACGCCACTGCACTCATAGAATCCACATTTTGATTTTGGTTCGTGTGCTGCTTGATAAGCGCGATTTTTAGGGTATTAAAATGCTGAAAAAGATAAATACGATGAGCCTGAATCGTAAAATCCTGCGATGAAGCATTGAAAAAATGCAAATGCACCTTTGGGAAAAGATTCAAAATATGAGCGCGGATAAGCCCTAATGGTGCTGAATTTGGGCTAAGAGCTATGTGAATCTCATTTGTATTTTCATTAATTGCAAAAATCAAGCATTGATGTTTTTCTATGAATTTATAGGTAAGTGCATTGAGGCAAGCTTCATTCAATGCGAGATTCTGCAAACTCATTGTGGGGAAGCTCATTGTTGTGCCTTTTGATTATTATGAATTGCGGTGGGGGATTGTATAGAATCCACATTCTCACTCAAATATTCATTGGGGTGCATTGGTAGAATCCTGTATAGAATCTTGCGCGTTATTGGCATTTTGCGCTGGTATTAAAACTTCATCTAGCGATGTTTTACTAAAATCAATAATGGATTCAATACGTTTTTGCTCCTCAAGACTTGGCGGCTGCAAATCCACAATGCGCGGAGCAATGACAATCACCATTTCTTGTGTCTCTTTGATATTTTTCTTATAGCTAAAGAGATATTTAAAGAGTGGAATATCGCCCAAAATTGGCAATTTGCGCGTGATTTGCCCCTGCGTCTTATCAATAAGCCCTCCTAATATAATCTGCTCCCCATTTTGTACCTGCACGAGCGAAGAGAGCTGCTTCGTGGAGAGATTTGGCGGCATTTCAAGCGCAGTGGTTTGATTTTCAACAGACATATCCTTGGTTTTGGTAATGGAAGGATTGATTTTTAAAATAATACTATCACCCTTAATGCTTGGCGTTACATCAAGTAGGATTCCAGCAAACACAGAGGGGTAGGCTTGGGCGTTATTTTGTATGGAAGTGCCTTGCGTGGTAGTTTGATAAGTCGTGTTTTGGGAATATCGAAGCACACTCCCCACGCTAATGATAGCAGGTTGATTATTGAGTGTGAGCACTTTGGGATTAGAAACCGATTGCACTCTGCCATAGCTTTTAAGAAACTCAACAATGCGTTGAATACTCACGCCTTGTGAGAAAATATTAATCGCAAAGCTTGAACCCGCACTATTTATACTCGCGTTGCTATTAGAATCCGTGCTCGGTGCAAGAGTGGCAAGATTCCCCAACTTATAAAACTCATTCCAATCCACACCATAGGTTTGATTGTCATTATGCTGGAGATTGAAAATATGCACATCAATCAACACTTGTTTTTGAATCTTTTCGTTAAGATTGCGGATATAAGCCTCTACGCGGCGCATTTGCAAGGGGGTAGCGGTGATAGTGAGTAGCCCCGCGGCTTTGTTGATGATAATATCCTTAGTCTTGCCCTTTAGTTCGGTATTTTTAGGCTGATACATATCACCGGGAGCATACGCGATACCCGCAATTTCATTATGCAGCTCCCCCCAAAAGTCAATCTCATCAATGCTATAAATTTTCGTGCCACTCTTGCCAAGGCTTGGATTACTCGTTGTTGCCTTGCCTATTGCCATTTTATGCGCCTGTGAATCTAGCTCAAAATTTGAAAAACTAAGCGGAGCGTTGCTATTATAGCTCGTGTTGTAGAGACTTTGCATTTGATTATCTTGTGAAAAAACTATGTCGGTATTACTCGAACCCACGCGCGTGGTGGCAATGTAGTGAATCTCAAAAGTTTTTGTAAGAAGTGAGCCGATTTTAAGCGTGTCGCGCTCGAAATTATAATAGAAATCATTGCCAAGTATAAGGCTATTTAAAACACTCTTTAATGGCTTATTATTGATATGAATCGCGCTTTTTTTACTATCAAGCATTGCTTTGGTATTTTCTTGCAAATAAATAACATTAAGGTGGCATTGTGTGGCGATTTCCTCAATGATTTTACTGAGAGGCACATCACTATTAGAGCGAATATGAATGGGTGTATCACACGCAAAAAGAGGCGATAAACAGACAAGAAAAAGGCAAAAAATCTTATATGCCTTTATATGTGCTTTTGTATGCACTTTAACTCCTCATTGCATCTATAGGCTAAATCTTGCGAATTGTGAATCTACATTAGACTGGCGGTAGGGATTAATTGTAGCTGACATAAAGTAATATATAAGGGTTTGTGGGCTAAAAAGATATTTTTAAACAAAATTATGCCTATCTTACACATTTTGTGTTTTATTTTGCATTTTTACGCGCATCTTGCGGGATTTTGCCCTGTTTTTCAATCATTCATTTATATCTTTACCAACCACAATATGCTGAATAATCTTACCCTTTTGTATCTCAACATATTGGGGATAAATCTCAAGGATTCTATATCCTTGTATCATCGTGCCTTTTTCCAACCACTCGCCATTGATAAGGGCTTTGCCATTAACAATAGCCTGAAGTTTCAATGGATTTTTAGCCACATTATGCAAAAAAGGATTCTGCAAATGCGCGAGATTATCGAGGCTTTGGGCTTTAGAAAAATTATCTAAAAGTGTGAGATAATGTCGAATCTGTGCCTTTTCCTGTGCCACACAAACATTAAAGCAAAACAGCAATAAAAATATTACTTTTGCTCTCATTTGCGCACCTCCTTGATATTTTGCTTAGGTTGTGAATCTTCGCTTATTTGTTTTTGCAAACGATAATCAATAATTTGCAGACTAAAATATATAGATTCCTCACGGCTAGATGTAAAATGCATATAATCAATACTAAAAAAGCGATGAGATTCTATAAAAGCAAGCAATGCAACAATATCATCAAAATGCCCCATTCCCTCCACACTAAGAGCATTAAGTGCGGGATTTGGTGTGAATGCAAAAAGTGTGAGATGAGAAGTTTTGGCAAACTCAATGAGTGGGGGCATAAAAGTGTAGGGGTTAAGCAGGGGCTCTTGATTATCAAAATATTCTTGCAAAAGTGCAAGGTTTTCTTTTGTGTATTCAAGGCTAGAGTGCAAAGAGTACATTTGCTCTAAATGTTCATTTTTCGCGCTATACACAGAATCTAGAGAGAGATTGTATTCATTTTGCGTGTGAGAATGTAGCTGCCTCAATGTGCTAAGTCGCTCAAATAGCGGCATATACACAAAATCAAGCATTATAAATATCACACATAAGCTCGTGGCAGTGAATAAAAGATATTTTTCGCGTGTAGTTTTAGTGGAAAGAAAATGATATAAATGCTTTTGAATCTGCGCTAAATACGCTAAATGTGGCTTAAATCGCATAATGCACCACGATAATATGTGCGTGGAAAGATTCTATATTATGCGTTTGGTTTATGTGATTTGTAGAATCCCTATTTAGAGAATCTTTCACATTCTGCATATTTTTAGAATCTTGCAAAAAAGCCTTTTGTGTGCCGACATTGAGATATGCTAGAAATGTAGAAATATCAATATTATTCTGTGCACTGACTTTGAGTGAGGCGACAAATACACTCGGACTAAAATAAAAGCTCACATCATCATACGCTATACCCTCAAAGCGAGTGTTGAATATATCTTGCATAAAAACATAGCGCTTATTGTAGCTCTGCTGCCATAGACTCAAGTCTTGTAAGTTTGTAATAAGTTCATTTTGTCTCTGCGTGAGAGATACAAATGTGTCATACGCAAGTTGGTTTGATTGTGAATCTTGGTGCGTGAAAAGTGCCTCACTTTTAGCCTGTAACTCTGCAATGTCGTGCTCTAGATAATAAGTATATATTTTAAGACATAGAGGTAAAACGCATAAAAACATAATTGATACACACATAAGCGCGTAATATAATCTCTTGCGTGGATTTGACTTTGGGGCGAAGTTTGCTAAAGATTCCTGCGGAGCTAATAAGGCGTAATGCAAAGCTAACATTGCCCTAAAATCTTGCAGACTTAAATCTTTTTTCAAGGCACATATATCACTTAATGGCGCGATAAAAAGTGCTTGAGTCTGTGTAAAAGGTGTGCTAATAAGCAAAGAATTATGAGAATCTGACTCCGCAGATTCTGCAAAATCTACTGAATCTGCGCTATGTGAAAAATGTGCTAAAGATGTAAGAGTATCTTTATCCTCCGGCAAAAAATAATATATCTGTGTAAAATACTTTTTATAGGCTTCTTGCAAATATATAATATGTGCGCTGATGTGGCTATGCCATTCCTTTAGTTGCTCTTTTAATGCAACCTCTTGGCTTTGTTTTTGTGAATCTTGCAGGAGCATAGCAAAAGTTCGTAGGTGCTGTTTGCAAGATAATACCTCTTTAGGCACATTATTTTCAAAATAGCAGAGATAAGATTCTATAAATACAAGACAATCCGCATTTGTATCAAATGCCTTAAGCGCACAAGGTAGGAATATATCACAAGTGATAATAGGTGATTTTGGCAGTGCAAAGTCATTTGTGCATTCTAGCTTATGATAAAAAAAGCACTCACATACGCACTTTTGCTCATCAAAAAGATGTGCGCGATGAGTGAAATAAAGCTCATAAGCATATGCCGGAGCAGATAAAACAGAATCTTTGTAAGCAAGCGAAAATAGAAATGAAGAAATATGCTCATTTTGCAAATCCTGCACATCTATTTCTGCTTGAAAATATGTGAAATAAGATAAAGGCGGACAAAGAATATTTGTGCTTTTTGGCTTTTTGCCGCTGTGAGATAAGGTATTTTCATTTAGGGTGTAGCTGATATTATGTTGCAAGTCAAAAAAATGAGGCAAGATTTTTTGCATTTTTCGCCTTAGGGCTGTATTCTTTGGGAATGTGTAATTGCTATGGCAATGGCATCTGTGATGTCAAGTGGCTTTATCTCGCCTTTTATACCTAAAATATGTTTTACCATAAAAGCCACTTGTGCCTTATCTGCTTTACCATTGCCTGTGATAGCCTTTTTAACCTGTAAGGGCGTGTATTCAGCAAAATGCCCGATTTCTTGTAAAATTTTAAGGCTCAACGCCCCGCGGAATTGCGCGAGTTTGATTACACTCTTAGGATTATAGGCAAAAAACATATCTTCAATTGCCACCTCATCAATATGATACTGCTTCAATACCAAGTCGATGCCCTCGACAAATTCAATGATTTGAGCTTGTAACTCGCGCTCTTTAATTTTGATAAATCCCGCCTCAACGAGTTTCAAAGTCTTTGTATGACTAAAATCAATAATTGCATAGCCACAATTTCTACTGCCCGGGTCAATACCTAAGATATACACATTTCCTCTTAGTAGATTCTTTTATACATCAAGATGTTTTACATCTTTAGCGTGGTCTTGTATATATGCGCGCCGCGGCTCTACCTCATCTCCCATAAAGAGTGTAAAAATTTCATCGGTTACATTATCATCATCGATTTTCACACGCAAAAATGTGCGATTTGAAGGCATCATCGTTGTTTCCCATAGCTGGTCTGGATTCATCTCTCCTAAACCTTTATATCGCTGAATATACGCGTCTTTTTTCGCGCTCTCTTCGATTTTTTCTAAGAATGCAATTACATCTTCACCCTCTAAAAATGCAAGATTCCTATCTGCGATTTTTCCATAAACCGCACGCGCTTCCTTGAAAAAATTATTATCAAAAAGCTTATCATTTATGCTAAGCTCCACGAGTCCAACTTTGGTTTGCACATAAAGTGTAATCTGCTCATCACTACTTACTTTATTGAGGATATTGCATTCCCTGCTTTGTAAAAAAGATTCAATCTCTTTACTCAAATCATTTAAAGAGAGACTATCAAGCTTCTTGTTTTCGACAAAAAAGCGCACCACTTCCACCATAGGATAATGTTTTTCAAGCTCTTTTAAAAGCATACGATAATGTGAAATAAATTTGAGAATCTCCAAAAGTTCCTTATTCCCAATACCCTCGAAACTAAAATTTTCAATACCATTTTCGATAAGATATTCACTCAAAGCGCGTTCATCTTTGAGATAAATCTCTTTTTTGCCCCTCTTGTAGCGATAAAGCGGGGGCTGGGCTATATAAATATGTCCATTTTCAATAAGAGGCTTCAAATAGCGATAGAAAAAGGTCATTAGAAGCGTTTGGATATGGCTACCATCGACATCAGCATCAGTCATAATGATGATTTTATGATAGCGGAGATTCTCAAGATTAAACTCATCGCCAATCCCACAACCAAAGGCAGTAATCATATTTTTAATCTCATCAGATTTTAGAATCTTATCAAGGCGCGATTTTTCAACATTAAGAATCTTCCCTCGTAGAGGCAAAATTGCCTGAAATGCTCTATCACGCCCTTGCTTCGCACTTCCTCCCGCGCTATCGCCCTCAACGAGATAGATTTCGGATTCTTTTGGGTCTTTACTTTGACAATCAGCAAGCTTACCCGGCAATGTGCCAACTGAAAAACTCTCTTTCTTGCGCGTTAAATCCCTCGCTTTTTTCGCAGCTTCCCTACCGCGCGCCGCCATAATTGCCTTTTGCATAATAGCTTTTGCTTCATTTGGATTCTCTTCAAAGAATTTTGAGAGTTTTTCATAAGTGAGCTTTTGAACAATTGGCTTTACAAAAGAACTTCCTAGCTTACCTTTTGTTTGTCCCTCAAATTGCGGGTCAATCACCTTTGTAGAGATAATCGCCACGAGCCCTTCACGTACATCCTCGCCATTGACTTTAGAATCTTTCTCTCTTGCATTTGCATTCGCTTCAATGTAATTCATAATTGCTCGGCTAAGCCCTGCTCTAAATCCCGCCTCGTGTGTGCCACCATCTGGTGTGCGGATATTATTCACAAAGCTTAAAAGTTTCTCGTCATAACCTTCATTATACGCTAAGGCAATTTCTGCTTCACAATCTTGCTCACTCACTTCAAAGCTAATGATTGGCGAGATGAAAGGCTTTTTATTAATATCCTCTATAAATTGCTTTAAGCCGCCTTCGAAATGATAAGTTTCCTCAAATTGTGTGCGCTCGTCTTTGAAATGAATCGTAATATTGTGATTAAGATATGCCATTTCTTTGAATCTACGAATAAGAACTTCGCTATCAAACTCAAGCACCTCCATTACTTCCCCGTCTGGGAAAAATTCTATTGTCGTGCCGTGTTCTTTGCTCTTTCCAATGATTTCCAAATCGCTTTGTGGGATACCTTTTGCAAATTCTTGTCTATAAATATTGCCATTTTTGTGGATTGTCATAATGAGGCGATTTGAGAGAGCATTTACTACCGATACACCCACACCGTGCAAACCACCAGAAACTTTATAGGTATCTTGGTCAAATTTTCCACCTGCGTGAAGTGTAGTAAGCACTAAAGTAGCAGCGGGCAAATTCTCTGTGGGGTGAATATCCACAGGAATTCCACGTCCATTATCTTCAATAATTGCGCTTCCCTCCATAGTGAGAGTGATGCTAATTTTATTACAATATCCAGCCATAGCTTCATCTATGGAGTTATCCACAACCTCATAAATCATATGGTGTAAGCCACCAATGTTTGTATCGCCGATATACATACCCGGACGTTTTCGAACAGCCTCTAAACCTTTTAAAACTTTAATATTACTTGCTTGATATTCTTTTTTTTCCATTAACAAATGCTCCAAATGTGGATTCTATAAAGGGGAAGCTGTGATTTAGAGAATCACAGGCATAATAACGGTTGAGAAATTACCATTTACAACGACAAATGGCGTATTTGGTTCATTAATGCAAAGTGTGAATTCATTGCCATCAATTTGTGAGAGGAAATCTAAAATATACTTGGAGTTAATCCCTAAGCACAAAAATTCAATACCGGTTTGAATCTCAAGCTGTGTGGAAGCCTCGCCACTCTCTTCGTTGAGAGATTCAAAAAGCATTTCATTTGGTTTAAATGTGATTTTGATATTGTTTGCAAGGGATTTTACAAATTGCAATGCATCAATGATTTTATCCTTAGGAAGCGCAATTTTATATTTAAAGTCTTTAGGAATGATTTTTTCGTAATCTGGATACTTACCATTGATGAGCTTTGTATAAAAAGTGTATTCATCGTTTTTGATGATTAAATGTGTGCTGTTGTGATAAATTTCAAAGTTATCAATGAAAAGCTTTGAAATTTCATTAATTGCTTTCTTTGGTATAATAAGTGAGAGTGTATCTACAGATTGACTTTTATACTCAATGATAGCTAGTCTCCTTGTGTCTGTGGCTACAAAATTATATCCATAGTCTTTAATATCAAGTAGAGAGCCGTTAAGCTCGTATTTTGGACTAGCTGTATCAACTGCTGGATTAATATTTTTGATTGAGTTCAAAAACTTCGTGGATTCTATTTGAAGCTTTTTATTTTTGTCATACTCGGGAAATTTTGGGAATTCATCAGCATTAAACATAGGTAGTTTTGTCTTTGATTTGCCTTGTGAAATTTGTATAGAATCTTGGTTTGTTGTTTCTATTGTTACCTCGCCGTCTTTAAGATATTTGATACTATCTAGCATTTGTCTACCATTTGCAGTGGCATTACCTTGTTCTATTGAGGGAATATTGATGTGAGATTCTAAATATATTTCATAATCAGTAGCTTTAAGGATAAAAATATTTTCTTGGACTTCAAAATAAATATGTGATGTGATTTGTGAGCGATCTCTCTTGTCAAGGAAATTTTGACAATTTGTGAGAATAGTCTCAAGCAAGTTTTTTGGAAGCGAGATTTTCATCTTTTTTATCCTTTAATATAAAATAGATTTTAGTAGAGGTAGTAGGTGCAGTGAAAATGTGAAAAAATATTATAAACTGCCTCTAATCCTCTCTAAATTTGCTGTTTATTATGTGAATAGCCAATGGAGACTATTCACAACAATTCACGCAATTATATCTAAAAATTTTTAGATTTTGGTATTTTTGGGCTAGATTGTGTGCAAACTTGGGCTTTATGAGTGCAATATTACAAGCTTTTGTTATAATTCTTTGGCTTTGTTTGCATATAAAATTTATTTTATATTTTAAAAGGACTGCTTTCAATGGATTTTAAGATAAGTTCTAATATAAATGAATCTCACATATTTTTTTATGGGCGATGCGATTGGAGGTTATCAAAAAAATCCCAAAAAAATTTTGCTAAGATCCTCAATCAAACATTATCTTCCAATAGTCCAAATATGCATATTGTCCTTAATTTTAGTCAAGTTGAAGTGGTTGATTATGTGTTT
The DNA here is from genome assembly GCF_000765685.2 of Helicobacter sp. MIT 03-1616. Lineage (NCBI taxonomy): Bacteria > Pseudomonadati > Campylobacterota > Epsilonproteobacteria > Campylobacterales > Helicobacteraceae > Helicobacter > Helicobacter sp. MIT 03-1616. Next base: position 215,558 of record NZ_JROY02000001.1, on the reverse strand, counting down.
TGTGCTTTTTTATGTGAGCTTTTAAAGGGTAGAGATTTTACATTAGATGGTGCAAATGAGCATATTAATGATATGTTTTCTTCACTTTTGCAGACAATAGAATCTACGCAAGAAGATTCAAAAACATTTTTTTCCTTAGCTTTTTTATCTCACATAGGGAAAAAGATTAGCTCATTTGTAAATACTTTTATTGATTTTTTGCAGTTTTGTGGTATGTGCCTGTGGTATTTTATACTCTCTATTCGTTATCCTTTGCGTTTGCGTGTAGGCTCGGTTTTTTATCATATTAATGAATCTGGATTTAAAGCCTTGCCTGTCGTGCTTTTGACGGCTTTTATTGTGAGCTATGCGATTGCCTTGCAAGGTGTATTACAGCTTGAAAAAATGGGTGCGCCTCTAATGAGTGTGGAAATTGTGGCAAAACTTTCTTTGCGTGAAATGGGTCCTTTTGTTTTGGCAATTGTTATCGCTGGACGCAGTGCTTCTAGCTTTAGTGCGCAAATTGGTGTTATGAATCTCACAGAGGAGAATGACGCGCTCAAAACGATGAATCTTAGTCTGTATGATTATCTCGTATTGCCTCGTGTATTAGCTCTTGTGATTGTAATGCCCTTGCTTGTGTTCGTTGCTGATGTGGTAAGTCTCCTTGCTGCAATGTTTGCTGTAAAGATGCAAACAGGCATTAACTTCGTGCAATATTTAGAAAGATTCTATGAATATGTGGGGATTAGTCATTTTTTAGTGGGGCTTATAAAAACACCATTTTTTGGTGCGGCAATCGCGCTTGTAGGGTGTTTTCGTGGATTATCTGTAAGGGGTGATACAGAATCTGTGGGTTTGGAAACAACAAAAAGTGTTGTGAATGCGCTTTTTTGGGTGATTCTCATCAATGCAATCTTTTCAGTTATTACGACAAGGCTTAATATATGAGTATTATAAAAGTTGAGAATCTTTATACAAAATACAACGATGTGATTATTCACAATGGGATTAGTTTTGATGTGAAAAAAGGTGAAATCTTTGGCATATTAGGTGGAAGTGGGAGTGGCAAAAGCACATTACTTAAAAATATGCTCTTTTTGGAGAAGCCAACGAGCGGTTTAATCACATTTTTTGGTGAAAATATTTGGAGCTTAGCAGAGGATAAAAGAGGTAAGATTTTAGATCGTTGCGGTGTAATGTTTCAGTTTGGTGCGCTTTTTTCATCAATGAATGTGCTTGATAATGTGGGTTTTTTGCTGACTCAAAAAAGTGCTTATGATAAAGCAAGTATTGAAAAGATTTCAAAAATGTGGCTTGATATGGTAGGATTAAATGCAGATGTAGCTTATAGATACCCTTATGAACTCTCCGGAGGTATGAAAAAACGCGTAGCTTTAGCTAGAGCTTTGGCACTTAATCCCGATATTTTATTTTTAGATGAACCTACAAGCGGGTTAGATTTGCAAAGCTCGGAACGTTTTGACTTGCTGATACTTAAACTCAAAGAAGTGTTAAAAATTACGATTGTAATGGTAACACACGATTTAGATTCTATTAAAGATAGTGTAGATAGATTGATTTTACTTGAAGATAAGCATATTATCTTTCAAGGCACATTGCAAGAGCTTTATACAAGTATGTCTCAAGGACATACACAGGCAAAAATTTTTAATGGTAAGCGTGGAGCGCGTTTCTTGCAAGGCTTTGAATAAAATTGATAATATAAAAGCATAATTTGAAGGAGAAAATATGGAACGCAATGTTCGATATGTATGGATTGGAGCGATATTTTTTATTGTGCTTATTTGTATGGTGGTTTTTGTTTTATGGCTCAATCGCTTTGAAGTAGATTCTAAAAAATACGCGCAGTATTACGCATATAGCTCTAATGAAGTGAGTGGTGTAGGCACAAACACACCTATTCGATACAAGGGTATTAGTGTGGGGCACGTGCGTGATGTGAAATTTAAAGATATTGTTTCAGGCATTATCGAAGTCGATATGCTTATAGAATCTTCTTTGCCTATTCGCGAAAATGCAAAAGTCATCGTAAGCTCACAAGGATTAGCAGGGGCGAATTATCTCTCTATTATACAAAATGAGGGAGAAATATTACAAATAAACAGCGAGGGCAAAAAGGTACTCGAGTTTGACAAAGGTGAGCTTGATAAAATCTTAGCAAAAGCAGGGGAGTTAGGCGATAATGTAGATTTACTTCTTAAAAGTGTGAATAGTGTATTTGATGAGGGAAATATTGGTGAAATCAGTTTGCTGTTAAAAGATTTGCGAACGAGTATGGATTCTATGCAGAGTGTGGCAAAGCAACTTGATACACAAATGCAAAATGGTGAGTATAATATCCGTGAGATTCTAACACCCACTCTTTTTGCGCTGCAAGGGAGTTTGCAGGATATGAGCGCGTTTTTTACTAAAGCTTCGGCATTTTTGGATAAAGTCGATAAAAATCCCTATGATAGCTTTTTTGGCAAAGAATCCAAAGACAAAAGTAAAGACTCTAAAAAGGATAAATAATGAAATGGATATTTTTATGCCTCTGCGCGTGGATTATGCTGGGTTGTGTTGATGTGAAAATTGCTTCTAACATTGATAATATATCGTATTTGCATTTGCAGCCACAGATACAATCTTATTCGTGTAAGATACCTAAAAAACTCGCCCTGCTTGATATACGCGCTATGCCACCCTATCATAGCAACAATATTTACATTTTGAATTCTAAACATATTGATGTGCTTAAGGCACAAAAATGGATAGCCCTACCCCAAGATATGTTACAAAGAGCATTTGTGTTTAAGGCAAAGGAACAATGTTTTGAAGTCTCTATGCCACCACTTGGTACACAAAGGCTTCAAACTCTACTTAAACTCTCTTTACTCTCCTTACAGATTGTGGAGGAAAATAATACATATAAGGCACAAATAAGTGTGTTTTATGAGCTTATCTCTACGAATCTTAAAAGTAAAAGTGGCGTGATACAATCAAGTAAAACCATAGAATCTCTTAGTGATTCACATATCACACAAGGTTTTGCGCTAGCAAGCGATGAGGTGCTGATACAAATCCTACGCACAGCACAAAAGTTTTAGAATCTATGATAGATTCTAAAACTTGCAAGATTCTATTTATGAGTCTTAGAATTTTTGTGGTAATGCGCGAACTTCGTAAGATTCAAAAAAGCACTTAAAAAGCGCAATTTTAGAAAATAAGCAACTCGCGTTTGAGTTTATTGAGTGCGTCAATTTGGGCTTTAAGCTTTTCAACTTCCACATCAATTTGTGAAAGCAAGTCAAAGCTAAGATGCTCGGGCATATCCTGCGAACCACGTTTAATCATAATATAATCAATGAGCGAGATTTTAGCGATATTGAGTAAAATATTAATATCATCGCGAATGTCCTCGATATTTTTAAAAATTTCATCTATTTTTTCAAACATCTTTATCCTCCTTGCTCGGTAGATTTTATTTAAGCCCAGCAGCGATGAGTGTATGTAAGTGTATAACACCTTGTATATGATTTTGCTTATCTGTGATGATTAAGAGCTGAATTTTGTTTTCCTCCATCATTTTAAGCGCATCAAAGGCGAGGATTTGTGGATTATCACAAGTTTTTGGTGAGCGCGTGGCATAGGCACTTACGGGTGCATTTAAGTCAAAATTGTTCATCATCATTGCGCGGCGTAAGTCACCATCACTTAGAATCCCCCAAAGTGCGTTATCTTGCGTGATGATAGCATTTCCTAGCCTCTTTTCACTCATTACAATAATCGCTTGAGCCAAAGGTATATCCGGTGCAATAAGGGGGAGATTTTCTGTTTGCATTAAATCTTTAATTTTTACAAAAAGCTGCTTGCCAAGCGCACCGCCGGGGTGAAATGAAGCAAAATCATTTGCCTTAAAGTCGCGCTTTTTCATAAGGCACACAGCCAACGCATCACCTAATGCGAGAGTGAGCGTAGTGGAGCTTGTAGGCGCGATATTAAGCGGGCAGGCTTCTTTCTCTATGCTAATATCTAAAAAGTAATCGCCCATAGCCGAGAGCGGAGAATTTCTATCCTTACTCATCGTGATGATAGGATTCCCCAAACGTTTAATGTGCGGGAGGATATTGAGTAATTCCTCGCTCTTGCCACTATAACTAATAGCGAGGATAATATCATTTTTTTGTAGTAGCCCCAAATCGCCGTGCATTGCCTCTGTGGGGTGCATAAAAATGCTTGGTGTGCCTGTGCTTGAAAGTGTGGCAGAAATCTTTGCGCCGATAAGTCCGCTCTTACCTACGCCACACACAACAAGTTTTCCTTTAGAATCCGCAACTAACTCCACGATTTTTTCAAGCTCTGCACTTTGAATTTTTTTTGCTGCTTGAAGTAGGGCGTTAGATTCCATCTCAAGAACTTCTTTCGCGATGAGTGCGTAATCTAGCTTTGCCATTTTATCCCTCGCTTTTTGCTTTGTTATTTTTATCTCGCTTTGGTGATTTCTACACGATGTAAATCATCGGCACGATTGTTGGATATTTTTTGACTTTCTTAAAAATATGTCGCTTGAAGAGATTATGCACTTCGTTTTCGAGATTTTTTGCATTGAATCCCTCTTGTTTAAAGTTTTTTACAAGAAATTCTAGCGTCTCATTCATTTCTTTTTCAAAGCCTTTGTCCTCTTTGTCTGCCACGAGCCCATAGCTAGAAATCTTTGTTTCTAGAATCTTGCGCTCTTTGTTGATACGTGCGGAGATAATCACAATGCCATCTTGAGCCAAAGCCTGTCTATCAAGCACAACATCATTTTCAATCTGGCGATTGATTTGATTGTCAATATAAGTTTTGCCATTTTTGACACTGCGCACCTTTTTTATATAGTTTGGATTGACTTCAATTTGGTCGCCATCTTCCATAAGCAGGATATTTTTTTCAAGCACCCCACAAGCTATCGCCGTTTGTTTATGTTTGGCGATGTGGTTGTATTCTCCGTGCACGGGCAAGAAAAATTTTGGCTTAATGAGTCGTAGCATTAGCTTTTGTTCTTCTTGTGCAGCGTGTCCGCTTACGTGAATCTCGCTAAAGTCTTGATAAGCGACTTTTGCTCCAGCTTTGAGGAGAAAATTTAGCACAACAGATACAGAGCCTTCGTTGCCCGGAATTGCCTTAGCGGAAATAATCACCATATCACTAGGTTTGATTTTGATATGGCGGTGCTCGTCTGTTGCCATACGATAGAGTGCGCTCATCGTCTCGCCTTGTGAGCCTGTGGTAACAATAAGCACCTCATTGTCAGGATATTTTGCGACTTCGTGGGCTTCTATAAAAATATTTTGTGGTAGGTCAATATAGCCTAACTCGCGCGCAATTTCGAGATTCTTTTCCATAGAGCGTCCAATTACAGCGACTTTGCGATTATACTTTAGCCCGTAGTGGATAGCCTGATACACGCGGTGAATATTTGATGAAAAAGTGCTCATTATCACGCGCCCTTCTGCTTGTTTAAAAAGAGATTCAAAAGTTGGTCCCACACTCGCTTCACTAGGCGTTGTCCCGCTGCGATGTGAGTTTGTAGAATCACTAAGTAAAAGCATCACGCCCTCTTCCCCATAGTGTGCGAGGCGGTGCAAGTCAGTGGGGAGATTGTCAATAGGCGTGTGGTCGATTTTAAAATCACCAGTATGGATAATTACCCCTGCTTCTGTGCGTATAGCAAGGGCAGAAGCATCAATTACAGAGTGCGTGATATTAATCCATTCAACCTCAAATGCACCAATTTTAATTGGCTTGCGTTTTTGCACGATTTTGAAGAACGAGCGGAATTTTTTTAGCCCGTGCTCGTCAAATTTACTGCCAATCATACCCAGTGGCAGTGGTGTGCCATAGATTGGAAATTGCAAAAGTTTGAAAAGATAAGGCACCGCGCCAATGTGGTCTTCGTGCGCGTGAGTGATAATTACCCCTGCGATTTTATCCTTAATCGCAAAAAGATAGCTAAAATCCGGCACGAGGATATCCACGCCGTGCATATCCTCATTTGGAAAGCTCATACCTACATCAATAACGATTGCCGAATCTGGAGTTTCGATAACGGTGATATTCCCGCCGATTTCGCCTAGCCCACCAAGAGGTGTGATACGCACACTTGCTTTTGTGTTGAGATTCAATTTATTGTGGGGATTGAGGCTCTGCATTTGAATCCTTGTATTTGCCTCTACACATTTTTTTAAATCTTTATGTAGCCCAAGATTGCCACTTTCATTGACATCACGCACCTCACTAACGCCGTTTATGTTCTCCTCTGCTTGTGCTTTGTTTTGATTCTGCGCCATAGGATTTTTGCCCTGCCATTTGCGCTTTTCAAATGGTTTTTGTCTCTGTTCACCATTATGTTGATGTCTATCTTGTGGGTGCTGTGATTTTGGCTTGTGATAATATTCTTTTTTGCCTTCTCTTGTATTGTGGCTTGATTCTCTATGATATTCCCTAGATTCTCCTGTGGCAGTCATATCATTTGCTTGTTTCTCTATGGATTTCTTTTTGAATCTTTCCCCAAAAGATTGTGGCTTATTATGTTGCTCTGTTACATTCTTTTCTTCCATTGCTATGTCCTTTTTTAAGAATTTGTAAAATGTGGTGAAAACTTTTTGTCTCTACTTCGTGTGCTCGTGCATTGAGTGATATACCCACGGATTCTAAAGCCTCTTGCAAAACACATTTATCAAAAGTCGTACTAAGATTTTTGAAGAGCGTTTTGCGTGGTGCAATAAAAGCACATTTTAAAAAAGATTCTAAATCATACAAAGAGAAACCTTTAAATGGCTTAGCACAATGCTTTTGAATCACAAACACAGATGAGGTTACCTTTGGCACAGGAGAAAAAGCGGTATTTGGCACATCAAAAAGTAGTTGCGCCTCGCCAAAGCTTTGGGTTAAAACGCTTAGGGCACAAAAATCGCTTTTTCCACTTGTAGCACAAAATTTTTGTGCTACTTCCTTTTGTGTCATTACAAGCAATGCACGACAAAAATCATCACGCAAAAGTCGCAAAATAATATGCGTGGCAATATAATAAGGAAGATTAGAGACAACCTTGTATTCATTTTCATAGAGCCACTGCTGCTCCTGTGGAAAATTTAAAACATTTTCATAGATAATTTTCAATCGCCCACTTTGAATATGACTAGAAAATTTTTTATCAAGCAAAGAACATAAGTCTAAATCGACTTCATAGGCTATCAAGGATTCTATTTTCAATAGCTCTTGTGTCAAATCACCCAAGCCAACCCCAATTTCTACACATTGGATAGGAAGTGTGGGAATGGATTGGATAATCTTATGGAGGTAGTGAGAATCTTGCAAGAAGTTTTGTCCAAAATGTTTTTTTGCTTTATAACTTTTCACTACCCACCCTTAGTCTATGCGGCATTATAACCTAAAATATGCAAATATTTTGTTTCTGTAAAGAGTATTTGGCTATGATACGCACTTAAATCTATAATTTACACAAGTTTTGAATCTTAAACAAAAGTATTTTAAAGCCCAAAGTATAAATTTAATCCTAAGAGATAGAATCTCAAAGCAATGCTAAAACTACAGATTCCAAACAAAGCCAAAGGAGAATATATGAGCCTAGCAAAGAGGATTATCCCTTGCCTTGATGTACGTGGTGGGCGTGTGGTAAAGGGTGTAAATTTTGTTGGCTTAAAAGACGCGGGGGACCCTGTGGAGATTGCTAGACGTTATAATGATGAGGGTGCGGACGAACTCGTGTTGCTTGATATTACCGCAAGCCACGAGCAACGCGGCACGATGATAGATATTGTCAAAAATATAGCAAAGGAAGTGTTTATACCCTTTAGCGTGGGCGGAGGTATAAGCTCTATAGATGATATGTCTGCTCTACTCAATGCGGGTTGTGATAAAGTGAGTATCAATAGTGCGGCGATTAAGAATCCTCATCTCATTGATGAAGGTGCAAAACGTTTTGGCTCACAATGTATTATTTTGGCTGTCGATGCAAAAATGTTCGCCCCAAATGTGTGGCATATCTATATCAATGGCGGACGAGTGGATACGGGCAAGGATATGATTGAGTGGATAAAAGAGGCTTGCGATAGAGGGGCTGGAGAAATACTCCTCACAAGTATGGACACTGATGGCACAAAAAATGGCTATGATAAAATGATGATAGAATCTTTGGCTACTTTTGTGAAAGTGCCAATTATCGCAAGTGGTGGAGCGGGCAAAATGGAAGATTTTGCTGCGGTTTTTGATTATGGAGCTGATGCAGCATTAGCCGCGAGTGTGTTTCACTATAAAGAGATTGACATCAAAGATTTGAAAAGATACTTACAAAACAAAGGTGTTTCGGTAAGAATTTGAGTGAGTGAAAATATCAAGGTTATAAATAGCCATAAAATTTAGCTTGTCTTTACTGGTAAAAGATAAAAATAGAGTGGAGTAAAAATGATAGTATGCGCGGGTAATGGTGAGTACTTTTCTTTCGCAAAATCCATAGGCATTGGATTGTGTGAAAGCGCGATAGGACTAACTCAAGTGTGCTTAAGGGAGAGCGTGGATTCTATAATTTTTGTAGGAAGTGCTGGAGCATATAGCAAAGATATTTGTATCGGCGATATTTGTCTTGCTGATAATGCGACACAAATAGAGTTAGGTTTCTTAGAGGATAAAGCCTATACCCCGCTTGACAACCATATTCAAAGCGGAGTTTTAAACGAAAAATATGTTTCATATGAAACATATAAGAATCTTGCCACCTACAAAAAAGTCATTGTGAATAGCTCAAATTACATTACGACTGATGAGGCTATGGCTTTACGATTTGCTAATGCAAATATCGCTTTAGAGAATATGGAATTTTTTGCAGTGATGAGAGTGGCGCAATATTTTCACTTGCCTTGCGCTGGTGTATTTTGCGTGAGTAATCACTGCCATAAAAATGCACATAATGAATTTTTGTCTAATCATCAAATGGTAAAAGAAAAGATTATGGCAGAATCTCATTTTATACAGCAGCTTTCATACGCCTTAGCCCATAGAAATGAGTCAAATGATAGAGAATGAAAAACGTGTAAATATGAAAACACAAATACAAAAAAATGTGAATCCACACAAGCCTAACAAGCTTACAGATACTAAACAAAATACACGCAAAAATACAAAGAATGAAAATGCTAATAAGGATACTCATAGAAATGTGCCTAAGAACATCTTAGATTCTAAAAAATTACAAGAAGGCACAACATTACTACCAAGTCTTTATAACTACACTTTAGATGAACTTTCTACCTTGCTCTCTCCCTCTTTCCGTGCAAAGCAAATTTATCACTGGCTTTATCATCGATATGAAAATGATATTACCTCAATGAATAATATTTCAAAGGCAATGCAGGAATTTCTGCAATCGCATTTTGTGGTATCACAAATCGAGCCTTTGCGTATAGAGACGAGCAAGGACGGGAGCAAAAAATATCTTTTCCACACACACGATGGACATAGTTTTGAATCTGTGTTGATACAGATGCGAGAGAAGCAAAGCAAGGACGGCATAGAAAAAAGTGAAAAATGGACAATGTGTCTTTCAAGTCAAATTGGTTGCAAGGTGGGTTGCGCATTTTGTTTTACCGCAAAAGGTGGATTTGTGCGGAATCTATCCGCTGCCGAAATAGTCGAACAGGTTGTGATGATGAAAAGGGATAATCACATCGCACCTCACAAAAAAGTCAATATTGTTTTTATGGGTATGGGTGAGCCACTTGATAATTTAGAAAATGTAGCAAGGGCGATTAATATCTTAAGTGAGCTTCAAGGATTAAGCATTTCGGCAAAAAGACAGACAATTTCTACAAGCGGTATCGCTCCTAAAATTAAAGTATTAGGCAGTTTGAATCTCGGGGTGCAACTCGCGATTTCTCTTCACGCTGTTGATGATGAATTGCGCTCGAAGCTTATGCCAATTAATAAGGCTTATAACATTGCCGATGTGCTTAAAGAAGTGAGGACGTTTCCTGTGGATACGCGCAAAAGAGTGATGTTTGAATATTTGATGATAAAAGATGTAAATGATGATTTAAAAAGTGCAAAAAAACTTCTTTCTTTGCTTAATGGTATTAGGGCAAAAGTGAATTTGATACTTTTTAATCCACACGAGGGAAGTGAATTTGAGCGTCCGCAGATGGATAAGGTCAAAGCATTTGCCGATTTTTTGGTGGAGCGGGGATTGCTCTGCACGATACGAGAATCTAAGGGTATTGATATTAGTGCAGCGTGCGGACAACTGCGTGAAAAGGTGAAGCAAGAGAATGGAATAATCGTGCCAAAGCCAAAGGCTTTACGCAAAAAACTTTTGAATACAGAATCTATGCAAGATTCTAAAAATTTTATCGATACTCAATTACCCACACAGAATCGGCAAGGCAAAAATATAAGTAGTAATGTTTCACGCGAAACATTACATATAGATTCAAAGACTCAATACTCACAAAACAAAGCACAGTCTCATAAGAAAACAAAAGATGTGTTTGTGCAAAAAGGATTTAGCAATGAGGATTAGAATCTTGCAATATTTTTATTGGCAGATAGATTTAAAAGTAATTTTAGATTCTATAAAAATCGTTGAAAATCAAAAAATAGAATCTTTAACAAAATGCAAGTGGTGGATTCTAAAAACGCACAATGTAAAATCATAAGAAAGGAGAAGCATATACAATGATAAATTTAGATATTTTGCTCATTGTTTTTTTGGCGGCAGTTGTATTTGTAGGTGTCGTGTCATTTTGGTATTTTGCAAACAAGAAAGATGAGTAAGCCTACACCCTATGATATGCTCGTGCATATTTGCTGCTCGGTGGATAGCCATTATTTTTTGAGTGAGCTGCAAAAAATCTATCCTAATAGCAAAATGTTAGGGTATTTTTATAACCCAAATATTCATCCCAAAGAAGAATATGATTTGCGTCTGCTTGATGTGGAGCGGAGTTGCAAAATGCTGGGCGTTGATTTAATAGAGGGAGAATACGAGATTCACAAATGGTTTGATGATGTAAGGGGCTTAGAATGTGAGCCGGAAAAAGGCAAACGATGTGTGAAGTGCTTTGATATGCGATTAGAAAAAAGCGCACAGGTCGCACAAAAAATGTCTATCCATTCTTTCACCTCCACTCTTTTGGCTAGTCCGCTTAAGGAGCAGGAGATTTTGTATGCGGAGGGTGATGAAATCGCCTGTGCTTATGGATTGGATTTTGTCAAAATTAATGTGCGTAGCAATGGTGGCACACAGGCTCAAAGTGTGCTCGCAAATAAGGATAGACTTTATAAACAAACTTATTGTGGTTGTCAATTTGCGCTTAACAAGCAAAGGGAAAAGCAGAATCAATTTCCACTCGAGCTAATGAGTAATATTGGCAGACAGATAGCACCCGGTAGCAATGAGGAGCGTCAGCTCGTATTTGCAATGCGCGATAAATGTGAATGTGAGGGAGTAGAATACATACTCTATAAACACCCTAAAATGATTTGGCGCAATCTAAGAAGCCTATGTATAAAAAATAGTGAGGTCATAGGATCTTATGTATTGACCCATTCACGCAGTAAAAATATGGTAAAAACTTCAAATATTACCTACATAAAGCAATCAATACACATTGCACCTTTTTTGCTTCAGGCTAATGTATTGGGAGAAAGATTAGAATCTGCAAAGAGTGAGGTAGGAGGTAGCGCAGATGTGCAGAATGTGCTACATAAGAGCGTGAGTATTTGGCTAGGCTATGCAAGGCACGATGATAGTGTGTTTATAAGTGTTGAGGATATAAATGCTCTGCTTGGCACATCTTATCATTGTGCACAAGATATGGTGTATTGTCCCCCGCTTTATAAAGATGAGTTGATGTTGCGCACAATGTTGTGCGGAGCGGATAGTCTGAATCCTATCATTATTTTAGATAGCCGCATTGAAGATTCTATGAAAGTTTTTATTAATGCACATTTTCAAGAAAGTAATGTTTTTGGCATTATCACACATTAGAAATTTTTGGTAGAATGCGACATTTGCTATAAGGAGTGTATATGCAAGATTTTGTTATGAATGTGGAGAAGATTCGCCAAATTTTACCTCATCGTTATCCTATGTTGCTTGTCGATAGGGTAATGGAGCTAAGGCGCAATACAAATGATAGTGAGCCAGATGGATATATCAAGGCATATAAAAATGTAACAATCAACGAAGAGGTGTTTTTGGGGCATTTTCCAAATAAGCCCATTTATCCGGGCGTTATGCAGATTGAGGGAATGGCACAGGCTGGAGGTTTGTTAGCATTTGTGAGTATGTTTGGCGATGATACTGCACAGGCAGAAAACAAGATTGTGTATTTTATGACTATTGATAATGTCAAATTTCGCATTCCTGTTATGCCGGGTGATAGGCTGGTGTATGAATTGAAAGTGCTTAAGCATAAAGGAAGCATATGGCAACTTGGGGCGCAAGCATTCGTTGATGATAAGCTTGTATCCGAAGCAGAACTAAAGGCGATGATTGCCGATGCAAAAGATTCTTAGAAATCGGGGGCTATTATGATAGGTAAAACAAGCATTATAAAAGAGGGTGCGCATATTGGTAAAAATGTGCGCATTGGCGAATTTTGTATTATTGGTAAAAATGTGCGCATTGGCGATGATTGTGTGATAGGTAATTATGTGCATATTAGTGGGCACACGACTTTGGGCAAGGGAAACAAAGTTTATAACAATGCCGCTGTGGGTGTGCCACCCCAAGATTTAAAATATGCCGGAGAGGATACGGAGCTTATTATCGGTGATGAGAATCTTATCCGCGAATTTACCACACTTAATCCGGGCACAGCAGGAGGAAGGAGAAAAACAACCATAGGTAATAGAAATCTGCTTATGGCATATGTGCATATTGCACACGACTGCATAATAGGGAATGATTGCATTTTGGCAAATAATGCTACACTTGCCGGACACGTGGAACTTGGAGACTTTGTAAATATCGGTGGCTTGACACCTATTCATCAATTCTGCAAAATTGGTGATGGTTGTATGATTGCCGGAGGAGCGGTGCTTACTCAAGATGCGCCACCATATTGTTTGCTAGAAGGTAATCGAGCCTATATTAGAGGGCTAAATAAACATCGTATGCGTAAGCTTTTTTCGCGTGAGGAAATCGATGAAATAAGCCGCGTGTATAAGATTCTATTTTCACATTCTGCACCGATTAGGGAATTAGCCCAAGCCCAGCTTGAATCTAGCCCTATTGACAGCATTCGCTATATTTGTGAGTTTATTCTTTCCTCCACGCGCGGCATTCCTCTTAAAGGAGCAAGTAATGAATAATGAGAAAAGATGTAGTTTTTGTAAGGTAGAGGAGAGCACCTACAATCCCTTTATATCCGGCGCACCGGGTGTGTATATTTGTAGAAATTGTGTTACTTATATACATAAAGCACTCACAGACTATTCGGCGCGAAGCGATGTCGAGGAGGAGAATCTTGATATAAAAGCTCCCTCACCCAAAGAACTTAAAGCAAAACTTGATGAATATGTGATAGGGCAAGATGCTGCAAAACGCGTGTTTTCAGTGGCTGTGTATAATCACTATAAGCGCATTATAAAGGATGAAGAGCAGATAAGTGAGGTTTTACGTGATGTGGAGATTTCTAAATCCAATATTTTGCTTATTGGTCCTACAGGCAGTGGCAAAACACTTATGGCGCAAACTTTAGCGCGGTTTTTGGATATTCCTATCGCTATTTCGGACGCAACAAGCCTCACAGAAGCCGGCTATGTGGGCGAGGATGTAGAAAATATTTTAACGCGTCTCCTTCAAGCAGCAAACGATGATGTAAAAAAGGCAGAGAAAGGTATAGTTTTTATTGATGAAATTGACAAAATCTCGCGCCTTTCTGAAAATCGCTCTATTACTCGCGATGTATCCGGCGAGGGTGTGCAGCAGGCATTGCTTAAAATTATTGAGGGAAGTGTGGTAAATATCCCCCCAAAAGGTGGTAGAAAGCACCCAAATCAAGATTTTGTGCAAATTGACACAAGCAATATACTCTTTGTGTGCGGTGGGGCATTTGATGGACTAAGCGATATTATTAAGAGGCGTTTGGGCGGCAATGTGCTCGGATTCCACGGAGAGAAAAAAGGCAAAAGCGAGGCAAATGCGTTGCTTGAGTTTGTTGAACCTGATGATTTGATAGCTTATGGACTTATTCCGGAACTCATTGGTCGATTGCATATGATTACTACATTGGCACCCATTGGCAAAGAGGCGATGATTGAGATTCTCACCGAACCTAAAAACGCGCTTATCAAGCAGTATCAAAAGATTTTTGAAATTGACAGAGCACATTTGCATTTTGAAAAAGGTGCAATTGAGGCTATTGCAGAGCTTGCCATTACGCGAAAAACAGGTGCTAGGGGGCTTAGGTCGATTATGGAAGAGGTGATGATTGATTTAATGTATGATTTGCCTGAACTTGAGGGTTATGATATTACGATTACAAAAGAGTGCATTACACAAAAGCAAAGCCCGATTCTTGTCAAAAAAAGAAAAAATACACAAAAAAGAGCTTAATTTAACATAAAACAAAGGTTTAGCAAAGGATTAGAATGTATAATTTGCAAATTTATTTTTGTCATTCTGCATTTAAGGAGCTTTTATGCTAATGGATAGAATCATTGGGACTTTTTCCAAAGATATTGCCATAGATTTAGGGACAGCAAATACTTTGGTATTAGTCAAGGGCGAGGGGATTATCATCAATGAGCCTTCTGTGGTAGCCGTTCAGGCTGATAGATTTAATACAGGCAGAATTTTAGCAGTAGGAAAAGAAGCTAAAGATATGCTAGGAAAAACGCCTGATGGTATTCAGGCTATCCGCCCATTAAAAGATGGCGTGATTGCAGATTTTGATATGACAGAAAAGATGATTCGCTATTTTATTGAGAAAGCCCATCAGCGCAAATCACTCATTCGTCCGCGCATTATGGTATGTGTGCCTTATGGACTTACAGGTGTAGAAAAAAAAGCAGTGAAAGAATCTGCTATGAGCGCAGGTGCTAGGGAGGTATTTCTCATTGAGGAGCCTATGGCAGCAGCCATTGGTGCAGGATTGCAGATTCAAGAATCTAGAGGCAATTTGGTCATTGATATCGGCGGAGGCACGACAGAAATTGGCGTTATCTCTTTGGGTGGATTGGTAATTAGCAAGTCTATTAAGATCGCCGGAGATAAGTTGGATGTAGCAATAGTGGACTATGTTCGTAAGAAATTTAACCTCCTTGTTGGTGAGCGCACAGGAGAGGAGATTAAAATTGAGATAGGATCTGCTTCACCTATGGAAAAGCCTCTTGTTATGCAGGTGCGCGGACGCGACCAAGTGAGTGGATTGCTTAATACCATCGAACTTACAAGCGAGGATGTACGTGAGGCGATGAAAGACCAGTTACGTGAGATTAGCAATGCTCTCAAGTCAGTTTTAGAATCTATGCCGCCAGATTTAGCGGGGGATATTGTCGAAAATGGGATTGTGCTAACTGGTGGTGGTGCGCTTATAAGGGGACTTGATAAGTATCTTTCTGATATTGTGCGTTTGCCAATCTATGTGGGCGAGGAACCACTACTATGTGTGGCAAAAGGCACAGGCAAGGCAATGGAAGATTTAAACTTGCTTAATCAACTTGCCTTTGATTGATTTGAGTGATATATGAGATACAAAATCCTTGTTTTCGGGATTGTTTTTTTTGTATCTGTATTAGTTGTAATGGAGCTAGACAAGTCTGTTCAAGCAAAGATTCTAGGCATTAGCGACTATATCAAGGTGTCTTTGTTAGATTCAAAAGAAAGCGTAATTGATATTTACGATAGGCATTTTAATCAAGCAGAGCGGATAGAGGAGCTTAATGCGAAGCTTGTCGATTATGATAAATTATTCCTTGAAAATCAAGCCTTGAAAAATGATATTACAAAATTGCGTAATGTCATCAATAAGGGTGGTATTGTGCAGGCGAGTAGCAATATTCATCACGCGCGTATCATTTCATTCACGACTTTGGGGAAACGTGATAGGGTATGGCTTGATACAAATCTTGCTGAATATCATCAAAATGACAATTTAGAAAATAAAATTTTTGGCATAGTAAAAGATAATGCTGCACTCGGCGTGGCAATCGTGCAAGATGGGCGAGTTGAAGGCTTTTTGAACGGCAATACAAATTGTAATTACGATGTTTATATTGGTGCAAGTAGAGCTATGGGCATCGTAACAGGCTCGTATAATGACAATTTGCTTGTGGAGTATGTATCCAACAGGAGTAAGATTCAAAAAGGGGATAGAGTTTTTACAAGTGGGCTTGATGGTATCTTTTTTGAAAATATACCTGTTGGTGTCGTGGAGAGTGTGCGCGAAAATTATGGCTATGTGAGTGTGGAAGTAAAGCCATATGTGAGTGTAAATGAGCTCTCTTATGTATGGATTATCGATAGAGAAGTTACCCCCCCCCCCCCCCCCACAATGATGAGCAAGACACAGGAAGATAGTCAAGAAGCATACAAATGAATCAGCCAAGCGACACTATAGAATCTTTTTTACATATTTTCATACACTCATTACAAAAAAGTGTTTCGCAGGCGGATACAAGTGCGCTCATAAAGGAACTTTACAATATTAAAGCGAGTGATATAAATTTGCTTCAATCCACCCCGCAAGGCAAGAATCTAGTGCGAGAGTGCATTAGGACTATGAGGGATAAAATATACGAGCTGCTTTGTGCGGGGCATATATGTGGCGTGGAGTATCTCTATATTTTGCTTTTTGTTTCGCGCACAGATTCAGAATCTAGCTTAAAATCTACTAAACAATCTACTCTAGAAACTACTACATCAAACAAAGCAGTATATCAAGCTACAAATGAAGCTCAAAGTCATATATTTTCACCAGAAACCATAGAGATTGACTCGCGCTTTGAAGTCTTTGTAAAACTCGCACAAGAAAGCCTTTTTATGCAGAGAAATAGCGATGTAGAAAATGTGCTTTTCATCGAGCTCTATATTATTGCAAAGGCGTTAATGAATATGCGTGATTTTACCCAGCTCGTGTGCGAGTATATTACGCTCATTATGCTCGTGGATATTAATATCCCTGTGAGTCTCGCACATACGCAATTTATAGTGGAATCTTTTGAGAAACTAGGCGTAGATATGCCCACACTCCTTAGTGCGCTCAAAGCTCAGCAGGATAAACAAGCCTACTTTAACTATCCAGCCCTTGCAAGACGCAGTATTTTGAATTGGCAGCTGCATTGTTTTTGGAATGTTTCACATTTTTTTAATCATAATGCGTGGCTCGAGCTGTATCCGCTGTGGCAGGACTTGTTTTATACATTGCTTCAAAAAGGTGATGTGGAGAGCATAGATGAGGCAATGTATATGCAGTTTTTCATCTATCATATGTGCGGGAATAATTTTCATCACCAAGCGCAATGGCGTAGGTTTTGTGAGGAAATTGACAAAGTAGCATCTCAAGCATATGAGGCTTTTGCTAAAACTTGCGGTGTTTATGGCGTTGGCAATAGAGCCACACACACAGCAAATGGCAAGATTTGTATCGCCTTTTTGCGCGATAGGCTTGTGCCAAACTCTCCCTACAAAGTCGAATATAGCCTTTTGCATAATCTCTACAATGATGAGGCATTCAAAGCACAATATGAAGTCAAAATCTACATGATGAAGTTGCTTGAAAAGAGTGATGATGACAAACAAGTAATTGCTGCGTATGAAGGGCTTGGCATAGAGGTGGTAGATGTCGTCTCACCTTTTAATGCGAAAGGATTCTATAATTCCCATTTGCAAAAAGCCCTTGCACTTAAAGACGCGCTCCACCGCGATAATGTTTCTATACTCATCAGCCCAAATAATGGCTATGGCATAAGCGATTTTCTTCTCGCCACGCGCAGTGCGCCACTGCAAATTTACTATTCTCACGGCAATTTTGTATATGATTTATCTTGTGTTGATGCGCGAATGACACATATTTGTCAAGGTAATCGCCACATTACGCACGAGGGCTTTGATTTTTATGGTGTGCCTGTGAAAATGCAGGAAAGATTCTATAATCCCCCGCTAGATGCCAAATCTCAAGAGAAAATTCACTCTATACGCACAGGATTCCCAAAAAATGTCATTGTGCTTGGCACGATTGGGCGGTTGATGAAGCTTCACTCGCAGGAATATTGGGAGTGTGTGGTCGAAGTTATGCGCTCCTTTCCGCAGACTATCTATCTCGCGTGTGGGGGGGGCAATAGCGCACTCATTAGTGAGTGTATAGAAAAAGTGTGTGCTATCTCTGGTGATGGCGAGGAGATTTTAAGGCGGGTGCATTTTGCGGGATATGTAGATAGTGGCATTTATGGACATATCATTGATATATGGCTTGATAGCTTTCCGCTCGAGCAAGGCGAAAGTCGCATAGAATATGCCGCAAAGGGTGGTTTAAGTCTTGTGATGAGTAAGGAGAGTAAAGAGGAGCGCTTACAACGTTTAGAGCAGAACCTAGCGCGGTGGATAAATATCCCTAATCGCGATGGCACAGCGAAAATGCAGGAGCAATACGATGAGGCATACACTATATTAGCAGAATCTTATCTGTCTTTTATGGCGTTTTCTAAAGAGGAGTATATATGCAAGGCTTGTGCTTTAGCGGGGTTATTTGCAGAGAAAAGGACAGACGAGATAGAATCCTTAAGGTGCACTAGCGCATTTGGTAGGGCTGTGGGTGATGAGATAAAGGAATATGAGGGTGTAAATGCTTTTAAAGAGATAATGGCTTTGAATCCTTGATTAAATGGGAGATTTAGCCTCGTATTATCGCTTGAGGGATTTATAAGTTTTTAAAGTAGCTCGTTGTTGCACTTGCATATTTTTGTCCTCTTTAATAAAAAACAAAAAATGGGAAAGTGTTTTTTGTTTAGGTTTAATACGATAATAAAAGGTGCAACTTAGAGAAACTAAGGCGTATTTAAAAGCATTTTTCTGCTACAATCGCGTTTTTGTTTGCGCAATCTATACACGGAGCTTAAGCTATGGACTATAAAGACACTTTGATTTTACCTGATACTTCTTTTCCAATGAGAGGCAATCTCCCAGTTAATGAGCCACAAACTTATGCAAAATGGCGTGATGAGGGGCTTTATTCTCGCCTAAGAAATACTCACAACACAAATGCTAAAAGTTTTTATCTCCACGATGGACCCCCGTATGCAAATGGGCATTTACATATAGGACACGCACTCAATAAGATTCTCAAAGATATTATTGTGAAATATCATTATTTTAAGGGTGAAAATATCCGCTACACGCCCGGCTGGGATTGCCACGGACTACCTATTGAACAACAAGTAGAACAAAAAATTGGCAAAGCAAAAAAAGATAGTTTAGAGAAAACAAAATTACGAGAACTCTGCCGCAATCACGCTCAAAAATTTATACAAATTCAATCAAGTGAATTTCAGGCATTAGGGGTTATAGGGGATTTTGAGAATCCTTACCAAACAATGGATTTTGCATTTGAAGCACAAATTTATCGCACTCTTATCGCACTTGTTAAAGAAGGACTTTTGGCGGAGAGATTTAAGCCTATTTATTGGAGCTGGGCTTGTGAATCTGCCCTCGCTGAAGCCGAAGTAGAATACCAAGACAAGCAATCAGATTCTGTATTTGTCGCTTTTAGTTTAGATACAAATGCGCTTCAAAAGCTTGGTGCAAAAGAGGCAAAGCCTATCATTTGGACAACCACACCTTGGACGCTTCCAGCAAATGTTGCTTTGGCTTTAAATCCTACCGAATCCTATGTGCTTACAAATGATTATTTCATTGTGGCACAAACCTTACATCAAAAACTTGTAGAAAATCTCGGCATAGGTAGAGATGTATTGCGCACCTTGAGTGCTAAGGGGCTAGAGGGTTTAGGAGCGATAAATCCGCTTAATGGGAGAAAATCGCTTATCATTTTGGGTGAGCACGTGGGTGTGAGCGATGGCACGGGGATTGTGCATACTGCGCCCGGACACGGCGAAGATGATTACTATGTGGGGTTAAAATATAATCTGCCTGTGATTATGCCCGTTGATGATAGAGGGAATTTTAGCCCTCTTATAGAATCTATGAATCTTGTGCCTAAAGAATATGTGAATGAGTTTGTGGGCAAGAATATTTTTGATACACATAAGAGTATTTTTGAGATTCTAGGAGAAGCACTTTTGAAAAAAGATGTAATTACGCATAGCTATCCGCATTGTTGGCGTTCTCATAAGCCTGTGATTTATCGTGCGACTACGCAGTGGTTTATTTTGCTTGATAAGCCTTTTTATGAGGGGAAAACTTTGCGTGAAGTTGCCCTTAATGCACTTGAAGGTGTGAGATTCTATCCTGCAAATGGTAAAAATAGAATCTGCTCGATGATTGAAAATCGCCCTGATTGGTGTATATCTCGGCAGAGAGATTGGGGTGTGCCTATCGCATTTTTGCTTGATAAAGAGAGTGGTATTGCGTTGCTTGATGAGGCAGTGCTTGAACATATTGCTTGTATTTTTGAAAAAGAGGGTTGTGATGCGTGGTGGAGCTATGAGATAAAAGACCTTTTGCCACCAAGCCATAAGCATTTGGCAGATAATCTCACAAAGAGCAAACATATACTTGATGTGTGGTTTGATAGCGGAAGCACTTGGAGTGCTGTGCTTGAGAATCCGTATAGGCTGAAAGGAAATGATTATGATGCAGGCTCTCACCCTGCAGATATGTATCTTGAGGGAAGCGACCAGCATAGAGGGTGGTTTCAAAGCTCGCTTTTGCTTTCTTGCGCGATAGCCAAAAAAGCACCATTTAAGGAGATACTAACACACGGCTTTACCTTTGATAGAAATGGTGAGAAAATGAGTAAATCTAAGGGAAATGTGATAGCCCCGAGTGAGATTATTAAGACTCAAGGCAGCGAGATTTTGCGCTTATGGGTGGCACTTAGTCATTATCAGAGCGACCAAAATATTAGCGATGAGATTCTCAAACAAGTGGGTGAGCAATATCGTAAAATCCGCAATACGATACGATTTTTGCTTGCAAATGCTGCGAATAATCCACAAGATTTGGTTATGCGTGATGAGTTAGGTGAGATTGATAGGTGGATTCTTGGTGAATGCGATAGGGTATTTGATGAGGCATATTCGTATTTTGATGAATATGAGTTTGCCAAAGCTTTTCAAGGAGTGATGAACTTTCTCACAAATGAGTTAAGTGGTGTGTATTTAGATTTATGTAAAGATATTTTATATTGTGATAGTGCCAATTCTCTCCGCCGCCGCTCGATTCAAAGTGCAATGGTTATGATTTTAAGGAGGCTTTTACATTTTATAGCTCCTGTGCTTACATATACCGCAGATGAGGCATTTAATCACGCAAGTAATGCGATTAAAGCAGGTTGCAAGGATATTTTTATGTTAGAGAGGAGCACCTGCAAGGAGAGCTATAATCTCGCCACAAACATAGATTTCGCCTATTTGTTGCGCGTGAGGGAGAAATTTGGCGAGACGCTTGATAGCCTGAAAAAGCAGAAGATTCTAAAATCCTCGCTCGAGGTGCTTTTGCAAGTGCCACAGGATATAGAGCTACTTGATAGGTGGCTTATCGTCTCTGGGACACAAAAGGCAGTGCAAAATGGCGAGGAATTGGCGCGATTTGAACTTGCAGGTAATGAATTTGTGCTGTATAGGGCGCAGAAGGGTAAGTGCGAGAGATGTTGGCAATTTGTTGTAGAAAATCAAGCAGATTCTAAAGAGAGTGCATTATGTGAGCGATGCGCGGAAGTGGTGAGGGATTTATAGATTTGGCTTTGCCTCAATATGATGGGAGACTAGTAAATTCATAGATAGACAAAGTAGTGTTTTGCAAAGATTCTTCTATTTTTTCTACATAGGGGTTGGGGGGTAAAGAGATTTTTGTTTTCTATGGTCCATACAAAGTTGGTGCAAAGTCTCCTTTTGATGTGCCTGTGTTGGCATTGCTTTCAAACTGCCGCTTAAAGTCTTCTTGTCTTGCAAAGCCATGCCACGCTCTTTTTGAATCTTCGCTTGCTAAAAATTCCATAAAGCTAGAGCAGCCACATAGACTTATTAAGCTGTATATGATGAGAATATAGCGCATAGTTTGTCCTAGTTTAATCTAGGCTGATTCTATCTAAATAGCGTGAATATAGCAAGTAGCCACGAAATAGAAATGTTTTGCTACCTATCTGCCAAGTTGGACGATAAAAGTTTAAAGAATTTTTATCTATTGCCTTAAAGAAAATCAAATTTGCTATACTTTAAGCATTACCATTTTACATTAAAGGATAGCTTATGAAAATTACTTACACCCTTACAGATGAGTCTCCAGCTCTTGCAACCTACTCTTTTTTGCCTATTGTCAAAGCGTTTTTAGCACACGCAAATATTGAGGTAGCAACTTCAGATATTTCGCTCTCTGCTAGAATCTTGGCACAATTCCCTGAGCGACTTAAAAAAGACCAGCAAGTGGAAGATGCCCTCACGCTTTTAGGTGAGCTTGTAAAAGAGCCAAGCGCAAATCTCATCAAAACACCTAATATTTCTGCCTCAATTCCCCAACTCAAAGCGGCAATTAAAGAATTGCAAGGCAAAGGCTATGATGTGCCAAACTTCCCTGATGAGCCACAAAATGACGAGCAAAAAGCCATTAAAGAAAAATATCAAAAAGTGCTCGGCTCGGCTGTGAATCCTGTGCTTAGACAAGGCAATTCCGACCGCCGCAGCACAAACGCGGTGAAATCCTATGCGCAGAAAAATCCCTATCGTGTCGTGCCTTTTAGCAAGGACTGCAAAAGTCTTGTGAGCTATATGCGTGATGGCGATTTTTTTGATAATGAAAAAGCGGTTCTTATTGAATCTCCCACAACTGCTAAGATTATCTTTAAAGATTCTAGCGGGGAGAAGGTGCTAAAAGAGGGCTTGAAGCTTGAACAAAATGAGATTTTGGACGCGACATTTATGGATGTGGCAAAGCTTAGCGCATTTTATGAAGAGCAGATAGCAAATTGCAAAAGGGACAATATCCTTTTCTCACTGCATTTAAAAGCTACGATGATGAAAGTAAGCGACCCTGTGCTTTTTGGCTATGCGGTTAAGGCTTATTTTAAAGAAATTTTTGAATCTTTTGGCGATGAGCTTACAAAGCTTGGCGTGAATGCAAACAATGGCGTGAGTGAGCTTCTAAGCAAGATAGAATCTAGCCCGAAAAAGGCGGAGATTTTAGCTAAATATAATGAGATTTTAGAAAAAAGCGCAAAAATTTCTATGGTAAATTCCGACAAGGGCATTACGAATTTGCATATTCCTAGCGATGTTATCGTTGATGCTTCTATGCCTGCAATGCTCAAAAATGGCGCAAGATTGTGGGATAAAAATGGAGATGAATGCGATGCGAATGCTGTGATTCCGGATAAGACTTATGCGACAATTTATGAGGCTGTAATTGAGGATTTGCGCAAAAATGGCACACTTGAGCCTACAAAGCTAGGGAGTGTAAGCAATGTCGGGCTTATGGCAAAAAAGGCGCAAGAATATGGCTCACACGATAAAACTTTCATAGCTCCAAATGATGGCGAATTTGTAATTGTAGATGCTGCAGGAAAAGTGCTTCTCTCTCACAAGGTGCGTAAAAATAACATCTATCGTGCAAATCAAGCAAAATTTGATGCGGTGCAAAATTGGATTGATTTAGGCATTGAACGCGCTGATATTACGGGTGATAAGGCGATTTTCTGGCTAGATGAAAAAAGAGCAAGCAATAAAATTATGATTGATTTGGTGCAAAAGAGACTAAAAGAAAAGGGCAAAAACATTGAGATTCTCGCACCAAAAGAGGCGTGTTTAGAATCTTTGCGCCTTATAAGAGCGGGTAAAAATGCGATTTCTATTACAGGCAATGTATTGCGAGATTATCTTACTGACTTGTTCCCTATTTTGGAGCTTGGCACAAGTGCGAAAATGCTTTCTGTCGTGCCTATGCTTAATGGTGGTGCGATGTTTGAAACAGGTGCGGGCGGAAGTGCGCCAAAGCAAGTAGAACAACTCGTAGATGAAAACCACTTGCGCTGGGATAGCTTGGGCGAGTTTTTAGCACTTCAAGCAAGTTTAGAGTTCTACTCACAAAAGCAAAATAGTGCCAAGGCAAAAGTTCTAGCGGACGCGCTTGATAGCGCGATTGGCGAGTGGCTTAATAACAATAAAGCTCCTTCGCGCAAAGTCGGCGAAGATGACAACCGCACAAGCCATTTCTATTTAGCGATGTATTTTACAAGAGCTTTAGCAAATCAAGGCGCAGATTCTAGCGTTGCTGCATTTTTTAAACCAATCGCAGATGAGCTAGAATCTAAGCAAGATTCTATCCGTGCTGAATTTAATGGCGCGCAAGGTGCGAAAGTGGATTTAGGCGGGTATTATAAATTTGATGATAATAAAGCAAATGCGATTATGCGCCCAAGTAAAAGCTTTAATGCGATAATAGAGCAAATCGCAAGGGGTTAGCCACCCCTTAATAGTAAAGTTCTTATGAGCTAAAGAGATAAGTTAGAATCGTTACGCTTATAGCTAGTTTTAGATTCTAAACTCTCTTTGATATGAGCTTTAGTGATAGTAAAGGAGAGATGAGACATAAGGAATACTTTATGTTAGGGTGTATATAGAAAGTATAGGCAAGAATACCATAGCACTCCTCATCTTTTAATATAATTCTCGCCAAAAGGTGCAAGATACTCTAATCCACTTGTACGGATATAGCCCTCATAGAGTTTAAGTGTAGAGGGAGATTCTAAAAAGGTCACTAAAATAGCACAAAGTAATGCAGCAATATATTTTAAAATTTTACTTTAAGATTAAAAGGTAATAATATATTGCACAAGATGAAGTATATAAAAATTATTACACGAATTTTGATATATTTATATGCTATAAACAATAAAGCTAAATAAAGACAAGTTAAAATGCTCTCATATGCAAAAACATACTTTTGGATACATTTAGTTCTGTTTGTAGCAATCCCCATAAATTATCATTAAAAATGAGAGTTATATCACTGATAGCACAAAAACACAAATTAGCACACGATAAGCAAATAGCAAAGAATCTCCATTGAGGTTTAAACATAAAAATTAATAAAGGCACAAAAATTAAAGAAGCCCAAAGAATCACCGCATTATCAATCATCGCTTGGCTTCACATTGTTTTATCATATTAAAGTGAGTGTAGGAATATGTGTTTCATTTTTTATCCTTTGTATTTTTCTAAGCCTTAATATCAAGCAAATGGGTATTATCTGCGCTATAAATGGGGGTTTCGTCCTCTACAAAGGATTCCGCAGTGTTTTGAGAATCTTGCTCTTTTTCCTTTTGCTTTTCTTCAAACTCACGTTTCTTGCTCTCATCTTTTTCGGGGTCGACAGCCTCCACTTGCGGTGCTGGAGAGACTTCTTGCACAGCCTTTAATTTATCTACAAATTCTTGCATATTTGCATTGAGCGCAAAATCCACCTTTTGCATATTATTTGCGTGCTGAATCGAGCCAAGCTGGGAATTTTGGTTGATATAAGTAACATTTCCAATAGGGCTTAGTGCCATTTTTCCTCCTTCTATGCTCTTAAGATATTTCTTCAATATACAAGCTTAAGCAAGGATTATGCCAAGCCTAAGCTTATGCTGCATTTAGGCTTATTCAAGACTTTATGCTTCGCACTCCTGCTTGATAAACGCCAACAAAGATTCTATAATGTCGCTTTATTTTATACAAAGGAACAACAAATGCCAAAAGATTCCAATGGATCGGAACTCAATGCAGGTGATAGCGTGAGCGTGATTAAGGATTTAAAAATTAAGGGTGCAAGTAGCACCATAAAACGTGGCACGACTATCAAAAATATCCGTCTCACTCATAAAGATGATGAGGTTGAGGCAAAGGTGGATAAATGCGGCGTGGTGGTGCTTAAAACCTGCTTTTTGAAAAAGGTGTAAGTTGTGAGTAATGTAAAGAAGCTATATGCGCTCATTTTAGCCCTGCCGCTTTGTCTTGTCTTTATATTCAGTGGGTGTGAAGGCTCTCCACAAGAAAAAGAAGCAAAGGCACAAAAAGCGGCGATTGAGGGCTATATGCAGGGGCTTTTTGGTGACGATGTGCAAAAGTTTTTGCGCTATTCAAGTATTGGTTATTTTTTGCACACTTTGAGAGAAAGTCGAACGGCAAATCTCTTTGTGAGTGCAGAAAGCACGAGAGCTCAAATGGCAGGAGGCTTCAAAGGGTGGAGATTCTAAACATTACACCCCTAAAAAGCACATCTACCGAAGCAGAATCTACACAAGAGCCTCACTCAAGCCACGCTCAATCAAACCATCAAACACATCTCAATCAAGATTCCATTAATGAAGAGAAGGCAGTAAATGAAGCAGAGAAAGAAATGCCTCGGTCTATCGCGCAAGTGCGCATATACTTGGCAATGGCATAATGGAGGGTGAGATTGAGATTGTGAATTTGAAGCGAATGCGTGGATTGTTAATAGCAATTTAAGCCTCAAAGACGCTCCATTTATGCAAAATTTTTTTATGCGCTAGGCTGCTGGACTTTGTGCATAAAGATTCTAAAAACTCCACCGCAAAAGCCCGAACAAAAACTCACTATAAGTTAAAGTAGTGCGCATTTTAGAATCCTCTCAATGAGAATCCTCTAAAATCACCTCCCCCGAGCGAAACAAAAAACACCCTACCA
Organism: Helicobacter sp. MIT 03-1616; assembly: GCF_000765685.2. Classification (NCBI taxonomy): domain Bacteria; kingdom Pseudomonadati; phylum Campylobacterota; class Epsilonproteobacteria; order Campylobacterales; family Helicobacteraceae; genus Helicobacter; species Helicobacter sp. MIT 03-1616. Next base: position 188,714 of record NZ_JROY02000001.1, on the reverse strand, counting down.
CTCGCGCAATAGCAGCTATAATAAGTTTGAAAAGATTTGTTATAAAAGCACTTATATCAAGGTTTGTTAGGGCTAAATCTCATCTTGAGATGTTATGCTTTTGGTGGAAAATATCGTAGGAGGCATAAACATAGCCCCGCACACAGGCACACAATAGCTATGCCACTAAATGCCTCAAAATAGCCAAATGGCTGACTTAAGTCCCATACACGCATACCCATAATCTCAAAGCCCATTTTCGCTCCTTAACATCATATTATGGCATTGATTGCGCACATTTTGTATTTGCAGTATTGCCTCCCCAGACATTCTCGCTTGTTGTGCAATAATAAGTTCTCCCTCTACATTCAGCTACATAACTATATGTTTCATTGACGAATCCATATCTATTCTTTTTAATAGTAATCTCTGAAGGTGCGCAACCTATGGAGCTAGAAGCCATATGGGCAAGACTTCCTTTAAACATACAGCCGACATTGCATAAAGCAACAAAACTTATAAATAAGACAACACCATATTTCATAAATGTTCCTCAGAAAAATTGCAGTATTCTAGCAGATTAAAGTTTAAAATTTTTACATCAAAAGCAAATAGTTCTGTGCTTTCTCTCGCTCAAGCGACATAAGATGATGAATTTTCTCTCCAATCTGCACCTGATATGCCCTGCCAGATTCAGTTTTGCCATAGCTTAGTGCAATGCGCCCAGCGAGAATCTTATCCTCCTCTCCTGCGTCCTTTTCCACAAGCCCAAGCGGTCCCACACAATCTAGCAATATGATTTGCTCCATTTGCGGATTGCTTTGCGCGAGTTTGGTATTCTCCTCCTCATTGCGTGCAATCACACATCTCGCACCATTTTCTAGCACAAGGTAGCGTCCCACTTTTACCATTTCTATATCTTCAAAGTGCATTTGACGATGCGAGGTTAAATCCTTAATCTTTAATGCCACAGAATCTTGAGTTAATAAACACCCACCGCCGGGCTTTTCAAAATATTTGAATCCATACTCTTTAATCATTTCAAGTTGTCGTGTGCGCCCTCTTCCGCTCACATCAAGCAGCTCCTCACGATTAACCCAGCCCATCTTTTCAGGGAAGCTTGGCTCTAAAAGCTTTGCACTCATTGGGCGCAAAAGCAGTTCATCAAGATATTGCGGTTTGCTTGTATCGCTGCCATCACGGCTTAAAATACTATCAAATTTAGAATCCGCCCCGATTTTACGCACAAGACTCCGCACCTGATCAAGGGCTTGTTTGCGCTGACTTTTTGGACGCTGTCCTAGCACCTCGCCGCTTATGACAAAATCCGCACCCACTTTCAGCAGATAATCAAACGCATTGCCAAACATATTAGCGTGGCAATCAATGCAGGGATTAAAATATTTACCATAACCATATTTTGGCTTGAAAAGCACATCATTGAAAAATTGTCGTTTGATGTCTAAGATTCTAAGCTCTACGGGGATTTGAGCGGTGGCATTGTGGAAATATTCAAGTTTGTCCTTGTTCCCGCCAAAGCCTATATCAAAGTGCAAGGCAATTACATCAATGCCTTGGTCTTTGAGGAGTTTCATAGAAATAAGGCTATCGCAGCCTCCGCTAAAAAGTGCTAATGCTAACATATGCGAGTAGTTCTCCTTGTTTTAATCGTAGGATTTTGTGTTTTATGTCTCTAATCATATCATTTTTGCGCATTAAACTTAGATTCTTAGTTTGTGGAATCTGCGCTAAAAGGCGCGTGTAGGCTTGAGCGATAAATAATCGCAAATGTTCTTTAAGGCTCTCCAAATCCGGAAGTGCTCTTATGCTCTCATTGAGGCTTATGCCTAGAATCTGGGGCTGTTCGTATTGTTTGTTGAGGATCAGCATAAAGGCTTCTTTGTGTGTGCCAAAAATTGACGAATCGATATATTCAATCGCAAAGTCAATCAGTTCGGGTTTTTCGATGAAAGATTTAAGCAATGTGAGTTCGGCAAAATCTTGGCTATTTGTGATGAGGTGTGATGATACAGCAGGGGTTTGTGTGCGATGAGTGTGTATGAGGCGTATAGGCACGGAGAGCAAACGAGCTAAAAGGGGCTTATACTCTTCCTGCAAAAGTGGGCTTAGTGTATGTAAAAATTGTGTAGATTCAGTGAGTGCTTTTTCTTTTTGCAGGGGATTTTCAAGTGCGTAACTTTGGGCAATATGGGTGAGGATAAACTCAATAAAGGGCATAGGGGCAGCAAAAATCTCACTCAATTCATTAATTTGTTTATTGGCAACCATATCAGCTGGGTCTGCTCCGTCTCTAAAAATCACTACGCCACCCTCATAACTTTCTTTAGCAAGCATTTGCGCGGCTTTAAAGGCGGCATTTATCCCGGCTTTGTCTCCATCGTAGCTTAAAATGACTTTTGGTTCTCCTTTACGCAAAAGCGGCAAATGCTCTTTAGTTAGGGCTGTGCCAAGTGTCGCCACAGCGTAATCAAACCCGGCTTGATGAAGCATAATCACATCAAGATAGCCCTCACATACAATGATTTTTTTTTGTTTATAGATTTTGTCTTTTGCGATGTAGTAGCCATAAAGAAGTTGCGATTTATTGAAAACCTTGCTTTGGGGGGAGTTGATGTACTTTGCATTTGCATTGTTCATTGTGCGTCCGCCAAAACCCACAACCTTACCACTCGGGGAGTGAATGGGAAAGATAATTCTATCGCTAAATCGCGCATATTCTCGTCCATTGTCCCGCCCAATCACACCTAATTCGAGGCATTCTTCTTTGTTGAGTGCATTTTGACGAATAAAATTTAGACTTTCAAAGCTTGGTCCGCAATAGCCTAAGCGGAATTTTTCGACACTTGCATTTGCCACTTGGCGCGAAGCGAGATAATCAAGTGAGGGTTTGTGAGAGAGAAGATTCTTTTGATAAAAGCGCATCATCTCATCAAGCACGATAGAATCAGGCTTTTTTTCATAGCTCTTTTCCCACTCGAGCGTGAAGCTACTTATTGCGGCGATTTTCTCCACACTCTCTATAAAACTTAGTTTTTCATACTCCATAAGGAAGCTAATCGCATCGCCACCCACGCCACAACCATAGCAATGATAATATCCTTTCGCCTCACTCACAACAAAGCTTGGCGTTTTTTCGTTATGAAAGGGACAACACGCAATATAGTTGTTCCCCACTTTTTTAAGCTCCACATACGCACCGATAATCTCAATGATATTAATGTGTTGCTTGAGCTGCTCTATGGAGTGTTTGCTAATCATCAGTAGTGAGCCTTTTTTTGACTTTAAGATTCCAGATTCTGCACCATTTGCGTAAATTATGGCTATAAAATCTGCGATTTTATAGCCGCCACAATCTTGTCGCATAGGTTTTGGTATAAGTTCGTAAAACTAATTATAGAGGGCGAATTCTACATAAGTAAAGCTTAGTTTCTCTATATGTTACGATAGATTTTAAAAGTTTATAGAATCTAGCCTATATAAATTTAGTTTATTAGACTAAAGTTTATTTATAAATTAACTATAAAGTATTGACTTGTTTAACAAAAATATATAGAATTCTCGCACTTCAAAAATTAAGTGCTAATTTTTGATTGATTCATCATATTTTCACAAAGGAGACCCTATGAAATTTAGACCTCTAGGCGAGAGAGTTCTTGTAGAGCGCGTTGAGGAAGATACTAAAACAAGTTCAGGTATTATTATCCCCGATAATGCAAAAGAAAAGCCTCTCGTGGGTGTTATAAAAGCAGTAAGCGCGAAAATCAAAGAAGATAAGGTGCTGAAAGAAAATGACAAAGTCGTATTTGGCAAATATAAGGGTGCAGAAATCAAGCTAGATTCTAAAGAATACATAGTTTTAGAGCTAGATGATATTTTGGGCGTTCTTGAGAAATAAATTATATTAAAGGAGTGAGAAATGGCAAGCAAAGAGATTCAATTTTCGGATAATGCACGAAACAAATTGTATGAGGGTATCAAGCAACTAAATGACGCGGTAAAGGTAACAATGGGACCAAAGGGGCGCAATGTTCTTATTCAAAAAAGCTATGGTGCACCGACTATCACAAAAGATGGCGTATCTGTGGCAAAAGAGATTGAGTTAGCCGACCCTATCGCAAATATGGGCGCACAGCTTGTAAAAGAAGTCGCAAGCAAAACCGCTGATGCTGCAGGTGATGGCACAACGACAGCCACCGTTTTGGCACATAGCATTTTCAAAGAGGGCTTACGCAATATTACAGCTGGAGCAAATCCCATTGAGGTTAAGCGCGGTATGGATAAAGCAAGTGAAGCGATTATCGCGGAGCTTAAAAAAGCAAGTAAGAAAGTTGGTGGTAAGGGTGAAATTGCACAAGTAGCGACTATTTCGGCAAACTCTGATGTAAAAGTAGGCGAATTGATTGCTGAAGCTATGGATAAAGTAGGCAAAGACGGCGTTATCACTGTGGAAGAAGCAAAGGGTATCAATGATGAGCTAAGTGTGGTTGAGGGTATGCAATTTGATAGAGGCTACCTCTCTGCATATTTTGTAACAAACACTGACAAAATGGTCGCGCAGCTTGAGAATCCTTATGTGCTTTTGACTGATAAGAAAATTTCAAATATGAAAGAAATTCTGCCCCTACTTGAAGCGACTATGCAAAGTGGCAAACCGCTTTTAATTATTGCTGAAGACATTGAGGGTGAAGCTTTGACAACTTTGGTTGTAAATAAATTGCGAGGCGTATTGAATGTATCTGCTGTGAAAGCTCCGGGCTTTGGCGATAGAAGAAAAGCAATGCTTCAAGACATCGCTATCCTCACAGGCGGACAAGTGATTAGTGAGGAGCTTGGCAAAACTTTAGAGGCGGCTACTTTGGCGGATTTGGGAAGTGCTGCTCGTGTAGTGATTGATAAGGATAATACAACAATCGTAGATGGCAAGGGCAAGGCTACAGAGGTAAAAAACAGAATCGCCCAAATCAAAACAGAGATTGAAAACACTACAAGCGATTATGACAGAGAAAAATTGCAAGAGAGACTAGCTAAGCTTAGCGGTGGAGTAGCAGTTATCAAAGTAGGTGCTGCAACTGAAGTAGAGATGAAAGAAAAGAAAGACCGCGTAGATGATGCGCTTTCTGCTACAAAGGCAGCAGTTGATGAAGGCATCGTAATCGGTGGTGGTTCTGCGCTTATTCGTGCTTCGCAAAAAGTAAAATTAAACCTTAGTGGCGATGAAGCCATTGGCTATGACATTATCAAGCGCGCCATTAGAGCTCCTTTGGCACAAATTGCTACAAATGCTGGATATGATGCGGGTGTGGTGGTAAATGAAGTCGAAAAAGGCACAAAAGATACAGGATTCAATGCTGCGAGTGGTGAATATGTGGATATGTTTAAAGCAGGTATTATTGACCCACTTAAGGTTACTCGTATTGCGTTGCAAAATGCGGTATCAGTTTCAAGTATGCTTTTAACAACTGAAGCAACAATCAATGAAATCAAAGAAGATAAACCAGCTCCAGCAATGCCTGATATGGGTGGAATGGGCGGTATGGGTGGAATGATGTAACAAACAAGCCCTATCTCACATTCTTAGCAATTCTATCCCTTGAGATAGGGATAGAATCCGCAGTATTAAACTACACGCGTAAATAAAAGCCTTAACTCATATTGCATAATTCTCCCTATACAATACTCTAATTACCCCTATTTTGTCTAACTTTTTAAGTTTCTACACTAAAAAGTCCCCTTTTTTCGTTAAGTTCTTTGCAGTGTGGTGCGTGAAGAGGTGCTATATCAATATTCGCCTTTTTGGCTTGGATTCTTTGGAGGTGTTTTGGAATCTTATAGAGTTTGCCATCTTTTAAAAACATCGCACCTGTTTGGTGGAAGTGAAATTTAATACCCGCTTCATAGGCTTGTTTTCTTAAACTTAGCACCCATTTATAATCACATATTCTTGCCTTATAGCCGCTTTCTCCTCCCGCAGAGATAAGTTCTATATTGGCAAGATAAGATTCTATATGAATCTCCTCTAATAGTGGCGCACAAATTACCCAGCGATGTTTGATGGGCAAAGCGCATAAAAGAGGGATTCTCTGCTTGGCGTGTTTTTGGTTTTCTGCACTCACACCTATGATCACATTTTCATATCCATTGCCCCAGTCCCTCGGCAACACAGATTGTAATCGCTCAATGCGTTTAGTGAAAAATACAAAATGCACATTTCTGCGAATACGCATAATCTCCCACGCTCTATTTCGCCATTCATCAGCTTGTGGAAGCAAAAAATCGCTACTTAAACAAGTATATACTAATGTATTATCAGGTATGTGATATTCGCCATTTCTGCGCTTTTTGAGAGGATATTCAAAGTTTTTATTGAGGCAAATGTGTTTTGTATCTCGTTTATGGATAGAATCAATGCTATAAATAAAGCAGTTTTTGCAACCCTCACTTATCTTAAAGCAGCCGTGCCAAGGATTCCACGAGGCAGAGTGATAATTCTCCATAATATTCCTTAAACCAAAATGTATAAGATTCCATACATTAGCACGATAACTCGGACAAATAGGCAAAATAGAATCTACGCCATTAAGCTTATCTGCACAAGTATTTGGGTTTTACCCTGTGTTGCGAATGCCTTGCGCAATACCTACAATTGTGGCGTGGATTTGCTCTAGGATTCTGTCCTTTGCTTTCTCGTATGGGGAACTTTGATATTGCTTGATAAGCTCGATTTGCGTGAGGTTAAGCACACTCAAATAGGGCTTACGCAAGAGGATAGATTCGCGAATTGCCATTTCAGAATCTAGTAGCCTATGCTCTCCACGCAAATACAAAAGATTTTCAAGTGTGAGATTATATTGACTATAAATGCACTCCCAAATGCGCTCCCGCACCGCTTTATCTGCTACAAATGCGCTATAAAGCTTGGCAATGTCTAAATCCACTTTAAGCATAGCCTGTGAGATATTATCAATGGTAGTTTTGAAAAATAAAGACAGCTCATAGCAATCTTTAAGCGCATTTTTATCCACACGACTTAAGCCACTGCCTAGCCCATACCACGCAGGGATAATGGCGCGATTTTGCGTCCAGGCAAATACCCACGGAATTGCGCGTAAATCCTCTACTTTTTGCGAATCTTTGCGTTTGCTCGGGCGTGAGCCGAGATTAAGATTTTGTATAAAAGCTATGGGTGTTGCCATTTTAAAATAGCTCATAAAGCCCTTGTCTTCATAGACTAATGCGCGGTAGCTTTCAAATGAGCCAATAGATACAGGCTCAAGCAATGCCATAATATGCGCATCACTCTCACACGCGCCATTCATACAAAAAGTATCCGCCACACTCTTTTTGAGTAAAGCACCTAATGTGCTTGAAAAATTCTTTGTAGCAATGTGTTTATTGAGGTATTTTGCGCTTATCATTTCGCCCTGTTCGGTTGTCTTAAGCGTGTTATGCACACTTTTTGGTGCAGACGAGAGGAGTGCTTCTTCTAGGCTTCCTCCGCCACGAGACACGCTTCCGCCTCGTCCGTGAAAAAAGCTAATGCTAATGCCTAGTTCATCTTGCAAATGCGTAAGGCTCGTAATGGCGCGGTGGAGGTTGTAATTACTCGCAAAAATCCCCCCGTCCTTGCTTGAATCCGAATAGCCCACCATAACTTCTTGCGTGTTATTATTGTCATAGAGATATTGCCTATAATGCGCATTTGTGTGTAGTATGCGGATAATGTTTTTTGCCCTCTGCAAATCATCTATGGTCTCAAAAAGTGGTGTAATAGAAATATACGCCTTGCCGCTTTTAGCCTCTTGTTGCTTTCCTGCTTTCCACAATCCGCTTTGTTTGGCAAACCACAGCACACAGAGCAAATCACTTGCTTGTGTGCTCATAGAGACGATAAAGCTTTGCAAAATATGCCTAGAGATGTGTTTTCTTGCCCATTGTATGCGTAAAAATGCTCCTACAAGCCGCTGCGACTGCGCACTTAGCTGTTGAATAATAATATTTAAATCATATTTTTTATTCAAGGCGAGGTTGAGAATCTCGCACTTTTTGTTTTCATTCAAGTCTTTAAAGTCGCTATCACTTAAGCCTAGTAGGCAAAAAATCTCGCTAATCGTGTTTAATACCACATCTCTATGCTCCCTAAAGTCAAGGCGCAATAAATGAAATCCTCCCAAAAGCACCAAATGGCGAAATTCTTTCAGCCCTTGTGCAGAGAGAGGGTCTAAAGATTCCATAAGCAAATCAATATCATCTAAAAGTTCTTTAGAATCTGCGTAAGTGAAGTCAATATTATCCGGCGCATTAATGGCTATGAGGCGATTTTGTAGTTTTTTGCGCATAAGGTAGAGCTTGGCGCGAAAAGGCTCTTTTGCAAAGAGTGTTGCCTCGCTACTAGGAAGTTCGTGTATTTGGTTTTGGATAGAGAGCATAAGTGCGCGTGAGGGCTTGACAAAGTCAATTGAGAGCGAGAGTTCGCGTATAAGCCTATCGCACTTGCTAATGTAGGATTCAATAATCGCCTTATGCGCAATTTTCATTACTTTTGTGAGTATCTCATTACTTACATAGGGGTTACCATCTCTATCGCCTCCTACCCAGCTTCCTAAGGTAATAGGAGAGGCTTCTAGCGGTTTATCAAGCAAGTTTTGTATGTATGTAAGCACCTGTGCGGCAGATTCTAAAACGGAACTTTCAATGATATAAAGTAAATTATCAAGTTCATAGAGAATCTCCATTTTTTCACTACGCACCAAATGTGTTTGCCAGAGGAGTTTTAGCCGACAGAGGAGCTGATTTTTTGCTTTTTCGTCATTGTATGCGAAAATATCCTTGATGTTTTCGCTCATTTGATGATGTGCCTCTAGGAATGTGCGGCGGCGAGATTCTGTGGGGTGAGCGGTAAAGACAGGATAGAATCTTAAATGCTCCAAAACTTCTAGTATTTCAGGCATTTCATAACCCTCTTTGTTAAGCTCTTGCAGGGCTTGAGAGAGTTTATTTGCCTCTGTGTTGCCACTGATATTGAGCTCCTCGATGATATTAAGGAGCATATGATAGAGGGTAAAAGCCTTTATTATCGGCAGTATTTTGTTTTGCTCTTTGAGTGTGGAGAGTGTGGATAGAAGCGTTTTATTATCTTGCTTTTCGATGGATTCTTTTATCGTTATAAAGGTATTTTTTAGCTCACAATCAATCGTTTGGAGCAAACTCGTAATGCTTTCAAAGACAAATTCAATCTGCGAGGGTTGAAGCAGGGCGGAGCTAGTAGATGGGACTTTAGAGTCTTTATGTGAGTTTTTTGGCATAGGTGTCCTTTGTATCTTTTAAAGATGATTGAGTGTTTTTGCGTAGATTCTTATAATTAATTCTAGAATTAATTATAACTAAGTTTGTTTTAACTATAATCCAAGTTTTATTTTAACAAGAGTGCGGACGCCTCGAAAGGAAAGTAAATGGCATTACAAGTGTATTACGACAAAGATTGTGATTTAGGGCTTATTCAAAAGAAAAAGGTTGCCGTGATTGGCTTTGGAAGTCAAGGACACGCACACGCAGAAAACTTGCGAGATTCTGGCGTTGAGGTGATTATCGGGCTATATCGTGGCGGCTCTAGCTGGAGCAAGGCTGAAGCAAAGGGCTTTAAGGTGCTTGAAGTGAGTGAGGCGACAAAAGCGGCTGATGTGATTATGATTTTAATCCCCGATGAGTTGCAAGCTGATGTATTTGCAAAGGATATTTTGCCTTCTTTAAGCGAGGATAAAATCATTGCATTTGGACACGGATTCAATATCCATTTTGGGCAAATCAAAGTTCCCAAAGGCGTGGGCGTGATTATGGTCGCACCAAAAGCCCCGGGTCATACCGTTCGCAGTGAGTTTGTCAAAGGTGGCGGAATCCCCGATTTAATCGCAGTAGAGCAAGATACAAGCAGAGGCGATGCTAAAGCCATTGCGCTAAGCTATGCAAGTGCGATTGGTGGCGGACGCAGTGGAATCATTGAAACAACTTTCAAAGATGAAACAGAAACAGACTTATTTGGCGAACAAGCGGTGCTTTGTGGCGGGGTTACAAGCCTTGTAAAAGCTGGATTTGAAACTTTGGTCGATGCAGGGTATCCTGAAGAAATGGCGTATTTTGAATGCTTGCACGAGCTAAAGCTCATTGTGGATTTGATTTATGAGGGAGGACTAGCTAATATGCGCTATTCTATCTCAAACACTGCAGAATATGGCGATATGGTTAGCGGTCCGCGCGTGATTAATGCAGAATCTAAAAAGGCGATGAAAGAAATTCTTAAAGACATTCAAGAGGGGCGATTTGCTAAAGACTTTATTTTAGAGCGCAAAGCAGGATATGCAAGAATGAATGCAGAGCGCAAGAATCTTGCTCAACATAAAATTGAACAAGTAGGTGGGAGATTAAGGACGATGATGCCTTGGATTGGCGCAAATAAATTGGTGGATAAGGATAAGAATTAGTGGGCATTAGAATCTGTCCTCTTCTGCAAGACTGCTAAAAAAGGGGGTAGATTCTAAATAAACTCGCCCCTTAGCCAAAATCAAACAAAACGCAAAAGTGCAAAGGCATAAAATGGCACAAACTCCGCAATATCCCTATGAATCCTCCCTCACACCTCGAAACGATAAGACATATCTTGGCTATGGCACGAGTGTGCGTGGCAATAAAACACGTTTTAGCTCACGCAAAGAAAGTGCGCATAGCTTGCATACGAGGCAAAGGAGCAAGGAAAGTGCCAAATCGCATTTTGCAAACCTCAAAGTTTCACTACAAGATGTGCTTAAAGCCGCGCAAAAAGAACAATTTGTGTTAAAAGTTTCGATGTTTAGTGCGCTTATACTTGCTATTTTTGGTATCGGCTTTGGGATTTATGTCAAGTCTATGGCGGTTATTTTTGATGGTTTTGTGGCTCTTATTAGTGTGGGATTAGGTGCGTTAAGCGTGGTTACCTCGCGCTATATCTACAAAGAGGACGATGATATTTTTCAGTATGGCTATGTGCGCTTTGAACCAATGGTTAATCTCTTTAAGTCCCTCGTGCTCGTCTTTGTGTGTGTTTATGCCTTTATCAATGCGATTCAAAGTATTGTCAATGGTGGCTATGAGGTGGAGCTGGGCGGCGCAGTGCTTTATAGCTTGTGTGCCTTTGCGTTTTGTGGTGTGCTGTTTGTCTATACGCTCCTTTACACGAGGATTCTAGAATCTGATTTGATTAAGGTTGATAATACCGAGTGGAAAATTGATTGTGTGTTGTATTTGGGCGCATTGGTGGCATTTGGGGCGATATATATGCTGCCTCATTTTGGCTTTGATACGCATTCAAGCACATTTGCGCGCTACATCGACCCTGCGCTTTTGGCTATTTTGTCCTTGCTTTTGTGTGTTTCGCCTGTTCGCATTGCCATAGCGAATTTTAAAGATTTGGTTATGGTCGCGCCCCCCGAGATTGATGAGAAAATCACGCAGATTATGGAATCTTTGAGTGCGGAATTTGGCTTTAGCGACTACGATACGCACGTGGCAAAATCAGGCAGATTCTATATGGTAGAGGTGAATATCCTCACCCACGAGCATTTTAAACCTGTGAGTATGCAGGAGTTTGATAGCATTCGTGAGCGCATAGAAAAAGCCCTTGAGATACCAAGCTACAAGATTTGGCTTTCTGTCAGTTGGACAGCAAATCCAAAGTGGCTTTAGAATCTAATGCAAAATCTCATTGCTGTGGATACTAGAATGCAAAGCTTTATTGATGCTATCGTGCTTTTAAGCACATCTATTACCGATAGGGAGCTACAAAAACAGATTCTCAAACATTATTTGCGACTCGTGGAGCTTGAGATTGCGAGTTTTTGCAATCGCACTTGTTATTTTTGCCCAAATGCTCATATAGATAGAAAGAGCACGAGCACAGAGCTAGATGAGGCGGTTTTTTTGAAGATTCTTAATAATCTTGCAGAGATTGAATATAGTAAGGACATTAGCTTTCATCGATTCAACGAGCCTTTAGCAAACAAAGAGCTTATACTTAAACGTGTAAGACAAACTCGACAAAAATTACCAAAGGCAAAGTTGAATATTTTTACAAATGGTGATTATGTTTCAAAATCATATTTAGAGGAGCTAAGGGACGCAGGGATAAATTGGATACTTATGTCCTACTACCCTACGCAAAAGCATTTTGATAGGGAGCAGATTCTTAAAGCTATGCAAAAGATGCAACAAAAATTAGGCTTAGAATCTAAGCTTGTGTGGGATAAGAAACAAGAATACCGCATATCTTTTGTAATGGAGGGGTTAGAGCTATACTATCGTGCTAGGAATCCAAATGCAATGGGCTCATCACGAGGTGGTTCGGTAGATTTAATGAAAAACTCCCAATCTACCCAATCAGGCTGCTTTCAAAGTGCGATGAGTTTTTATGTGGATTATAATGGGCTTGTGATGCCCTGCTGCAATACAAGGAGCGATGAGAAAGGGCACGAGCCATTTATTATAGGTGATTGTAAAAAGCAAGATATGTTTGAGATATTTTTCTCCCACAAGTGTGTGAATCTCCGCCGAGAGTTGTTTGCCAATACTGCTTCTTCGCACAATGAATATATACGCAAAATTTGCGCAGATTGTGAGCAGGGCTATCGGTGGAAAGAAATATTTTTTGAAAAATCGTTAGAGCCTGTGGGTTTATAGAATCTAGACTGATTGCATATTTGTGGGGATTATAGATTTTGTGTTGAGTCTTCTATGCATTTTTGTTGTATAAGGGGAGGGGACAAAAATTTGCAAGAGTGGTTTTATCAACACACACAAATTATTTCTTGTTTTGTATATTGTTTGTGATATATCGCTCGCCTTTATAATGCTTTTAATGCCACACTTTGTGTGATTTAAGTTGTGGATAAAGACATACTCTCCGCATAAACCTTGTGTATCTGTGGTAGAGGCGCAAAAGCGGCGGGATTTTAGAGCGAGATTCTAAAAGTTTATAGAATCACCCAAGTTGCGAGACTTTAGCGAGGAAATTGCGCACTCTTTCGTGTGTAGGGGATTCAAAAAAGGCTTTCGCACTCTTTTGTTCGATAATCTCCCCATCACTCATAAAGATGATTCTATCTGCTATTGCTTGAGCAAATTTTAGTTCGTGGGTAACGATAAGCATTGTTTTGCCCTTGATATTTTTTATCACCTCAAGTACATCGGCGATGAGCTCCACATCAAGTGCGGAAGTTGGTTCATCAAAAAGCATAATATTAGGATTTAACGCCAATGCCCGAGCAATCGCCACGCGTTGCTGCTGTCCGCCACTTAGCTCATAGGGATATGCTTTTATCTTTTGGGCTAGTCCCACAGATTCTAGTTGTGCTATGGCAAGGCTTTGCGCCTCCTTTTTTGGCATTTTTTTGACGACTATGAGTGCCTCGCTGACATTATCTAAAATGTTTTTATTCACAAAAAGATTGAAGTTTTGAAATACCATAGCCGATTTTTGGCGCAGGGCAAACATCTCTTGTTTGCTAAAGTTGGCAAAATCAAGACTTAAATCATCAACGAGAATACGCCCGCTATCTGGCTTTTCAAGCAGATTGATACTGCGTAAAAGTGTGCTTTTACCCGCGCCACTTGGTCCAATAATCGCCACGATTTCGTTGTCATTTATGCGCAGATTAATATCCTTTAGCACCGCGTGTTGATGAAAGGTCTTGTTGATATGGCTAAGTTCTATCATTTGGCATATTTCTTTCTAAATTTAGCAAAATACTTTTCGATTCTAAAAAATATCGTTTCAAGCACTACGCATAGCACCCAATACATCAGTGCAGTCATAAGATACACTTCTAAAAATTTTGAGCTTCTGCCAGATTCTATATCCGCTAGTCCCATAAGCTCGGGCACTGTGATAATCGAAGCGAGAGCGGTATTTTTGACTTGTATAATGAAAAAATTAAGCAAATTTGGTAGTGTAATCATAAAGGCTTGGGGCAAAATAATGCGCCTTAAAGCTTGTGTATTAGTCATTCCCAGTGCATAGGCGGCTTCAATTTGTCCCTTATCGACTGAAAGCAAAGCCGCGCGGAAAATTTCGCATAAATATGCACTTGCATAGAGCGAAAATACGATGAGCGCGTAATAGAGGCTATCAAAATTATGAAAATCAATGTGAATGTCATAGTATTGCAAGAAAATAGGCAAGCCATAATAAAACATAAAGAGCTGCACCAAAAGCGGTGTGCCACGAAAAAATGAAATGTAAAGCATTAGGAGACGATTGATGTATTTGACTTCAAATACGCGAATGAGCGCAAAGATAAAGCCTATCACACCACCGCAGACAAATGAGCCAAGTGCGAGGAAAAATGTCAGCGGAAGTGCAGGAAGTAGGGTAAAAAATGTGTTTAAAAAATAAGCTCCATCAAACATTATTTGCTTAAATCCTGCCCAAAATATTGAATGCTCAATTTGCTTAAATCTTTAGAATCTATCGCTTTTTTAAGGGCTTTTGACACCTTGTCTTTAAGCGCGGTATCTTTTTTATTAAACACAAAATATACCGGCGTTTTATCGAGAATAATCTCTGTCGCCTTGAGGTTGATATTTTGTGCCTTGGCAATGTTTATGGAGCTAATTGGCTCACCTATGATTGCTTGGATTCTATTCGCTCCCAAATCCGCAATGAGCGCAGGAGGATTCTTATAATATTTTATCTCTATTTGCAAATCCTTGTGCGCCTTGAGGTAATTTTCTAAATCCCGCGCGTAGTTTGAGCCTACGCTCACACCGATTTTTTGATTATTAAGCTGCTTGAAGTCCGTGATGTTTTGATTTTCGCGCACAATCACCCCGCTAATGTCGTTAAAATAGGGATAATCTGAAAAGATATATTTTTCCTCGCGCTCCTTTGTTTTGGTGATTTGGTAAGCAAGGAGGTCGAATTTACCGCTATCTAGTCCGGGAAATACTGCATTCCATTGCACTCCGTTAAATTTGAAATTAAGCCCCTTGTCGTGTTTGTTTAAGATTTTTAGCACATCAATATCAAAGCCGTCCATTTGATTCTTGTCATTCACAAAGGCAAATGGGCGATAGGCATTGCCTGTGCCAACTTCAATGGGTTTTGTAGGGCTTGATGCGAAGATAGAATCTGACACAAGTCCAAGTAAAAATAAAACAAAAAGTATCTTTTTCATTCGCTTCCTTTATGTGTGAGTTTGCTTTGAGCTAGATTTGGTTAGAATCTAGCCAAGTTTGTTTGAGATTCTATAACTCAGAATCTGCCTTGAGTATTTGGAAATATTCCTCACCAAAATATTGTGCTTGAAGCGTGGCGATTTTACCATTTTTCACAGCTTTTTCCATTGCTTTATCGATAATTTTTGCAAGTTTTGCACTATCCTTGCGGTAGATGAGATACACAGGCACTTTTTCAAAATAAAATTTCGCAGGAGTGATTGTAATTTTTTGCGCTTTAGCATAATCCTGCGCGGCGATAGGATTATTTACCATAGCGTGGATTCGCTTATTTTTCAAATCCGCCACGAGTGTGGAGCTTGTCTTATAATACACGATTTGAATCTCCAAATCTTTGTGATTTGCAAGATATTCTTCAAGATTCTTAGCGTGATTTGAGCCAATCGTTACGCCAATTTTTGCACCTTTAAGTTCCTTTATATCGCTAATAGGCGTATTTTTTAGGCTAATAAGTGTGCTTACATCATAAAAATAAGGATTTTTTGAAAAGATATATTTTTCCTCGCGCTCCTTTGTTTTGGTGATTTGATTTGCGATAATGTCAATTTTTTTTGCATCGAGCGCACTAAAAAGCGCGTTCCAATTAAGCGGACTAAACTCGAGCTTAGAATCTTCCACATAAGTAGAAATAGCCCTCATCACATCATTATCAAAGCCGCTTGGCTCACCTTTTTCATTGAGATATGCAAATGGCTTGTAGGCATTTTCACTCCCTACCCTTAGCTCTAAGCTAAAACTAAGGCTAAAGGCAAGAAGTAGCAAGGTAACAATTCTCATTTATGCTCCTTTATTGTTATATATTGCTTGATGTTGATTGTCCATCTAGTTTGAATGCAAAGTGTCAAGGTGTTGAAATATTTATGATGTGTTAGATTACCATTAAAAGGTTAAATTTTTCGTAACTCTATGAGTAAATATTTAGCTTTGCCTTTTTATTTTAGACGTTGTATAAAGCAGGAGCGAAACTATATTTTATATTTGTAGGAACTCAAAAATGCCCGAGATTCTGTAACTTATGATAGAATCCGCAAGGTTTTTAAGGTGGCAAGGTTATAAGCATTGTTTAATGCGATATATTTTTGCATTATTTTATGCCACAAAGTTGTTGTGAAATGTTTTAAGGAGCAGGTCTAATGCCGCAAAATTTCCTAGAATGGGATACAAATTGTTATGGAGAAAAAATACTTGTATTCAGGGATTTGATTATTCCTAATGATAATGCAAGTATTGCCAAAAATCATTTTCTACTTTTTACTTATACGAGGCATAAGGTGGAGGTGAAGCACTCAAATTTGGGGGATTTTATCCAAAGCATTGCTACCAAATCTGCGATTTCTACGCTGTTTCCACAAGCGAATTTTACATATTTTGATAGAGATTCTCTCACAAGCTTTCATATACCAGCAAAGGAGGGAGAGGGTAATATCCTCATACCTGCTGTTATGCAAGGTTGGTTTGCGCGCAACTCGCATTTTATTCCCAATAATGAGATTTTACCTATTTTTGTTGGCACACATTTCACTCCACCCATATATCAATTTTTAGAATATTTTGTTATCTATTATCCGTGGTTTTTCCAAAATAAAGATATTGGTTGTAGGGACTTTGAGACGCTTAGATTCTGCAAAGATTTAGGGCTAAATGCCTATCTTTCGCGATGTCTTACGATGACCCTGCCAAGACGAGATGAGGTTTTAGCAAAGAATGTAAACGATATTTTTTTAGTGAATCTTGCAGAGGAATACCTGCCCTACATTCCCCAAGACATACAAGAAAATGCGCAAAAAGTCAATCAACGATATGTGGATTATCACTCACTTAGCGAGGATTTATATACAAGGAGTTTGAATCTACTCGATGATTACAAGAAAAGAGCGAAGTTAGTCATTACCGGCGCTCTGCACTGCGCCTCACCCTGCATAGCAATGGGAATCCCTGTTGTGCTTATTTCAAAAGATGAGGAAACTATCAATCGCTTCTCGGCACTTAAGGGGATTGTGCCTATTTGGACTTTCGAAGATTTAAAAAATGGGCGCGTTAATTTTAATCCACAGAGTGTAGATATAGAATCCCTCAAAAAAGATATGCTAGAAAATCTAAGACTTAGCATTTTACAAGAATTTGGTGAAAGCGTGGATATGAAGCACTTAGCGGAGATTCGCAAAACAATCGCGGAATTTGATATTGTCAATGAGTGATGGGATTCTGTTAAAGATTTACCCTATTTATGTGGCAAGTTTATAAAATTTTGGCTACTCTAGCACTTCAGGTAGTTTCCAGCCTGATTTTACATATTTCTTTGTCTCTTAAAATCCAAAAAACGCTTTCCTAGTTTCTTATTTTTTGCATTGCAAAAGCAGTTTTGCCACATAAGGTTTCCCCCACAAGGGAGGGCAAGTAATGGAAAATAAAGCCCATTTTATGAAAGAAAGAGGTGTAAAAGCAGATTCTAAATGACTTTAGAATCTAAAATGGCTATCAAATCTTTAAAATTTGTTTTTTTGTTTCTTAAAGCTACGCAAACATTACTTCACCAAAGGCATAAGCTCTTTGGCAATGCGCTCAAGTTCTTCTTTCATAGGCGCACATTGCACAATAAGCAGATTAAGTCCTGCTTCCTCATACGCCTTGATTCTTTGTGCTACTTGCTTAGCTGTGCCGACAAGATTAGAGCGCAAACCACGATTAGAAACGCTATAATCATATTTAGAGACTTCTACATCAAGTTGGGAATTGCCTGTGAAATTCTTATAGGAATTTTCATAATCTGCATAATTTTTAATCGTTGTGATTCTTTCTAGCTCTTTTAAGGCTTCTTCCTCTGTGTCTCTAATGATAATATAAGTAGCCATTCCAAAGCCTTTAAAAGGTGCTAATCCAGCCTTTTGTTTTCTTCCTTTCATATCAGCAATTTTTTCTTTGACTTCTTCTATTGTGCCTCCGTGCATTAAATATTTATCTGCAAACTGCGTAATGGCTTCTCTTCCTCTTTCGCTCTCTCCTCCGGCATATACAAGTGGCATTTTAGGAGGTTTAGGTTCATTAAATGAATTTTCAAAACTAAAGTATTTGCCTTTATGATTAAGAGGGCTTTTGCTCCAAAATCCCCTTAAAACATCAGTATATTCGTGTGTAAGGGCGTATCTATCATCGTGCCCATCAAAGCTTATCCCATATTGTCTCGCTTCCTCTGCCCACCACGCTGACACCATATTAATACTAAATCGCCCACCACAAATTTGTGAAATCGTAGCAATTTGCTTTGCTGTGAGAGCAACCTGATGATATTGTGGGCGCAAGGCTGCTAGAATCTCAATTTTTTTCGTAATTGCTGCCAATCCATTAGCAATAGACCACGCATCAAGAGCAGGAGCTTTTTCACCTTTAATATCATTAAGGTAGAGCTCTGGCACGAGTGTAAGCACATAACCGAGTTCTTCAGCGCGCAGTGTCAAGTCTTTGATATACTCCCACGAGCCTTGAGTGCTATCATCATCAACATTTCTAAGCCAACTTCCCCAAACAGGTGTCCAATATCCAAATTCCATAAATGCCTCCTTGAGATTAAATTAACGATTTTTTTGCCATTCTGCATTAAGAAAGGCTACGATTCTATCTGCTGCTCTGTGAGAAGCCTTAGATTCCACAGATTTATTATAATTAGTATTTGTATTAATATCATACACGACTAATTCACCTTGTGTGTTTTCCATAAACTCTACGCCTGCAACTTCAATTTTATGTGCGTGTAAAAATGTTTCAAGTTTTGCAATAAGTGGTGTTTGTGCGTTAATATCTTCTCTAATGCTAAATTTATCTCCGCTTGTCTCGCACATTGCTCCTGCAATAGCGGGTGTAGAATCTTGTATCTCGCACATTCCACCAGCGAGTTTTGGTAAAGATTCAATATTGCACGCCTCTGCTGGACAAAGTTCAAATGAACCCGCACTTGTATCAACGCGCACAGCGTAGTGAAATTTACCACCAATAAATTCTGCACGAGTGATAAAAAATTCCTTGCTTTTAATATATTCTTGCAAGAGCGTAATACCATCAATCGCTTCCTCAAATGCAGCCGAATGCACATATTCTTTAAAAGATTCAAAGTTTTCAAAAAGTCTCACACCAAGCCCTTTACCGCCTTGATTATGTTTTGAGATAAAAGGTGTTTGCAATGTTTTTGCCACTTCAAGTAAATTTGTTTTACCAAAACAAGCATAAGTTTTTGGCGTTAAGAATCCTGCTGCATTAAGCGCAAGATATTGTTTGATTTTACTCACTTCAAATTCAAGCACCGATGAACCATTAATTACGCGCCTATTGTAAGAATGTAACCATTGTAAAATGGCGCGTCCATATTCTTTGGTATATTGATGTTCTCGTGTATGGCAAGATGCACTAAGTCGTGACCAAAATACTCCTTTAGGCGGTTCTTTGTCAAGATAGATAGCACCTTCTGTAAGGATTATTTCTTGAAATGGCACTTTTGCTCGTTCAAATGCCTCTGCAAAAGGTGGAATCCACTCGGGATTCTCGTGGATAATAAAAATGCCTTGTGATAATGAATTATATAACATAATCTTCTCTTCCTCCTGTTTGGAATCTGCCTGTTCCAGCATAATCATTTATGGTGGATTTTGCACCGCCTACACGATATTTGGAACCAATATGGTCATATCCCAACCTATCACCTTTGCCAAAGAGTTTGTGTCTTAAGCTGCCGGGTGTATAAGCTTCCTTATACACGCCACGCTTTTGTAGCTCTGGCACGATAAATTCTACCACATCTTCAAAAGTGCCCGGTGTAGTAGCATATGCGAGATTAAAACCATCAGCATCAGAGTATGCGATAAATTCTTGCAAAATATCTGCTACTTTTTGCGGACTTCCAACAAATTTTAGTCCTTGGCAGCCTATGCCTGTGAGTTTGATTAAATCTCTTAGTGTCCAAACTCTCCCATCATCTGTGGTAGAGTTACTTAAGGCTTCCACTTGGGCTACTATGGCATTTGATTTGATATTGTTTAATGGGTCATCAAGATTATATCTCTTTAAATCCACACCTAACCAACCTGAATTGATTACAAGCGAACCTTCAACACTTGCATAAGAAAGCAAGTCTTTATATTTTGCTTCTGCAAGAGCATCGGTTGTATCAGTGATAATTGTCGCAAGAATATATATTTTTGCGCTATAAGGGTCTCTTCCCGCATTAATAAGTGCATCACGCACTTGTTTGACTGCGATTTTAGCATATTCTTTGGTGGGAGGCGCAATGAAAATTGCTTCTGCGTGTGTAGCGGCGAATTGTCTTCCACGAGGTGAATTTCCTGCTTGAAAGAGCACAGGTGTGCGCTGAATGCTTGGCTCGCATATATGGATTCCGGGCACATCAAAATATTTGCCGTGATGTCCTATGTGGTGAATCTTAGAAGGATTAGCGAAATCACCACTTTGTTTATCTAAAATTACCGCGTCATCTTCCCAGCTTCCTTCTAAAAGCTTATAAATAACTTCCATATACTCATCAGCAAGTGCATATCTTTCATCGTGAGGTAATTCACTCTCGCCCATATTTTTATTGGCGCTTGGGAGATAACCTGTAACGATGTTCCACCCCACGCGTCCTTTAGTGAGATGGTCCAAAGTGCTTAACCTTCTTGCAAAAGGAAAAGGGTGCTCAAAAGGCACACCTGCAGTTACTCCAAAACCTAAATGTTGAGTAACTGCTGCGCCAATTACAGCAAGTTGTGTAGGGTCATTTACAGGCACTTGCAGAGCGGTTTTGAGCGCACCCAAATCATTCCCCCCATAAATGTCATATACCCCTATCACATCAGCGATAAAAACGGCATCAAAGAGCCCTTTTTCTGCAATTTTTGCGATATTTTGCCAATACTCAATATCTTTGTATCGCAGTGCTTGGTCTTTTGGGTATCGCCATAGTCCCGGGCTAAGGTGAGAAATACAATTCATTTCAAAGGCGTTGAAGTGGATAGGTTTTGCTTTTTTCATTGGATGCCTCCATTTTTTAGATTTTATTAAGTTCGTTTGAACTTATGAAGTGTATTATACTTACATTTTTTTAAAAATACAATATGTAATCATAAAAATTTGTATATTATTGCTACTTTTTTACTCATATTTTAAGATAAAATAAGAATCTACAGCATAGGCTAAAAGCAAATTCAACTATCACTTTCTTAATTGTGCCTGAATATAACTCATAAAAAATTTGTTAAAAGAAACGATAAGGAGATTGTATGTTTGTCATAAGAATGTAGTGTAATAAAGCCTACCCACAGACTTTATTACACGCGAAGAATAGAGAGATACTTAATCTTTAATCTAAGAAGATTACTTTTTAAGGAATCCTCCTACCGCACTTGCTGCTCCACCTGTTTTAGAATCAGCTTTATCTATAGCCTCTTTTTTCTTTTTTTCAGCTTCAGCTTTTGCTGCATCTACTGCTTCTTTTTTCTTCGCTTCGGCTATATCTTTTGCACTTTTTCCGCTTGAGAGGTCAGAAGCTGCTCCAAGAGCATTTCCTTTGACATCAAACGCACTTGCCATAGAGGCACTAAAGATGATTCCCATTGCTATTATGAATAATTTTTTCATAATATCTCCTTGTAATGTGAAAATTGTAGTGATAAACCACGAAAGGCAATTTGACAAAAAAAAAAAAAAACGATTGGTAAATACACTTAAAATTTGAAATTGTTTTAAAATGGGGAAAAGTGATAGGAGAGAGTTTGTTGGCAGAATCTTTATGATTCTGCCAAGAGCCATAGAGTTTTATTTTTGCATTTGTTTCATCATTGCATCTTTTTTCTTTTTCTCTAGTTCTTTAGTTGTTGCAGATTTTACTTCTTTTTTCTTAGTAGAAGCTACTTGTTTTGCGCTTTTGCCATTTGCAATATCAGAAGCTGCACCATAAGTTTCTCCTTTGACATCAAACGCACTTGCCATAGAGGCACTAAAGATGATTCCCATTGCTATAATGAATAATTTTTTCATAATAGATCCTTTATATTAAAATTAGTAGGATAGCCTACGCACTCATTCTATAAGCGTAAAGAAAACAAATAGCAACAAGAAAATTTATTATCAAATATAATATTTTAGCTATGCACTCGGCTTTTGGAGTGTAAGAGTAAGCCAATTTTCATAAGAGGGTTGTGCTTTTGCCTCAAAAGCAATGATTTGAGGAATTTCATAGCTGTGATGAGTAAGGAGGAGTTTTTCAATTTCTTTATAATGCACAGGCAACGTTTTAAGAATAAGCAGATATTCGCTTTCTTTGCAAATTGTATCCTTACCTTTTTTCTGCCATACATAGCTGCTTTTTATTTTGTGCCTTTGCACGCACGCGCACAACCGAACTTGAAGCAAGATTTTAATAAGCTTTTTGGCTTCTTTCTTTGTGGGCGTTGTCGTATAAATAAGCAACATTAATTCTCCCTGTATCTTGTATTTGTGTAGCACACAGCAAAAAGCGATTTGTATCCTAAGTGCAGAATCTAAGCCTTTGAAAGCTGTATGTAATGGTGCAGATTCTAGCCTAGAATATTTAGCATTTGCCAAACCCACTTTATAGAATCTACACGAGCATAATCTCCACAATGCAGGTTTAAATCTTTTAGACTATAATGCCGTTTTTAGAATCTTCTACAAAAGTTAAGGAGCAGACAATGGCAATAAAAAAAGTTGTTTTGGCATATAGTGGCGGACTTGATACGAGTGTGATTTTAAAATGGCTCGGAGATAATTATCATTGTGAGGTGGTAACCTTTACAGCTGATATTGGACAGGGTGAAGAGGTTGAACCTGCACGAGAAAAGGCTTTAAAGCTTGGTATAAAAAGTGAAAATATTTTTATTGAAGATTTAAGAGAGGAGTTTATCAAAGATTTTGTCTTTCCTATGTTTCGTGCAAATACAATTTATGAGGGAGAATATTTGCTTGGCACAAGCATTGCGCGCCCTCTTATTGCAAAAAGACTTGTTGAGATTGCTAAAAGTGTTGGGGCTGATGCCATAGCACACGGAGCGACAGGAAAGGGAAATGACCAAGTGCGATTTGAGCTCGGAGCCTACGCGCTTAATCCAGATATTAAAGTCATTGCTCCTTGGCGTGAATGGGATTTGAATAGTCGTGAAAAACTCTTAGCTTATGCAGAATCTGCAGGGATTGCTATTGAAAAAAAGCAAAATAAATCGCCTTATTCAATGGACGCAAACTTATTGCATATTAGCTATGAGGGACAGATTCTAGAAGACCCGAATGTAGAACCAGAAGAGGATATGTGGCGATGGAGTGTTTCGCCACTTAATGCGCCAGATAAGCCAGAATCTATTAGCATTGAGTTTCAAAATGGCGATGGCGTGGCGATAAATGGAGAAAAGCTAAGTCCTGCGAATTTTTGGGCAAAGCTCAATGAGCTAGGCGGAAAGCACGGCATTGGGCGGCTTGATTTGGTAGAAAATCGCTATGTGGGTATGAAATCTCGTGGGTGTTATGAAACACCCGGAGGCACAATATATTTAAAAGCTCATCGTGCGATAGAATCTTTGTGTCTTGATAGGGAAGAGGCACATTTAAAAGATTCTATAATGCCAAAGTATGCAGAGCTCATTTATAATGGCTATTGGTTTAGCCCAGAGCGCGAGGCATTACAAGCACTTATTGATAAGACACAGCAAAAAGTAAGTGGAGTAGTGCGCCTTAAGCTCTATAAAGGGAATGTCATTGTTATAGGGCGAGAATCTAAAAATTCTTTATTTAATGCAGCATATAGCACTTTTGAGGAAGATTCTGTATATAATCAAAAAGATGCCGCAGGGTTTATTAAACTTAATGCTTTGCGTTTTATCATCGCAGGAAAGGCAAATAGGGATAAATAAGTGATGAGGGGGTTAAGATTTTGTATCTTAGTATTTTTATTTTGCACATATATTTATGCCGAGCCTAATAAAAATAGTCCATTTGTGCTCAACTTTGATGATATTTCTCAAATCACCTCTCTAGCAGGAGCGGATTTATTAGAATCTTCATTTATAAAAGATTCTAAAACAAAAAAAGTCCTAATGATTTCAGATTTTAATAATTTGAGTGATTTTGATATTGACATTGGGCTTTTGGCGCGGAAGATTATCACGGACACGGTAATCTCACAAAAAATCACACTTACTGCAGCGATTGCCGGAAATGCTTTTAATGCTGACCCGAGCCTTGATAAGATTCGTGCAATGCGTAACAATGAGGAGTTTGCCGACATTATCCCTAAAGGCACATTGATTGCTCCTAAATATTCCTTAAGTGCGCGGATTACAAATGATACAACAAAGCAGGGCAGTTTGCATATCGTGTCTTATCATTTTATTTTTAGTATTGTGAATCTAGAGAGCGGTTTGGTGGAGTGGGACTATATTGAGCATATTAAAAAGGCAAGTAAAGAGCCGCTTCCTCTTGAACGAGAATCTCTTTATGGCAAAAAATGTCTTGCTGCTTCTTTACCTTTAAAAGAGCAAAAAGCAGCGTGTGAAGTCGCAATAAGTGAGGTTTGGCTCGGTATTTTTGAGAGCATTCCGCAAAACAAAAAGCCACTCTTGCATTCTTACGCACTTAAGGCGTGTGAGCTAGATTCTCCTTTTGGCTGTCGGGCGTTAGGTGCGAGTTATAAATTTGAAAAAAAAGATTTGAGTAATGCAAAAAAATATTATGAAAAAGCCTGTGATAATAAAGATGGTGGAGGTTGCTATAATCTTTCCATTATATATGAACACGCGCAGGGTGTGGCACAAAATATCCCCCTTGCTAAAAAATACGCCACTTTGTCGTGTAACTATGGATTTAAGGCAGGTTGTGAGAATCTAAAGGCTTTAGAGCAATATAGTGAAAATGAGAATCTTGATAGGTATGGCTTAATGTATAAGAGTGATTGTGAAGATGGTTTAGGCACTGCTTGTGAGAGGCTTTCATCTTACTATTATCACGGCTTTGGTGGAGCAAATAAGAATCACACACAGGCAAGAATCCTTTTAGAAAAAGGCTGTGAGCTAAAAGATGCAAATAGTTGTTATCAATTAGGATTATGGGAAATGCAGGGCTTAGGTGGAACGACTAAAGATGCAAATAAAGCCTTAGAGCATACATTATTTGCTTGTGAAAGTGATGTGAAAAGAAATTGCAAAGCTGTGAGTGCTTTGAGCGAAGAAAAGGCAAATATTTACAGATGTGAGGAGCATACAAAAATCATTATTAATGTAGCGTGTTCAGGTGCTGCTAGCATATATGAGCACGGCTTTGGAAGTGTGAGTAGTAATAATGAATTAGCATTGAAATATTATCAAAAAGCTTGTAAGGGTGGATTAGATAATGCTTGTTCAATGTTTAATAGCTTGCAACAAAAGCTCAAATAAGCGCATACTAAACTTTAGCATTATATAATGATATTTTAATTGATAAATGGGAGCAGATATGGCACAAGTTATTACGATTACTTCAGGTAAAGGCGGTGTGGGCAAATCTACCGCAACAGCAAATCTCGCTGTGGGTTTAGCTATGGAGCTAGAATCTAGCGGGAAGAAAGTTGTAGCGATAGATTTTGATATTGGTTTGCGTAACCTTGATATGCTCCTTGGGCTAGAAAATCGCATTGTATATGATGTCATTGATGTAATGGAAGGTAAATGTAATCTCTCACAAGCCCTCATCAATCATAAAAAAACAAAAAATCTTTACTTTCTTCCTGCTTCACAGACAAAGGATAAAACAATCCTTGATAAGGATAAAGTGGGCAAACTCATTGCATCTTTGCGAGAAAATTTTGACTATATTCTTATAGATTCTCCAGCGGGGATTGAGAGTGGGTTTGAACACGCAATATTATGGGCAGATAGAGCACTTATTGTTGTTACGCCGGAAGTGAGTTCGGTGCGAGATAGCGATAGGGTGATTGGTATTATTGATGCAAAAAGCCACAAAGCACAACAAAATGAAGAAGTCCAAAAACATATCATCATCAATCGTATTAAGCCAGAACTTGTAAAAAAGGGCGAAATGCTTTCAACCGATGATGTGTTAGGCATACTTGCCTTGCCTCTTATTGGGCTTATCCCAGAGGATAGTAAAATTGTGAGTGCAACAAATTCGGGCGAACCTGTGATTTACACTCAAGCACCAAGTGCAAAAGCTTATGTGCGGATTGCTAAGAGAATCTTAGGACAAGAAGTGCCTTTTGTTTCTTTGGAAAGTGAGGGTGTTATGGGCACGCTTAAAAGGATTTTTAAATGAGTTTATTGAGCTTATTTCAAAAAGATTCACACAAAAGCGCATCTAGAGCAAAGGAACGATTAAGCATCATTCTTGCACACGAGCGCAGCGCAAATATTCCATACCTTGAGGATATGCAAAAGGAGATTTTGCAAGTGGTGCAAAAATATACAAAATCAAATGAGATTCACTTTAGCACAAACAGCAATCAAAATATCAGCACCCTCGAAGTGCAAATCACATTGGGGGGATAAGTCGGTGCGCATTTTGTATTGCCTAGCTCTTATGATGTGTGTAGCTAAGGCAGATGCTCCCTTTGATTTAGAATCTAAGCACCCATTAGTGTATGGGATTGGCAAGATATTTTCCTACTTTCATAATGACAATTTTATTGATTTAGAGTCGCAGAAAAACCCACAAGATTCACAAAATACGCAAGATTCTAAGGATTTACAATCGCAGCAAACTTTAGAGAATTTGCAAGTTGATAGCAAACATCATCCACAAGATTCAAAAGATTCTATACAGAGATTAGGAGACAAACCAAAGGTGTTGCTTATAATGGACGACCTTTCTAGCCTTTCACAAGTAAAAAAACTTGAAAAGTTACAATTTAATATCACGCCATCAATTTTCCCAAAAACAAAACACAATCCCAGCACACCGTATATTGCAGAGTATTTGAATGCGAAAAATAAGCCATTTATGGTGCATCTCCCGCTTGAAGCAAAGCGATTTATGCAAAATGAAATCACGCCCATTAAAGCGGGCGTATCTAAAGAAACACTAAAGGCACAACTAGTGGCTATCAAGGTAGATTTTCCTAATCTTGTGTATATTAATAACCACACGGGGAGCAAATTTACCCAAAGCTACGCAGATATGCTAAATCTGCTTGAAATCTTTGATGAGCTTGGATTCAAATTCATTGATAGTATTACGACAAGCCACCCGGTAAGTGAGCGTATAGCCACCGAGCAGGGCAGACTCATTATGGCGCGAGATGTATTTTTAGACAATGAAACAAATATTACTTATATCAAAACACAGATTAAATCACTCATAGCAAAGGCGCGTAAAAAAGGCTATGCGATCGGCATTTGCCACCCAAATGACGCGACTTTTAAGGCGTTGTCCCAAATGAGTAAGCAAATACAAAATGATATTGTGCTTGTTAGCCCAGCAGATTTAGAATCTTACCTCGCAGAGAGTAAAACTACGCGTTATGTCCGCGCTCCTTTTGGTCAATGAATAGTCTCGATTCTATATGCGAGTTAGAGGATTTGCCACTAGCCCTGCGCTCCTTACCTAATCCTCCTGCAAAACTTTTTTATCGTGGTGAGCGCACGAAGTGTGAAAGCCTTTTATCCGCCGCGCATAAAATCGCCATTGTTGGCACACGAAAGCCTAATCCTTATACGAAGTCTTGTGTAGCTACTTTGGCTACTAAGATTGCAAATGCTGGTGGCGTGGTGGTAAGCGGTGGGGCTTTGGGCGTGGATATTATCGCACATACGCACGCTTTCCCGCGCACGATAATGTTTTCTCCCGCGAGTTTGGAGATTTGCTATCCTAAAAGCAATGCAGAGATGATTCAAAAGATGATGAAAGAATGCGTTGTTTTGAGCGAGTATGAAAGCGCATATATGCCTCATCGCTTTAGTTTTTTGGAGCGTAATCGTCTTGTTGTTGGTTTGAGTGATTGTGTGATAATCCCTCAAGCTGATATTGCGAGTGGCTCAATGCAGAGTGCGCGTATTGCTTTGGAATTAGGGAAACCCCTTTTTGTGCTGTCTCATCGTATAGGCGAAAGCGAGGGGACAAATAAACTTCTAGCCGATGGCAAGGCGGAAGCGATTTATCACATTCCTACTTTTATAAAGTCTATTTTTGGAGATTCACAGAGCTTAGAATCTTTTGAGAGTGCAGAATCTGCGAAAGAAAGTGATAAAATCTTAGCCTTTTGTGCGAAAAATCCCCGATTCGATGAGGCATACGCGCTGTTTGGGGAGATTCTCTATGAATATGAGCTAATGGGAAAAATTATAAGAGAATCTGGATTTATTCGTGTGGTGTAGGGATAGAGGGTGGATTTAAGGGCAAAAAATGAATCTTGTAGAAGCTAGGGTTATCAAAGACGCAGATTCTAAAGACATCAAGGCAAGGGTATTGAGTTTCTAAAAACAAGCGGAGAGAAAGGGGTAAGGTAAAAATGAAAGAGATAAATATCTTAGCGTGTGATGTGGGGTTGAAGCGCATAGGGATAGCAATTCTTAAAGAGGGAATTATTTTGCCTTTAGAGCCTATTTCGCGCCACAATCGTAATCAAGCTGCAAAAGAGCTTGATAATGTTCTCAAAGAGCGCGACATACACATACTTGTCGTGGGAATGCCAAGCGGCGGGGAAGCAGAGCATAGCGATACGCAAAAGCGCATCTCTCATTTTATCTCCCTTCTTAGTTTTGAGGGTGAGATTTGCTTTGTCAATGAGGACTATACAAGCTCTAATGCTTTGCAATCTCTCTCTTATATGAAAAGGCAAAATCGTGCCAAAGCTCAAAAAGATGGGCGCATAGATTCTCTAAGTGCGTGTGAAATCTTGCAACGATATATGCAATCACACAATATTACACAATCTACTTAACCTTTTTGCTCTCTTTATGTTTATTGTGCTTTTAAAATCTTGTTTTGCGTGATTTTTGAGTATAATTTCAGCCTTAGAGGTCAGTTTGACTTCAAACAAACATAAGGAGTTCATAATGAATGCAAACACAAAATGGTTTATTGTTTCAGGGATAGCACTTGGTGCTTTAGCTGCTTATTTGGTTTATGCCGGAAATCCCGGAAATATGGGAATATGTGCAGCTTGTTTTTTGCGTGATAGTAGCGGCGCACTTGGATTTCACCGCGTAGAGACTCTTCAATACTTAAGACCCGAGCTTTTTGGACTTATCATAGGTGGCTTTTTAGCGAGTATGTTTTGGACAAAAGAATTTAGCGCAAAGGGTTCTGCTTCAGCATTTTCACTCTTTTTCTTAGGCATATTTGCTATGATTGGCGCACTTGTATTTCTAGGCTGTCCTTGGAGGGCTTTTTTGAGACTTGGCGGGGGAGATATGACAGCTATCGCCGGATTCTTAGGCTTAGCCGGGGGCGTTGGTTTGGGAATGTTTTTCAAAAGTCGCGGATACAAACTTCAAGAGAGTGTTTCTGTCAGTAAGAGCATAGGATTTTTGCCTGTTGTTTTGACTTTGCTTATGCTTGGCGTTTTAATTTTTGGCTTAAAGCTAAGTAATGGCATACCTTTTACCTCTACAAAGGGTCCCGCTTCTCAACACGCTGCCATACTTGTTTCTTTAGTGATTGGTGCTATTGTTGGAATCCTTATGCACAAAAGCAAATTTTGCTCGGTAGGTGCTTTTTCAAGGGCTTTTAGGGGAGATTTTTCAATGTTTTGGGGCATAGTTGCTATTATCGCGTCTGCAAGTATAGTTAATTTCGCCCTAGGACAATACAAATTTGGCTTTGAGGGACAAGCTATAGCTCACAATGATTTTGTATGGAATTTCTTAGGTATGGTTTTAGCTGGATTATGCTTTAGCTTGAGTGAGGGCTGTCCCGGAAAACACCTCGTGCAAATGGGGACAGGAAACTTAAGTTCAGTGATATTCATACTCGGTATGGTAGCTGGAGCTGCAATAGCACATAATTTTTTACTTGCAAGCTCGCCAAATGGCATTAGCGCCTATGCACCTTGGGCTGTTGGGTTTGGGTTTTTATTTGCTATTTATCTTGGTATTTTCGCAAAAAAGTAGCTTGAATTTTTGTAGAGTTTGCGTTATGCAAACTCTATGTATAGCTTTAATCCTCTATCTTAGTCAATAATCTCGATTCTATATGCGAGTTCTTAGGATTTACCATTTCATAACTTGATTTTAAAAATTTTACTTCTCTATAAAAGCTTAATCTAGGCATTTATATACATATCAACATACTTTTGTTTGTCTTTTGTATGTTAAGATAAAAGCAATTGTTTGATATGCAATCCACACCAAAATAATACTCGATTCTAAAAGGAATACTATGCCAAAGAATCACAAAAGCGCACAAAAAATCCTTGATATTTCACTCAAGCTTTTTAATAAGCACGGATTTGAAAATGTGAGAATGCAAGACATTGTCGATAAATTAGCCACTTATGGTTTAAGCAAGGGCGCGATTTACCATTATTTTGATAGTAAAGATGATATTTTAGAATCTATCTTTTGGCAATACGAGCAGCAAATAAAGCAGATATGGCAGATTCAGTATCCTCACAAAAATGGTAGAGATAAGATTAAAACAATTATTATGCAACATTTGGATTATATGCTAAAACACAAGGCGTTTGTGCAGGATTCAAACACGCTTTTTGGCTCTTTTCGTGCCCTTGGGTATCGTCTCAAGCACAATCATATTGTCCCTATTGTAGAATCTCTCATAGAAGAGGGCAACAATGATGGCTCGCTCAATGTCGCTTATCCAAAGGCGGCAAGTCAAATGCTCGTGTGGGGTGTGTATGTATGGCTTGATAGTGCGCTCTACCCACTTAGCCAAATCGAATACACACATAAGGTGCGGCATTTGCGTATAATGTGCGAGGGCGTGGGACTAAGTGTTATTGATGAGGAGATTAGCTCGGAGCTTTTAAGAGTGTGGCAGGAGATTGCAAGAGGCGGCAAATAGTGCAAGTGAGAATCTTGTAAAATATTAAGCTTAATTTTTGGGGCTATACTTAATTAAACTTAGGGGGAGCTTGGTGCGTTGAGAATCTGCTCTAAAAAAGCGCGGATTCTATACACGAATCCGCTCTACTATCGCCCTCTTGCATTTATTCAATTTGCTTTCTACAATGTTTGTTTTTTTGGATTATTGAACTCTTTGGTCTATTCCCCTTAAAATTTACTTAAATTTAAGCAAGTTTAAAAAAGGGGGTATAACATATTTCCTACATAAGCATAAAAAGAAAAGTTAAGGAATGTATCAAGAATTTGTATGCTAAGATTACAGCGCAACGAGGAAATGAAAGTTTGGCTTAAAGAATTTTTCAAAGATTTTTTATAAGCACATCAATTTTTATTTTTATCGTGCGAGGTAGGCAGAGTTTAGCCCATTTCACGCACGATTAAGCTTTCTTTTAATCCCAAAGATTCTATAATCCTTTGCTCCATTGTGCGCTGCTCCCCATTATCCACTTCGTGATCAAAGCCCAAAATATGCAAAAGCCCGTGGATAAAAAGCAAACTTATTTCATCTTGTGCGCTATGCCCGTGCTTTTTGGCAACTTGCTCGGCAAGTTCATAGTTTATCACTACACTTCCTAAACACAGCGGGAGCATAGATTCATTAGAATCCCCCCCTTTATACTCCTGTGCCTCTAAATTTTCATTCAAAATCATATCTGTCAATGTGTGAGATTCGCTAAACATATCACAGCATAAAGGAAAGGATAATACATCAGTGGTGGTATCTTTGCCCCGATGAGTGCTATTTAGCTTGCGCATATCCGCGCTATCTAGGGCAATTACCTCAAGCGTAAAGGACGCAAGATTCATATTGAGGAATCCTAGCGTCTCTATATGTTCTATAAGCTCATTTAAGAATCCTAAATGTGTAAGGTTTTCCTGCGGTATATCAAGCATAGGCAAAAAATCTCGTGCCTTTTGCGTTTTTGCGTTAGATTGTAAGGTAGAATCTGCGCTGTGGCTAGGCTGTGAATCCGCGAGGGTATCGTTAGGATTGTGCATTTATGCTCCATTTGCGTAGAGAATAGGTTTGTTTTGCATAAGTATAGCCATAAAGTGCTATTAAAGTGCTATAATTCACTCTTTTTTACCACAAGTGAGGCGCGGAAATATGGTAGATTATGGCATTAATTTTTGGAGCAACAACGACTTTACTATCGATAATGGCAAGGTTAAGGTAAATTATAGGCATAAACCGGCGTTGATTGACATTGTGCAGGAGGCGCGTGAGAAAGGCTACAAAGGACCATTGTTGCTTCGATTTCCGCATTTAATAAAAAAGCAAGTTGATAAGGTGTTTGCTTCTTTTGAAGACGCGATTAAAGAGTATTCTTACAAGGGTAGATTTAAGGCTGTTTTTCCCCTCAAAGTCAATCAAATGCCAAATTTCGTCCTCCCACTTGTAGAGCAGAGCAAGGATAAATGCTATGGGCTAGAGGCGGGGAGTAAATCCGAGCTTATCCTCGCTATGGCTTATACGAATAAAGATGCGCCCATAACGGTTAATGGATTCAAAGATAAGGAGATGATTTCTCTAGGCTTTAGTGCAGCGAATATGGGACACGATATTACGCTTACAATCGAGGGCTTAAACGAGCTAGAGACGATTATCGAGGTGGCGCGTGAGCTAGGTGAGCCTTATCCTAATATTGGACTTAGAATCCGCCTCCATAGCACAGGAATGGGGATTTGGGCAAAAAGCGGGGGCATAAACTCAAAGTTTGGACTTACAAGCACCGAGCTTTTAGAGGCGATAAATATGCTTGAAAAAGAGCAGCTCCTGCATAAATTTACAATGATTCACTTCCATATCGGTAGCCAAATTAGCGATATTTCACCGCTGAAGCGCGCTATTAGGGAGGCGGGAAATATCTATGCGGAGCTACGCAAAAAGGGAGCAAGAAATCTAAAATGCGTCAATATCGGTGGAGGGCTCGCTGTGGAATACACGCAACACGAGGGCGCGAATAATCGCAACTACACTTTGAATGAATTTAGCGGCGATGTTGTGTTTTCTTTGCGCGAGATTGCCAAAAATAAAAAAGAGCCAGAGCCTGATATTTTTATAGAATCTGGGCGATTTATCGCCGCAAGCCACGCAGTGCTTATCGCGCCTGTTTTGGAGCTTTTTTCACAAGAATATGACGAAAAAGCCCTCAAGCTTAAAAAGAGCAATCCTCCGCTTATTGAAGAGCTTTTTGATCTCTATAATAGCGTGGTGGAGAAAAATGCGATTGAATATCTCCACGATAGTCTTGACCATATGGAATCTTTGCTTACGCTTTTTGATTTGGGCTATATTGATTTGCAAGACCGCTCAAATACCGAAGTGCTCGTGCATCTCATCATCAAAAAAGTTATTAAGCTTTTAAAACATAAGAATTTTAATGAGATTTTACAGATTCAAGAGCAGGTGCAGGAGCGTTACTTATTGAATTGTAGCTTTTTCCAAAGTTTGCCTGATTATTGGGGGTTGGCGCAAAACTTTCCTGTTATGCCCCTTGATAGGCTCAATCGCCGACCGAATCGAAGCGCGAGTTTATGGGATATTACTTGTGATTCTGATGGTGAGATTGCTTTTAATGCGACACAGCCGCTTTTTTTGCACGATGTAGATGTTACAAAAGAGGAATATTTTTTGGGATTTTTCCTTGTGGGTGCGTATCAGGAGGTGCTTGGAATGCGGCATAATCTCTTCACGCACCCCACAGAATTTAGCGTGGAATTTGATGATGATTTAAATAAGGGCTATGAGCTTACTCGCCTCATTGAAGCTCAAACGATTTTAGATGTGCTTGATGATTTGGATTATGATACTAAAGACATAGAGCGTAGGCTAAAGCAGCATATTGAGGATAATCAAAACCTCGATAGCGAGGGCAAGAAAGAAATGCTTGGGCGACTTTATGTAATGTTAAGTGAGAATGGTTATTTGCGCACGATTACGACAAAGGGAGATTAAAGGGTGGAAGAATCACGCACACCAAATCACATAGAAAATAATATAGAATCTACACCCTTTCACGCCACCCAACCCATAGGACTATGGCAGACTATCAAGGAGGATTTTTGCATTATCAGACAAAAAGACCCCGCCATTAATAAGAGCATAGAATTATTTTTTAACTACCCCGGGCTGATTGCGCTCGTGCATTATCGTATTGCGCACAGGCTTCATAAGGTTGGATTCAAAGTTTTAGCGCGTATTCTTATGGGGCTTACGGGCTTTATAACAAATGTGGATATTCACCCTGCGGCTACGATTGGCAGACGTGTTTTTATTGACCACGCCACAGGGGTAGTCATTGGCGAGACTGCCGAAGTAGGCAATGATGTGATGATTTATCAAGGCGTAACGCTAGGTGGCACAAGCCTTGAAAAAGTCAAACGCCACCCCACCATAGAAGATGGTGTTGTCATTGGTGCTGGGGCGAAGATTCTAGGAAATATCCGCATTGGCGCAAATGCCAAAATTGGTGCAAATTCTGTGGTAATAAAAGATGTGCCACAAGATTGCACTGCTGTGGGAATCCCCGCGCGTGTGATAATCAAAGGTAGGGCAAAAGAAGCAAATGCCATAAACAAGCTGCCCGATATTGACAAGGCGGCGTTTGAATATCTCCTCAAGCGAATGCAGATTCTAGAATCTGTGCTAGATTGTGCAGCGGATTTGAGTAAAGATTCTAATAAGGCAGAGGGCGAACAAAAATGCAGCGACAAACTTCGCAAGGAAAGAGAGGAGCTAGATAGCATCTATACCGCTTTCTTGCGCAGTTTGAGAGACTAGAATCTAAATAATCCCATTAGAAAGAACATAGTCGCCAATACTATTATCCCCCATAGTCCGCTTACGCACGCACCAAGCACGATTTTGGGCGGGATTGTTTTAAAAAGCGGGGCTTTGTTGGAGGGCGTAGCGCAAGATGAGGCAAAAGATTCACGGGGTATAGAATGAGGCATTGCCACATCTGTTGCAATGGGCTGATGTTGCGCTTGTTTTGGGGATTTGATAAATTTATAAAACACATAGCAAATGTGGGGAAAAGCGATAAAAAGGCTTGAGATACCCACAATGATAAGCAAAGAACGAATGAATGATACATCTCTGATATACAAGAAAAAGAAGGTAGAGCCAAGAATACCCACCACAATATAGCCTATAAGCATTCCTAAGAGAAAATATATATCAATGCAGTAACGCAGCTGATAGGGTAGCCACAGCACAAGTATTGTGGCAGCAGTGTAAAATATTGTAGATATAGGAAGCATAAGCATTATAAAAAGGACAATGCCCATCGCTACTGCCATCGTTGTGCTCCTTCCATCTTTTCTTGTGATACTAAATCGCTTTGAATTTCTGTGTTTTCTTGTGTCGGTAGTGTTATATTATTAAGCAATGATTTGCAATCAATACCGCACATTATAACTTCTGCTGAAAGAATGTGGTTATATTTATCTTTAGAATCATAGAACAAAGTATGAGATAATCCCACTAATTAGGATTATGTTTCAGCTCATACATAATCTCCTCTCCAAACTCATCATATCTTATATCTTGCTTTGTATCCATATTCTTGCCTCCATTGTCTATATATTGAATCAAGTTGCTTACTCCTCACTATTATTCGTATTTGTGTTGTTAGTTTGCATTTGTAGAATCCTCTTGGTGAGATTGCTTATATTCTTTTACTTTTTCATTGTAAAAATTCATAAAAGATTCCTTTACTTGGTTTCCATTTTTAACAATCAACTCAAAACTTAATATATCATTGCTTCCCTCACCATATCTAAAATATATCACATTGGCATTCAAAGCAACTTGTATATCTTTCTCACTTAAAAGGTAGAAATGTTCATAAGGAATAAAGACATCACTAAAGATTCGCCCAACTAATAAACCATTTTCTGTGATACTAAGAGAATTTTGAGATATATACTCCAATGACTTATTCCAGCATATCAACGACACAACTAAGCCAAAAGCGTAGAGTTTCAAACCTAAGCCATATACTATAAATATCAAAAATCCAGCAAGAAAAAATATATAAATCCAACCTGTAAATCTCCACCTTTGCCATTTTACTTCCATTAGAATCTTGCCCACATTATGATTTTTTGCTCTTGCGAAACTAGGAGTAAAGAATAAGCTAAAAATGATTAAAATACAAGTTGCTACATAAAACCAACAAGAATGTATAAATAGTATTTTCACACTCATAGGGAGGTTTTGCATAAATTGAATTTCTAAGGCAGTATCGTTTTTAAAATATGCCATAAGCACTAGAGTTCCAAAAACTCCAACAAATAACTCAAGTAAAAAATAAGCAAAAAAGGTGTTGTATAGTATTTTTATTTGTCTTTGATATGGTTTAAAATATTGTATAAAATAATATCTAAACATAATTAAACCTCTTGCTCTATCGGTATTGTAGTATTTTAAAAACTCTTCACAATCTAATGGAGCATAAAGCTTTGTTCCTGTTTGTGCGAATAAATCTAAGGCTTTATGGACGCCTGAGTCTCTGCCCTGTATATTCCCAAACATACCTATACTTACATTAAATTTACCACTCTTCCCCATTTACATTTATGCTTCTATCTGTCTCTAAAAAACCAAAGACTATAATTTGTTTATTGTAATGCTGCTAATCATACTTTACTAAATCAATTATAAACATACCACCAAATAGGAATAGAAGCAACCAATCGCCTGATTGTAAAATGCAACCTAATAAACAAGCTCTCTAGCAAAGCGTGATTATGTTTTAAAGGTGCTTATCATTTCATCAAGCGCATTGCTTTGATTGGCGAGTTCGTGTGAGCTTTTTTGCATATTATTATTGATTTCTACGATTTGGCTTACACAAGCGGCGATTTTAACACCATTATCAACAATCATTGATGTATTTTCATTCGCCATTTGTGCTCCCTCTAGGCTTTGCAATGATTTTTGCATTGTTTCTTGCACGAGTGTGGCAAGAGATTGTATATTGCCATACATCACTTCACCCTGCTTTGAAAGATTATTCATTGATTTGGCACTGGTTTCCATATCACTTGATACTTCATCAATAGACTGCAAGACAGATTGGATAATGCTACCTGTCTCGGTAATGGAATGCTGTGTGCGCTCCGCTAGTTTTCTCACTTCATCAGCCACCACAGCAAAGCCTCGTCCGTGCTCCCCAGCTCTCGCTGCTTCAATAGCTGCATTAAGTGCTAAGAGGTTTGTTTGGTCTGCTATGTCGGTAATGGTTACAAGTACACTTTGAATATTTTTTGCCTCATTAGCAAGAGAGAGAATCTTTTGCATATTTTCATCTTCTTTTTGTGCGTCTTTTGTGATTTCTTCGTTGATAGAGCTTATGAGTGCTTGAGTTTGCTGCATCGTATTAAGCACATCTTCTAAAGATTCTTTTGTTGCATTTGAAAGGGTGATGTTTTGCTCAATGATATTCACACTCCTTTCGCCTAGCTCGGTGTTATCCTGTGAAATTTTGGCAATATTTTTAGTGTTGCTATCAAGATGAGATGATGTTTCAACAAGCATTTGTGTGATGGAGAGATTGTTTTTGATAAGTTTCATTACCTCCAAGAATACATCGTGTATATAGCGGATAAAGGCATTTACAGAGCGCGCCATTCTTGAAATTTCATCATTTGCAAGAATTTTTACCTGTCCTGTCAAATCTTTGTTTTGTGTGATATAGGCAAGTTTGAGATTGACATTATTAAGGCGAGTAAGAATGCTCCTAACCATTGCTATGCTAACAATAATGGTAAAAATAAGCACAAGGCTATATATGGTGAGGAGTAGCCTAAAGCTACTTTGTAGGGTATCAATATGCGCATTGATAGATTTGTTAATATAAGATGCGATGAAATCCTCAATGTCTTTAAGCACATTGATTTTTTGTGTAATGGTATCAAACCATACTTTCGCATCAATCCCAAAATCTCCGCTATGACGCTTTTCGTGGAGGATATTACGCATTTTATCAACTTCAGCAAAACTTTGATGTTTGATTGCGTTGTGATAAAAATCAAGGCTTTGCTGTGAGGCAAGAGAAAGAAAAATCTTTAAAAATGCTTCTTGCTCGGCAATAAGTGAAACTACTTTGTTGTAGCCCGCATTGTTTGGGGCGACATTAGCGACAAAGATTCCATTTGCAGTGGCGCGTTCTAGTCCTGCACGTTCTTTTGCGTAAAGAAAACTTGTATAAGCCACCATAGACTTAGCAAGCTGTGCGTCATTAATAATTTTTGTAGATTCTAAAACACTATCAAGTAAAAAAGCAATCGTTGTTGTGTAATACCCTACAACTTGCCCTCCCACATTCTCTTGGGTATTCATAGAAGTATCGGCTTTTTGCCTTGTTTGGGAAATTTTTTCCACTAATTCCAATCCTTGTTGTAAAGCGGAAAGAAAACGTGAATCTACATCATTGTTTTCTGCAACCATATCACGCAAAGTTTTATACTCTTTATCTGTAAGAATGCGTTGCTCTTTAATCTCATTGGCAAATTTTGTGCCTTTACTCGCGACAAATCCTGCACTCAACCCACGTTCTTTTTGCATTTCATGAACGAGTTTTGAGATTTGTTCGGATATTAAAATTTGCTTTTCTAGTATTTGAGATTGAGACATAGAAGCAAAGGTTTGGGAGAGCTGCAGAAAGAGAAAGCAAATAAGGGCGATGAGAGGGATACCTAATGAGATAAGAATTTGTTTTTTGATGCCTAAGGCACGAATGAGTGAAAGCATAAAAACCCCCTTGAGCGTTAGTTAGAGGTAGAGATAAATTTCATCAAATCTCGGGTGTAATTATACGTCATAGTTAATTAAAAAATATTTAATTTTCTTTGATTGTGTAAGTATTTTTTTACTTATTGTGAGTAATGCACGAAGAGCTAATATGTTTTATCAAATACTGTGCGCTGTGATGATAGAGTAGCTTGATGCGTTAATCGTTATTTTTATATTATCGACTTCACAATACCAATTTTTGCCTTGCCTGTATATGTGGCAATGCTTATCTAATATTTTGTCCTTGCAGTATCCTAGGACATTGTTTGTGCGGATTCTAAGATTTTTCCTTATCCTTTCAAGTCCCATTGTAGTGGTGTGAATCCTGTTTATGTTTGAGAGCAATATTTCTTTATCCATAGACTAAAACCCCATAAATTGCTGAATATACGCACAAAAATACCATAGGGATTCTGAATCTGTCTTGATACACATTAGTGCGCAAGAACTTTACCAAAAAGAAAGTTTTGCTTATATTCTGTGATTTGCATACGATAATAGCCCTCATTCAGCGGAAGCATTTGCCCACTTTCATCGCAAATCTCACTATCATTAAGCAGAATCTCCCCATCAATGTCTTTACCCCATAGTTTCAAACGCGCCTTATAAAAATACTCGCTTATCTCGCTTTTACCCTCACAAATTGCCACGCATTCCTTGCCTACAAGTACTTTATTGTGATGTTTTACCTGCGCTTTGATAATGGCATTGAGCCTATTTAGTCGTGCGTTAGTCGTTTTGGCACTCACACGATTACTCATCTCATACGCTCTTGTGCCAAGCTGCGGCGAGTAGGCAAAAAGATTTGCCCTATCAAATGTGAAATCTTCCACAAATGCGCATAACTCTTCAAACTCCGCCTCGCCCTCGCCCGGATGTCCAATCACAAAGCTCGTGCGCACAAAGCTGCCTTCAATCTCGCGCATTGCTTTTAAAATCTCTATGTGCTTGGCTCTATTTGCCCCACGCCGCATAATTTTCAACATAGAATCCGAAATATGTTGGATTGGCATATCAAAATAGGGCAAGAAACTTGCCGAGTTTCCAAGCGTGGCAATGAGTTCAAGGCTTGTTGTCGTAGGGTAGAGATAGAGGATTCTACAGCTAATGGGGAGTTTGAGCGAGTCAATGCGTTTAATAAGCTGTATAAGCCCATCTTTTTGCCCTAAATCACGCATATATGAGCTAGAATCTTGAGCAATAAAGCTAAAATCTCTAAATCCTTGATTATAGAGATTTGTCAATTCTTTGAGTGTGGATTCTAGCGTGCGTGAGTGGAGTTTGCCTTTAAATTGTGGAATCGCACAAAAGCTACAACTTTGATTGCACCCTTCGCTTAGCTTAATATATGCGTGAAAATTTGAGCCGATAATACTGCGCTCGTGGGTTTCATTGGCTAAAAAAACTTGATTGGATTGTATGGATTTAAGCTCTCTCACCATTACATCAATCTTGTCATAATCGCCCACGCCCGTGATAATATCAATCTCTGGAATCTCCTCTTTGAGCTCTTTAGCATAACGCTCACTTAAACACCCGCTCACTACAAGCACCGCACCCTTTTTACGAGAGTTAAGCGCATAAAGTATGGTTTGAATGCTCTCTTGCTTAGCAGATTCTATAAAACCGCAAGTATTAATGATAATCACATCAGCATTCTCAAGCTCTTGTGTGAGGGTATAAGATTGTAATCGTCCAAGCATTACTTCAGAATCTACAAGATTCTTTGTGCAGCCAAGTGAGATGAGGTGGAGGCTCTGTCGTTCTCTAAAACGCATTGTTTTTGAATCCTTTATGAAAATAAAAGACACATTGTAGGCAAATTTGACTTAAAAAAGATTATGTTACAAAATTACATTACTCAAAATATTGATATATAAAATAATAGCAATTATTATATTTTATAATATAATAATTCAATCAAATCATAAAGTTTTGGTTTGAGATAATCTTTAAAAGGAGGTGTAGTATGTGGGCATTAGTCGCTGGAATACTCATTGGTCTTCAATTCTAATTTGAGGCTATCTATCAGGGTAGAAATCTACCCTACGATTACATCTTTAATAGTATAAAAAGGAGGAAAATATGTTATGGTATTTATTCGATTGGTTACCTTATATATTAAAATTCTAATCAAAAAATGTGATTTTTATATTAAGCTGTGGTTTGCAAAACTGATAAGCTTATAACAACCTCACAAAAAGGAGAAATAATGAAGAAAATTCTTGCTTTTATTCCATTTGCTTTTGCATTATGTGTTTTTGGAGCAGAGGAGCAAAAATATCGCTTTATAGTAGGCGGAAGCATAGGTTCTCAAACGACTTGGTTTAAAAATGCTGATACAAATGTCAAATGGAGCAATATGGGTGAAACTTTATATAATGAAAAGGGTGGTTTAAGCGGACGTGGTGCATTGGGCTTGCAGATAAATACAAGCCAAAAGCTTTTTACGCGTATCCTTGCTGAAGTCGCAGAATCAAATATCCTTGATAGCAGCTCAAAGCCATCATATAGAAGCTATGGTATCACTTGGGAAGAAGGATATAGATTCACTCCACGATTTTATACATTTGGCGGACCGGGTGTGCATTATGCGCAACTCAAATTCAATGATGAGAGTGCAAAAGGATTTGGCGTGAATGTGAATCTTGGCTTTGGCTTTGTGTTAAGCGATTTTGTAAGCCTTGAAGTAATGGGACGAGGTAGCTTCCCTTTGAGCGATAAGTTTAAGGAATTAGGAGTGAGTAATAATGAAGCTCTGTCTATGCAGCTTAGCTACCTCGCAAATATTATGATTGCTTTTTAAGAGCGTAAAATATCCCAACGAGGTGTGATTTTGCCATCGACTTCCTCGGTGGCGCACATTCCCATAATATTATACCCCGCAT
This sequence comes from Helicobacter sp. MIT 03-1616, assembly GCF_000765685.2. NCBI lineage: Bacteria > Pseudomonadati > Campylobacterota > Epsilonproteobacteria > Campylobacterales > Helicobacteraceae > Helicobacter > Helicobacter sp. MIT 03-1616. The sequence goes on along the minus strand of NZ_JROY02000001.1, from coordinate 146,700 downwards.
CTACATAATGCACCTCTCCGGTAACACCACTTGCAAGAGGGCTTAGCAAATACATTGCGGCATTGCCTACTTGTGTAATGCTCACATTCTCACGCAATGGCGCATTAGCCTCATTCCATTTAAGCATAATATTAAAATCACTTATCCCACTTGCTGCCAAAGTTTTAATTGGACCTGCAGAGATAGCATTGACACGAATGCCTTGCTTGCCTAAATCATACGCTAAATAGCGCACACTAGATTCTAAAGCTGCCTTTGCCACACCCATAACATTATAGTTTGTTACATATTTCACGCTGCCAAGATAGGTAAGGGTGAGAATTGCCGCATTTTTATTAAGCAGCGGGAGCATAGCACGAGAAAGTTCAATGAGTGAATACACAGAGATTTCCATAGCGGTATTAAAAGCGGCTTTGCTTGTTTGGATAAAGTCTCCTTCTAGCGCATCTTTTGGTGCAAAAGCTACAGAATGCACGATAAAGTCAAGCTCTCCCATATCTCTTTTAAGTGCGTGGAATAACTGCTCAAAATGCTCTTCTTTGCTCACATCAAGTTCATAGACATAATTTTTAGATTCCATTTCTTCTGCGATAGGACGCACTCTTTTTTCTAAGGCTTCATTTAAAAAAGTAAAAGCTAAATCCGCCCCTTGCTCTTTACACGCTTTAGCAATACCATAAGCGATTGAGCGATTATTTGCTACGCCTACAATAAGTCCTTTTTTGCCCTCTAAAATCTTAGCCATAACTGCCTCCTTAAGTAGAATAGCGCGTATTATACATTTTTTACAAAAATTTTGCTAAATGTTGATAAATCGCTATCCACAACACACAAGATTCATAAGTTTTAGAATCTGCGCTTTATTTTAGCTCTGCCCAGTTATGCCCGATACTCACGCCACATTTTAAAGGCACTTCAAGCGTGTAGATGTTATTCATTATATGCGCCACTTCTTGTGCATATTCTTGCGCCTTTTTGCTAGGTGCTTCAAAAATGAGTTCATCATGCACTTGCAGGAGCATTTTTAAATCACTTTTTGCATATTTTTTGTGAATCTCACACATTGAAAGCTTGATTAAATCTGCCGCGCTACCTTGAAAAATAGAGTTTATGCCCTCACGCAAAAAGTTTGCTTTCATAAAATCAGTAGCACTTTCAAAGTCAAAATATCGTCTATGCCCGAGCAATGTCTGCGAATAACCATTTTCTAGTAAAAATGCCTCCTGCGCGTTGAGAAAATCCTTTATTGTGGGGAAAAGTGCAAAGTAGCTTTCAATATAGCTTTTTGCCTCTTTTAGTGAAATCTGCAGAGTTTGAGAAAGTTTTTTGCTCCCCATACCATAGATAAGTCCAAAGTTAATTGACTTTGCAATCGCACGTTTTTGCTCTGCATTTTCCTTACCAAAAAGTCGCGCAGCTGTTTCATAGTGAATATCTTTATCTTGCCTAAAAGATTCAAGCAGTGAATCATCTTTGCAAAAATGTGCCAAAAGGCGCAATTCAATTTGAGAATAATCAATACTTATGAGGCTATACCTGTCTTTGCTTATAAATGCCTCGCGGATTTTGCGTCCCTCCTCGCGTCTTACCGGAATATTTTGTAAATTTGGCGATTTTGAGCTTAGTCGTCCTGTGGCTGTGCCACTTTGCAAAAATGATGTATAGATTCTATGATCATCATTTGTTGCACCAAAGCGCAAAAGCGGTTCTATGTAGGTGCTTTTAAGCTTGTTTGCCTCTCTATAATCCAAAATCAAGGGTATGACCTCGTGGCTGTGTGCTATGGCTGAAAGCGTCTTTTCATCGGTGCTTAAACCTCCCTTGACACTGCGTCCGGGCTTTAGCCCTAAATGTGAAAAAAGCACTTGAGAAAGTTGTTGGGGCGAGTTGAGATTGAAGCTTTCTCCACAAAGGGCGAAAATTTGTGCGCTTAAATGTGCGATTTGCTCACTCATCTTGTCTCTTAGAGATTCTAAAAGTGCCATATCAACTTTAATCCCCTCACACTCCATTGCCATAAGCACCTTGATGAATGGAAATTCCAAAGTATAGGCTAACTCCAAAATCTCACCCCAATTCCTTGCGTGAAACTCCTCCTCTAAGCGATGATAGAGTGCGAAAGTCGCGGCAGCATCTTCGGCGGCGTATTGCATAGCAGTATTGATATTGACTTGCGAGAAATTTTCACCTTTTGACACAATAGAATCAAAGCTTATCATTGTGTGTTTAAACCATTTTAGCATTTGTTTATCAAGCCCCACTGGCGAGATAGAATCATATAGCCACCCTAAAATCATACTATCATAAATTTCATTATTGTGTTCTAGCCCCAAAGTGCGATAGATAAGGCTTAAGTCAAATTTGAGATTATGCCCGATAAGCGGGTAGGCAAAAATGCGTGAAATAATATGCCTTGCCTCATCTATACTAAGCTGTTTGCCAACACCCAAATAATTATGCCCCACTGGTACATAGTAGGTATTTTCTCCGTCAAAGCAAAATGAGAATCCAACCAAATTCGCCTCTTGGAGATTGAGGCTATCACTCTCGCAATCAAATCCAATTTTTGTGCCTTTTTCCACGCGCGAGAGGATAGATTCTATATCTGCCACATTATCGAGCAAGTGCGCTTTGAAATAAAAGCTTTGCGTTGTTTTTGAAAGCGAATCAAGACTGCTTCCTACGCCTCTTTGCGCACTTCTCCTCTGTGCGTGTCGCTCGTGTGGAGATTGCACCTTTGAGATGATATTTTTCAGCTCATATTTTTTCAGTTCATCGAGGATTTTAAGCATAGGGTTGGTTTGCGGCATAAGACATTTGCTTAAGTCAAGCTCTTGCAACAAATCATCGTGTAAGGTTACAAGCTTTTTGCTTATAAGCGCACTTTCTTTGCCTTCGCGAGCGAGATTTGCAATACGAGGGCTTACAATGTCGTCTAGTTCCTGCTCGCGTGCATACATAGATTCTATACTGCCAAAATGTGATATAAGCTTTTGCGCACTTTTTGCGCCTATTCCCTTGATGCCCGCCACATTATCGCTAGTATCGCCCACAAGCGATTGATAATCAACAAACTGCGCAGGTTTCACACCATATTTTTCGATACATTGTTGTTCTTTTATGTCTTTTTTGCCAATGGGGTCGTAGATATAGGTGTTTTCATCGATGAGCTGATATAAATCTTTGTCGTGGCTGATGATTCTAACTGCTATGTGCTGATTGTTTGCGATTTTGTTAATAGAGGCAATCACATCATCGGCTTCATAGCCATTAATGCTAATATTTAAAAAGCCCATTTTGCTAATCCACTCAATCGCCACAGGTAGCTGCATAATGAGCTCTTGGGGTGGGGCTTGGCGATTGCGTTTATAAGCGTCATAAATCTCGCGCCTCTTATTCTCTCCGCCGCCCTCCAACGCGAAAACAACATAGGTGCAAGAGGGGTCTTTGTATAAAGACTGAAGTAAGTTACAAAATCCCACGAGTAGTCCGGTAGGGAAGCCTTGTGAATTTTTGAGCGGAGGGAGCGCATAAAAACTCCTAAAGAAAAAACCGAAAGTATCAATCACGCTTAGAGTATTCATAAATCTCCTCATTGCCAAATTAAGACTATAAGGGCAAGATTGTAACGCAAAATATTAAATTGCCACTACTGACACTTTGTCGGGAGTTTTAACAATACTAGGGGATATTTGCGACTTTAAGATAAAATGCTATTTCTGTGTTTTTAAGAATCTCATATTTATGGTATTAAATGCCTCACTTTGGCAGATTCTACATTTCAAAGGAGTAAAAATGTCAAAAATCATCGCTGCAAACTTTAAATCAAATCTCACACGCGCCAAAGTGTGTGCATATGCAGAAGGTTTAGAATCTTTGCTTAAATCTCTAAATGTGCCTTGCAAAAGTGAGACTTGCAAAAATGCATCTTTGGGGGAGGGTTTGCAAGATTCTGCTATACAGCCTAAATCGCATTTGCAAGTGAGTATTTTTCCCTCTGCCACCGCACTTTTAGATGATAGCTTTGCGCATTTTCATATCGGTGCGCAAAATGCTTACTTTGCGCAAAGCGGAGGTTTTACGGGTGAGATTACACTCAAGCAGCTAGAGGAATTTCGCATCTCACATTTGCTTATCGGGCATAGTGAGCGGCGCACACTTTTTGGCGAAAGTCAGGATTTTATCAACGAGAAGTTTAGATTCTTTAAAGAAGCAGGATTTAGTATATATTATTGTATCGGTGAGTTTTTGGAGGTGCGAGAAAAAGGTGAAAACGCGCTAAAGGAGTTTTTGAGTAAGCAACTTAGTGGTATTGATACGAGTTATTCTAAGCTTATTATCGCATATGAGCCTATTTGGGCGATTGGCACGGGTGTGAGTGCAAGCCTCAAGCAAATAGAATCTACGCATAAAATGCTTTCACAGCTCACAGACGCGCCATTGCTTTATGGTGGTAGTGTGAATGCTAACAATGCGAGTGAGATTCTGTCTCTACCTTATGTCAATGGTGTGCTTGTAGGTTCGGCGAGTTTCGAACTAGAGGGTTTTGGTGAAATTATCCGCGCTGGGATAAAATCTTCATAGGTAGGATTTAGGAACTAAACAAAAATAGAGAATCTAAGCCTAGTAAATTTCTTGGCTTGTATCGTGAAGTTGCTAAATTTGGTTAAGGTTTTGTGATAAACATACAAGGAGTAAAAAGTAAGAGAGGATTCTAGTCAAAGCATAAAAACACAAGGTTGCAATGCTTTGACTATTTAAAGAGGTTATTTATTTGACTTTATTAATTGCCTTGACTACGCCCACAACAGCAGAACAGGTCTTGAGAGAGCCTTTGAACTCATTGCTTGTGAAAAGAAGCTTGCTAGCCACATTGTCGGCTTCTTTAGCCACTTTTGTTTTTTCTGCTGTGTTTCCACCCAAAAATAGCTTTTCTTCTGTGGTAAGTTTGCTTACCAAATCAGCAGAGAGACATTTATTCATCGCTTCTATTTCATCTTCTTTAAGCACTTTGCCATAGGTTACTTCAAGTGGTTTTTGCAATCTTTTAGATATTTCTGCCCTTGCGTTCTCCTCTACTTTTGCTTGTGGAGTTGGCTCAGTACAGCCCAAAAGAAACAATGCCGCGCACAAGCCTACACTTAATCTTTTCATAAAAGCTCCTTTTGAAAGAAATATGTCACGGATTCTAAGACTTACTGTATTAAATGTCGCTTAAGTTGTAGAATACTGTAAGATAACACATTTTGCCTTTGTTTTTACTCTGCTCTATTTTAGAATCTCGTATTTTTGTCCATAGCTTAGTAGGTATTTTTGAATCTGTATAGGCTTTTAGCTTGACGCACTATGGCTAAGATTCTCCCAAAGCAAGGTGGGTGAAAATTTCCCCCCTCTCTTTATAAGATTTAAACTGATCCAAACTCGCAGCAGCTGGAGAGAGTAAAACAACATCTTTGGAATCTAGTGTGCGTTTTGCGTGAATTTTTTGCATAGCATTTTGCAGGTTTTCACAAGATGTGATTGGAATCCCATAGTTTTTTGCATACTCAATGAGTCTTTTTTCATTAGCACCTATGCTAAAAATCTCAATATCCTTGCCACGCATAGATTCAAAGAGTGGCGTGAGATTTGCGCCCTTATCATCGCCACCGAGGATAATCATAATATGTATTCCCTCATATCGCGCGATTGCCTGAATGGTCGCATCGACATTCGTTCCCTTGCTATCATCAACCCATAAGCGATGATGTTTGTCATAAAACTCCGCGATTCTGTGTGCGCCAATACAAAAGCGATTAATTAAATCAATATTATCCGCACCAAAGGCGTATTTGGCGATACTTAGCGCAAGAATTGCATCAAGCAAAAATGGCTCTTTGAATCTAATCTTTTCCATAGTGATACTGCATTTTTGGCTTAAATCCGCGCTATCTTCATAGTATATCATTTTCCCTTGAAATGTTTTCACTAGGCGGTGGTCTTTAAACTGCGCGGGGATAAAGGCGACAGAGTGAGAATCCATACGCGCTAAAGGGCTTAGCTTATCCTCTATATAGGCTTCAAAACTGCCGTGCCAACTAATATGATCTTCTTTTACAGGTAGAAGTGCATAAATGCGAGGATAGGCTTTGTGCGTATAATGCAAACTAAAGGAGCTTGTCTCTAGCACCCATACTTTTGGCTTTTGCGTGTAGAGTTCCGCTAGGGGTGTGCCGATATTACCGCCGCTTCGCGCACCAAAAGATTCTAATAAAAGTGTGGTCATCTCGGTTGTCGTTGTTTTGCCATTGGTCCCGCTAATCCAAATCATAAAGGGTGCTTGTGCTTTATTTGCACCATTTTTTTGTGAATCTTGTAGCAAGAGATTTGTAAAATAATCATACTCGCTGATGAGATTCTTTGCATTAAGCACTAAAGGGTGCGTGGGCGGGATACCTGGACTGAGAATCTCCATATCACTTTTGCTGCTTTCAAAATGTGAGGAGGGAAGCAGAGTGTTGCCATATTCATCGTAATGTAGAGTTTGAAATTTATCATCATAAATACTTAGTTTATGTCCTTGCGCATTGAGAAATGCCACAAGAGGCGTGGTCGTAACGCCATAGCCAAAAATACTTATACGCATAATGCTCCTTTAGCGAATCTTTAGACTTAAAAGTGCGATGAGATTTGCCAAAATTGCAATAATCCAAAAGCGCACAATGATTTTATTTTCCGCCCAGCCACGCACTTCAAAATGATGATGAATAGGTGCCATAGCAAAAATGCGTTTTTGTCGATACTTGTAGCTTCCCACCTGCAAAATCACAGAAAGAGCTTCAATCACAAAAATAATGCCAATGAGCAAAAGCAGAATCTCGTTATTTGAGACAATCGCCATAAAAGCTATGAAGCCTCCAAGTGCGAGGCTACCACTATCCCCCATAAAGACTTGTGCGGGGTGGCAGTTATACCATAAAAATCCAAAAAGTGCACCGATGAGCGACACAGAGAGAATAACGAGCTCCCCACTATCTACGACTTTGGGCCATAATAAATAGCCAGAAAATCCCGCGTGTCCTGCCACATATACAAAAATTGATAATGAAAAAAGAGCGCAAATACTCGGCACGGTGGCTAATCCATCAAGCCCATCTGTAATATTTACGGCATTGCTTGTAGCCAAAAATACAAGAATCCAAAAGGCAAGGGCGATGATAGGAATGTTTGCGATTGTAAAATCACCCATATCAAAGAGCGGATATTTCATAAATGGAATATAAAGGTTTGTATTATGTCCTATGTATAAAAGTAAAGCGGTAATGATTAAAGAGACAACAAAAAGGAGAAAAAACTTCATTTTTGCACTCATTCCAGCATTGCTTTTGGCTGAAATTTTCATATAATCATCTCTTGCGCCAATGAAACTAAAGCTAATGATGCAAAAAAGCCCGAGCAATACATAGGGATTAAAGAGATTCACACAGAGCAAAGAGGCACAAAGCATACTTATAACAAATACGATTCCGCCCATTGTGGGGGTATTCTTTTTACCCTCGTGCGCGGCTACATAGGTAGAAATGGGCTGATTTGCCTTTTTTGCCTTCGCCCATTTGATAAAATAGGGCATTAGGGCGATACTAAAGCCAAAGGCACAAAAAAATGCCACCCCCGCGCGGAAAGTAATATAAGAAAAGATATTGATACCAAAAGTTTGATAGAGCCAATACAGCATATTTATGTCCTTTATCTTAAGCCTTGCAAAAGGTTTTAAGGCAGTTTTTGGTTTATGAAAGGTTTTAGATTTTAGCTACAATTAGTTAATTTTTGTTCCTAAGGGGTGTATATGAAGAGTATCCTTGTGATTACTGATGGTATAGGGTATAGTGAAAAAACACAATACAATGCCTTTTACCACGCTAAAAAACCAACTTATGATTATCTTTTTGCAAATGTGCCTTATGGTATGATTGATACATTTGGAATGAGTGTAGGACTACCAGAGGGGCAAATGGGAAATTCCGAAGTGGGGCATATGTGTATTGGCTCTGGGCGCATACTTTATCAGGATTTGGTAAGAATCTCACAGGCTATCGCAAAGAGTGAGATTCAAAAAAATCCCGCTTTTTTGCAAGTAGTGCAAAATGTGGAGGTAGTGCATTTATGCGGATTATTGAGTGATGGTGGAGTGCATTCACATATTGAGCATTTTAAGGCTTTAGCGCAGATTTTGGAAAATCAAAACAAAAGGGTATTTTTGCATTTAATCACCGATGGACGCGATGTTTTACCCCAAAGTGCGAATACTTTTATAACAGAGATTGAGAATCTATGTGGTAAAAATATCTCCATAGCAAGTATTGCCGGGCGATTTTACGCTATGGATAGGGATAAACGCTGGGATAGGGTGCAAAAAGCCTATGATACCCTCGTAATAGGTGCAAATCCTAGCACACTTAGCCCACAAGAATATGTGCGCTCTCTATATGAAGAGGGTATTTATGATGAGTTTATTGTCCCTGCAAGTTTTGGCGGATTCACAGGTATCAAGGACAATGAGGGATTTATTTTTATCAATTTCCGTTCTGATAGGGCAAGAGAGATTGTCGATGCGCTAGGGAATCCTAACTTTGAGGGCTTTAAGAGAGAATGCGTAGTGAAATGCCACATTGCCACAATGACAGAATACGATGCAAATTTTCCTTATCCTATTCTCTTTCCTAAGCAAAAGGTGCAAAATACTCTTGCCGAAGTGATTGCAGCAAATGGCTTGAAGCAGCTCCATACTGCGGAGACAGAGAAATACGCACACGTTACATTTTTCCTTAATGGTGGGCGTGAGGCTGAGTTTGAGGGAGAAAAGCGCGTGCTTATCCCCTCGCCAAATGTAAAAACCTATGACTTGCTCCCGCAAATGAGTGCGGCGGCGGTGGGCGATGAGGTGCTAAAAGGTATAGAAGAGGGGTTTGATTTTGTTGTTGTGAATTTTGCAAATGGTGATATGGTGGGGCATACAGGGAACTTTGAAGCGGCAAAGGCTGCAGTAGAAGCAGTGGATAAGGAGCTTGGACGCATTATAGAATCCGCAAAGTCTCATAAATACGCACTTTTCATCACAAGCGACCACGGCAACTGCGAGGAGATGAGAGACGAGCAGGGTAATGTTCTCACAAATCATACGATTGGGCAAGTGTGGTGCTTCTGCCTTGCTAATGGCGTAACAAAAGTGGCAAATGGTGGATTAAACAATATTGCGCCGAGCATACTTAAGGTTATGGGCTTAGATATACCAAAAGAAATGGATAAACCATTATTCTAGCGGTATGCAGGCACAATAAGTAGGCGTAGTGGCGTAAAATAAACACGCAAAATACGCGCGTTGTCAAAGTTGGGCGCACAAAAGTGCAACATAAACAAATGCTACAAGAGCGTAAGGCGAGTAGGATTCTAAGCATATGAAAGGGTAATTGGAGGGAGAAAATGGCTGTTGAAATACTCATTATTCTTGGCTTTACAAGTGGCGTGGCGGCTGGATTCTTTGGTATAGGTGGAGGCGTGATTATCGTGCCTTGTTTGCTTATTCTGGGTATGCAAATGGAGTATGCTATCGGTGTATCCATTATGCAAATGGTTTTTTCCTCAACCTTTGGCTCACTCATTAATATTTTTCAAAAAAAGCTTGACATTTATCACGGCGTTTTTGTGGGGTTAGGCGGACTTATTGGGGCATCATTTAGCGGAATAATCGTGGATTCACTCTCTTCGCAAATCCTCCTCCTACTCTTTTTGCTCCTATCTGCGGTGAGTTTTTACAAATATGTCTTTAATGTCAAAACACAAGCTAACCCCACGCCACCTATTACTAATCCTTTCAAGCAAAAGTTTTTGATGATTGGTGCAGGATTCTTAACGGGCATATTTGCTGTGAGCTTGGGAGTTGGTGGAGGGCTTATCCTCGCGCCTATTTTGGCGTATTATCTAGGTTTTGATTCTAAAAAGGTTGTGCCTATTTCGCTTTTTTTTATTATTTTTGCTTCGATTTCTGGCTCACTTTCACTTGCTGCGCACGATTTGATTGACTTTAGAGCCGGTATTATCATCGGTATATCCTCAATGATTGGAGTGTCTTTTGGAATCTATCTCATCAGTAAGGTTACACTGCATAATCATCGTTATGCGCTTATTGGCATATACGCATTCTCTATTATTCTTACATTGTGGAAAGTAGCCCAAAGTTTTGGCTTACTCTAAAGCAGGATTCTGTATTTTTATAAAATAAGAATAGTTATTAATTTATTTTTAAGTTTCTTTACATTATAATGCACCTGTCTTTTAAGTGATGCTTTTAGCAAAATCATTTTTGGTTTGGTTGGGCGGGTTGGGTTAGGAGCATCTTTTCCTTCCTTATTTGTTGTTTGATTGCATAAGTAGGCTACTTTCGTGGTAGCCTATGAAGGCACAATTCTACTTTGGGAGCAAACTATGAATCCACAAACCATCATTTCACATATGAATAATTATCACACAAACGAGCTTATTGCGCTCTGTAAAAAATATGGCAAAAAAGAGGCACTCATTAATGGTGAGGTAAAAAATGCCACGCTCACAGGCATTGATCTTGAGGGTTTAGACATTATCTATAATGATAACATTTCCCTGCGCGTGGAGTTTCCGCAAAAGACTGATGAAAGTAGCCTAAAGGACGCTATCATCAGTTTTTGTCAAAGTGCAAAGCCCGATGATAGCAAAGATATAGCTGATGAAATTGCTGCATTCAAGCAGGGCTTTGGCTCAATCATTATTGCAAGTATTGATAAAGACGGACAGGCAATTGCCTCCTATGCGCCTTTAATGCAGATTCATAACAAACTTTATATCTACATTAGCGAGGTTGCCGAACATTTTGCGAGTATCTCTGCAAATCCCCAAAAAATCGAGGTGCTTTTCCTCGAAGATGAGGGCAAAGCAAAGTCTGTCATCTTGCGCAAACGTTTAAAATACCGCGCAAATGCGCATTTTATTGAGCGTGATAGCGAGGAGTTTAATGCCGCGCTTAATAGTTTAGAATCTGCTATGGGCGGTGCTGGTGGCATAAAGACCATTCGTCAAATGCGGGATTTTCATCTCATCGAGTTACAGCTTGGCTTGGGACGCTTTGTAAAGGGCTTTGGCGCGGCTTTTGATATTTTGCCTAGTGGCGAGATTAAGCAAATTGGCACAGGCGGGGGCAATCCTCATTCAATCCCTCATAAAATGCGTTAAAATTTTAGATTCTATCATCTTGGATTCTATAACAATGTTGGTGTGTCTTTAGAATCTAAGATATGCTATAATGCGCTATCTCACTTCAAAGGCGCATTTTGAAGCTCTCCCCCGCAACACAATCTCTTTACACAGGCAAACATCTGCTTGGATTTTCTGGCGGGGTGGATTCTGTGGCGTTGTTTTTTTTGCTCCTTGAAGCAAATGTGCCTTTTGACATCGCTATCGTGCATTATCATACACGCAAAGAAGCCGATGATGAGGTGGCGTATGCACAAGAGTTGGCACAGATTCACAACAAACAATGCTTTGTCGCCCACGCGCCGCAATTTTCTCATAATTTTGAAACTCAAGCAAGGATATTTAGATTTGGATTCTTTGATGAGATTATAGAATCTTATGGTTACGAGTCGCTTATTCTCGCTCATCAGCTCAATGATCGTTTCGAGTGGTTTATGATGCAGCTCACGCTTGGCAGTGGGCTAGGTAATTTGTTGGGTTTTGATTGGGGGCGCACATATCCTATTGTCCGCCCTTTAGAATCTACCCCAAAGGAAGAGCTTTATAGATTCTGTAAAGAGCGTGATTTACGATACTTTGAGGATACGAGTAATGCGGATTTGCGCTTTAGGCGAAATTTCTTTCGGCATAGATTTTGTAATGATCTTGTAAATACCTTTGGTGTAGGTATAGCACAGAGTCTCAATTATCTCGCGCAGGATAAGGAATATTTGCTTTCACAGATTGCCCCGCGGATTCTGTTTTTAGAATCTTTGCATAAGTTTGTGAGCGAGGCAAGAGAGTCTTTGTATAAAGATTCTAAAAATATTTGTGAATTTTCTAAGACTATGCGGACGGAGAGAGGAAAATATCAATGTGCGATTTTTGCCTTTAACATTAATGAGGAGTATTTGCTCTTGCTCGCGTGTGATAAGGCGGCTAAACTCTGCGGCTATGTGCTAAGCAGTAAGCAACGAGAGGAGATAGTGAAAAGCCATTTTAATTGTAAGATTCACAATCTCATCATCGCTAAAAATGATAAGCTGCTGTTTATTGCGCTGGATAGTATTAGTATGTTTCAAATCGTAACCAAAGAGCCTATGACAAAGCCTTTCAAAACTTTATGCGCCACATATCATATTCCACCAAAGATAAGAAAGCTTATCTGGTGGGAATTTCAGGCTATAAGCACACATATAGAATCTGGTGCAGATTCTATAAACAACCCTCTACCCTCACACAAAACGCAGCAGGAAAATGATAGTTTTGAGTGCAAAATAAAAAACTTTTTTACTCTTTAAAAATTTTTTGTTATTTCTTTATTAACTTTTTAAGGTGGCTATAAATTCAAAGATACTACAATCTATACCGCATTTAAATCAAAATAAGGAGACTGCAATGCAGACAAACACGCTCGAGTATGATTACTCAATTGCTAAGTTATTTGTTTTCTCTGCGATGGCTTTTGGATTTGTAGGGCTGCTCATCGGGGTAGTGATTGCATTTCAAATGGCATTCCCAGATTTAAACTATCTAGCTTCAGAATATGGAACTTTTGGTAGGCTTCGACCTCTTCATACTAATGGTATTATCTATGGTTTTACTCTTAGTGGGATTTGGGCTTCTTGGTATTATTTAGGGCAAAGGGTGCTTAAGATTACCTATAAAGAGCATTGTTTCTTGCATGCAGTGGGACTAGCGCATTTTTGGATATACATTGTGCTTATGGTGCTTGCAGTGGTTACACTTTTTGCTGGACTAACGCAATCTAAAGAATATTCTGAACTTATTTGGCCTCTTGATATTCTTGTAGTTGTTGTGTGGGTATTGTGGGGTGTGAGCCTATTTGGAAGTATGGGTGTGAGACGTGAGCAAACAATTTATATCTCATTGTGGTATTTCATCGCTACATTTGTTGGTATTTCTGCGCTTTACATTTTCAATAACCTTTCGGTTCCAACTTATTTCGTCGCGGGTATAGGGAGTATGTTGCACTCTATTTCATTCTATGCTGGGACAAATGACGCGATGGTGCAATGGTGGTGGGGACATAATGCTGTTGCATTCGTCTTTACTTCAGGTATCATTGGGTTAATCTATTACTTCCTCCCTAAAGAATCTGGACAGCCTATATTCTCATATAAGCTTACATTATTCTCATTCTGGGGACTTATGTTTATTTATATTTGGGCAGGCGGACACCACCTTATTTACTCAACTACGCCTGATTGGATTCAGACACTTGGTTCTGTGTTTTCAGTTATTTTGATTTTGCCTTCGTGGGGGACAGCAATCAATATGTTGCTTACTATGCGTGGTCAATGGCATCAAATCAAAGAATCTCCCATGATTAAATTCCTCATCCTTGCTTCAACTTGGTATATGCTTACCACACTTGAAGGACCGATTCAGTCTATCCGTTCTGTCAATGGCTTGGCTCACTTTACAGACTGGATTATCGGACACGTTCATGATGCAGCTCTTGGTTGGGTAGGATTTATGGTTATTGCTGCGTGCTTCCATATGGTGCCTAGAATCTTCAAGCGAGAGCTTTACTCTAAAAAGCTTATGGACGCGCAATTCTGGATTATGACTACAGGTATTATCCTTTACTTCTCAAGTATGTGGATTGCAGGTATCACACAAGGTATGATGTGGAGAGATTATGATGCGAATGGAAGTCTTATTTATAGCTTTATTCACACAGTAACTGCGCTCTTCCCATACTATCTTATTCGTGCGATTGGTGGGCTTATGTATTTGATAGGATTCATTATGTTTATTTACAACATTCTTATGACTATCTCATCAGGTAGGGTTCTTGACAAAGAACCTCAAAATGCTACACCTATGGCAGCATAAAGGAGGAATAAGCAATGTTTAGTTTTTTGGAAAAAAATCCATTCTTTTTCACGGTTGCGTTTTTGTTGGTTTTTTCTATTGCTGGGCTCGTGGAGGTAATCCCGGGCTTTGCGAAGAAAGCTCAACCTATTGAGGGGCTAAAGCCTTACTCTCTGCTTGAAACAGCAGGGCGACAGGTATATATAGCTGAAGGTTGCTATAACTGCCATTCACAGCTTATTCGTCCGTTTAAGGCTGAAACAGACAGATATGGCTCATACAGCCTTAGCGGTGAGTATGCGTATGACAGACCATTCTTGTGGGGTTCAAAGCGTACAGGACCAGATTTGCATAGAGTAGGTGATAGCCGTAATGCAGTGGATTGGCACGATGGACATATGAGAGATCCAAAGTCTCGTGTGCCCGGCTCAATTATGCCAGCGTATGAGCATCTCTACACAAAAAATGTTGATTTTGAAACAGCATTTGCTGAAGCATATACACAAAAAGTTGTTTTTGGTGTGCCTTATGATGTAGAAGGTGGTGTGCAAATTGGTGCGGATTCTTATGTCAAAGGTGATGTAAATTCACTTGCAAAAGCGAGAGAAATCTTTAAACAAGAAGCTCAAGCTGTTGTAGATGAGATGATAAGCCAAGATGTAAAAGAGGCTTACGAAAAAGGCGAAGTAAAACAAATTGTAGCACTTATTGCCTATATGAATAGTCTTGGGCAATCTCGCCGTGCAGCATCACCTGTAGTATCAGTATCACGGGCAGAAGCAGCAGAATGATGGAGGAATTCATAATGCGGTTTATCATCGCCTATCAAAAAGAGATTTATCTCATCGTTACGCTTTTGCTCGTAGCGTTTTTGTATGGGTATGTGTATCATCTCTACTCCTCACAAGCTAAAGGCAAAAAGGATTATGAGAAGTATGCAAAGTTAGCGTTAAACGATAATCTTGATGATGAACCCGTTGAGCCACGAAAACAAAAATCCAATAAAGGGGAAACAGATGAATTGGTCAGATAATATAACAACACTAGGGTTGCTAGGTGCTTTTGTTATCTTGGTACTCACTATCTTTGTGATGGGTGTATATCTCAAAAAAATTAAAGATGGCAAGGCTGAAGGAGAGTCAGTCGGCGAAAGCTGGGACGGCATAGGTGAGCAAACAAATAATCTTCCTGTTGGTTGGGCTGCTTGCTTTTTAGGTGTGCTTATTTGGGGCTTTTGGTATATATTCCTAGGCTATCCACTTAACGCATATTCACAAATTGGTGAATACAACAAAGAAGTGCAAAGCTTCAATGAAAAATACGCATCTACTTGGGAAACTCTTGATAATCAAGAACTCAAGAATATGGGGCAAAACATATTCTTAGTACAATGCTCACAATGCCACGGCATCAATGCTGGAGGTATGAATGGCAAGGCAGAAGACCTCACAAAATGGGGTAAAGAAGAGGGTATTATCGAAGCTATTAAAACAGGTAGCAAGGGCTTAAATTACATTGCTGGTGAAATGGTGCCTGTGGAGCTAAGCGATAGCGATGCAAGAGCAGTAGCAGCGTATGTAATGCAAGAAATTTCAAGTGTAAAAAGCACAAAATACACACTTGAAGTAAGTAAGGGTAAAGAAATTTTTGCAGAGCAATGTGCAGCTTGTCACGGAGATGAGGGCAAAGGTAATGGTGGCGGACTCGATGGCTTTGCGCCAGACTTGACAAAATATGGCACAACAAATTTCTTGGCGGAAGTGCTTGAAAAAGGCAAAAAGGGTATGATTGGTGTTATGCCTTCATTCGAGTATGCTAACTTTGCGCAAAAGCAAAAAGATGCACTTAACGCGTTTATCCGCGACTTAGAATCTATAGAGTAAGGAGGATTGCGATGAATGGTTTATTTGGACTCAATGGTTTAACAGGGTTTATTATCGCTGTGGTGCTTTTACTTAGCATCGTTGCAGGATTAGGCACTTGCGCAATTCTTACTCAAAAAGATGTTGCGACAAGCTATTACAAGATTGAGCATATAGATTCAATCAAGCAAATCAGCACTGATAATGCCCAATATCACAAAAGCGCGAATTAGGAGGTTGGTATGAAACTTACACTTATTGAAAAATTGCTTGGCACACTCATCGTCATCACCATTATTACGACAATTGTGATTCCATTTATTCCTAATTTCTTCTTGCATTTGGTTTAATTCAATGCTTTGCTTACTAAAGAGGCTAGTTTTTACTAGCCTCTTGTGCCTTACGCTCTCTTATGCAGATAGTCTAGATTCTCAGGTTGCAGGTGGTTCTACATCTCTTGATTTTCAATCTTACATACTTGACAATAGAAGTTTTCTTTTAGTCCCAAAAAGTGTAGAATTTGTGGAGATTCTCTCAAATGAGCTTTTCTCAAAAACAGGTTACTCATTGTATGTAGCCGTTGTTGATAAAACCCCAGAATCTCAACAAAATATCATTGATGAAACATTACCACCTAAAGAATTAGCAAAACTTAGGCGCACTCAATACAAAGATTCTCTTTTGCAGCATCTAAAAGCGCCATATACGCTTATTTTTTTTATGAGAGATGATGAGAAAATGGGTATTATCAGCTCTGAGCCTCATAAGTATTTCAATGAGGACAAAGTATATTTTGAATATATGGTGCCGCTTTTACCAAAACAAAAAGATGAGGCACTCTCACCTCAACTTGTATCGGCTGTTGTCCTTAATGGCTATGCACAAGCGGCAGATATGATTGCCGAGCACTTTGATGTGAAACTTGAAAACAATATGCCCGTAGATGAAAGCGGGGGTCGAGATTTTGTGCGATTCAGTATGTATGCTATGCTCCTCATTATGTTTGGTATCATTGGCGTTATTTATCTTACACGCAAGAAATAATCACAAGGAATAAAAAATGAAAGAAAAGAATTATTGGCCCCACGCCATTATAGGTGTGCTACTTTTTGGCGTATTTATGGTAAGTGTATCTATCACCATTGCGATGAAAAATCCTATCCAAGATGAAAATACCTATTTTGCAAAAAAACGTATTGTAGATGAGAATATTAATGAAATAATCAAAGAACAAACTCTCTTTCACAACATTTATGATTACAAGATTTGGCTAAGTGATGAAAAAGGAATATATGCTAATAACAGCTTTATTTTTCCATATTATGCCCCAGCTAATCGTCCTGACATAAAAGCCAAGATACCAACAAGCATTATCTCTCCCAATGGGGTAAAGCTACACATAGAGCTTCATAAAAAGCTCTCCTCTGCTCGTATTAATAGGATTTGGTTTTATCTTGATTCTAACCGCGAGGCGGATAAATTACAGAATCTAGGTGAGCTCACAAATGTAGAAAATAATCTATGGGAGAGTGAAGTGCTTACCAGCTTACCTTTGGGGCGGTGGAAATTTGTGATTGAGATTAGCTATGAGACAGATATAGAGCAAAATAGCACCGAGCTAAAGGCTTATTTTGAATCCCCAGTGTTTATCAAGGATAAAGTCGATAATGCGCTTTAAAAGGGCACAGATTCCAAGTAATATACATTTTTTAGAGCGAGGTGTAAAACAACAAATAAAGCAGGATATACAGCCCATAACGAAGCATTCTCGCAAATCCCATTCTGCTTTTATGCTCCTTGATGCGGTTATGGGGATTTGTATTTGTGCGAGTGCTTTTGTATTTGCCTTTATGTTTTTATACGCGCTCACACCGACACACACACCTACAAGCTACGAGGTTTATAAAGGGCTTTTTGTCAATCCTATCCAAACAAGTCTATCAAGTAGCCCAAACTCTAGCCAGATTCAATACGAGCTTTTAGAGCATAGCTACACAAGCTCAAAAAGCCTTGAAACACTGCGCTTTTACATACCTCAATCCATTCGATAATGTCTCGTTTATCACACAAACACAATGCTTTCTCACTCTTTGAAGCCGTTGTGAGTATTGTTATTTTGGGTATCGTGGGTATTATTTGCAGCTCTATGCTTTTGCAGATAAGTAAAAATGTCGCCTATACGAAGAATACAAGTGATTCTAGCCCACATCTTGCATTGCTTAAGATTCAAAATCTCCTCGAATACGCTATTATTGAATCCCTTAGCGCAAATGGCACACCTTTCACCACTCCAAGCTCACAAATAAGTTTTTCTAGCATAGAATATTCCTTGTTTTTTGGCGGTGGAGCGAAAAATACGACCAAAGAGGTGCAAAATGATACGCTTTTGCCTAATGTATCGCTTGTGGTGGATTCACATCACGCTAATACACTTTATTTTACATCGCTCAAAGGCTGGCAAAGTGCGCAGGAAGCCTACATACCGAGCAATCCAAAAGAAGCGTTTAAGCCTTACACAATTACGCGTATTCAGGGCAATGCTATAGTGCTAGAGCGTGCGCCAACTCACACGCCGCGCATAATTCTACCTATAAAGACGCACAATCTCGCATTTCATAGTAATGCGCTATGGCTTGATAATGCGTTGCTACTTGATGATGTGCTTTCATTTCTTATTACACCCATAGTCTCTGCACAAGGCACTTTTCTTGCATTAGAATTATGTGTGAAATCCCCCACAAAAGCACGATGTGAAAATGGTGGTGTATGGCTTGATGATATAGTAAGGATATTGTTGTGAATCCTGCGTGTGCGAAGCAAAAGCAAAATATAAGTAATTCCTATAAAAAGCACAAAATGCGCGGAGGATTCTATATTGTCTATGCAGTTTTGTTTATTCTCTCGCTCGGGCTTGCCTGTGCTTTTTACCTTAGCCAATCCCACCATCGCTCATACACTCATAGCACACTCCACGCCAAGATTCAGCTTCAGCTCTACACACGAAGTCTTGCCAATATGCTTACGCTTTGCCTCAAAGAGCGTGATTTTAATAGTTGTAAAAGGCAGGAGTTTGTTTTTCCGCAGGATTATCGTTTCCGCACGACTCTTACAGAAATTGCCCCGCAAACATTTTTGCTTGATATACACGGCAAGGTTTTGCATCCCTCAAATGCTAACACCTTGCGCGTTAGCAAACGTTATGTGTTGCTTTTGCCCTAAATTCTATCGCGCCTAAAATCTTTAGAATCTAACCTTATTGATGAGATTGTATTTCGTGCTTTGCCAAATTTTCTATTTAGCCTCGCTCACTTCATCAACGAGATAGAGCAGATTCTGCCACACAATATTGGTTTTTTCGTTGAGTCCAATCTCACAAGTGCTTGAGCTTGCAAATCCGTGCTTAATACCCCTAAAATGGCTTGTATTTTTTTGTTTTTGTTTATAAAAATCCTTCAATTCCCTCAATGCGCTTTCATTGAGTTCCGGGCAGATAAAGCCTTTGTTTCCGGCAAAACCACAGCATTGCGTTTTGTGATGTATTGCTACTTCTCCGCTTACGCAAGTTTTTGCGATTTGTTCTAATGAGCCACTCCACTTGCCTTTTTTGGTGGCACACATTGCATAAAGCGCAATATTTTCACTCTTAGGCGTAATTTTTAGTCGCTTTAAAAGCACAGATTCTATATATTGAGGCATATCATAGATTTTTAAGCCATTTTTAGAATCCTCTTGTGAGCGCACATACTGCATTGTTTCATAGCTACACGCGCTATGGTCGCACACTATGGCTATATCGCCGTGTTCTTTTTGCATTGCTTTAAAGGTGGCGTAAAGCTCCTTTACCTTGCCCTCCGCACTCTGCTTGTAGTCTTTGTATGCCTTGCCACAGCAGAGATTTGCTACATTGCGCGGATAAATAACACTAACATTCGCCTTTTTGCATACAGATTCAAAAACCTCCTGCAAACTGCGCTTGTCAAGGGCTTTTTTATTCGGTGCAAAGGTGCGATTGATACAGGTTGTAAAGTATATCACTTTCTCTATTTTTTGTGCTTTCTTTTTGTCTTTAGAATCTGCCTTTATCACTTTAGACTTTAAAGCATAAGTATTAGCCTGTGGTAAGGTGCTAGGCATATAGGGTGTGTGAATTTTCTTGTGTGCTTTGAGGCTTAGCCCACTCATCACATTTGAGCCAAAGGCAGAAAAAAGTGTATTGCTAAGGCTTATTCCGCCCTTAAGTGCTTTTATGGTTGTTGCAAAATGCTTACTGCTTTGGTGCGCTACAAATGTGCTAAAACCTCCCACATCTGCATTTTGCGCTACACGAGATTTAATCTCTAGGGCAATGCGTGCGGTATCAATCTCCAAAGGACAGAGTGTTGCGCACATTGAGCAAGTAGCGCAAGTTTCTATACCATAGTATTTATAGCCTTGTTTAAGCCCATTGAGTATCTCCTCTTGCTCCGCGCTCCTATTTGTGATATTTTCTAGCCTTTGTATTTCTTTCCTTAGGGCAATGCGTTGGCGAGGAGTGAGGGTAAGCTCCTTGCTCGGGCATACCTTTTCACAGAATCCACACTCCATACATTGATTGATAAAATCCTCCACCTGCGTAGAATCTTTGAGATTTTGCAAATGGATTTGAGGATTGCTTGAGATAATCACATCGGGGTTGATAAGTCCGCTTGGGTCAAAAATGCGCTTGATTTGACAATTTATCTCATAGGCTTTAGCTCCCCATTCTCTCTCAACAAATGGCGCAACCATTCTGCCTGTGCCGTGTTCTGCCTTTGTGCTGCCATTTAGGGCTATGACAGATTCCACCATAGCTTCCATAAAGCCACCAAATCGCTCACTCTCGCTTTTTTCACCCAAAAATGGCGTGATGATAAAATGCACATTGCCCGATAGTGCGTGTCCAAAGATAATGCCATCATATTTAAATTTTTTAAAGAGTTTTGTAATCTCCTCAATGCCTGTCGCAAAAGATTCTATGGGGAAGCAAATATCCTCTGTAATGACAATGCTCCCGCTTGGGCGCAAACTCGCAGACAATGGCAAAAGGGCTTTGCGTATTTTCCACCAAGATTGTATTTCTTTCTCATCACTGCTAAAATGCACCCCAAAGAGGCTAGGCGCAGAATTTAGCGCATTGCTAATAAAGGCGATTTTGCTATCCAATCCCTCCTGTGAGCTATCCTCTAATTGCGTTAAAATAGCGCATTGTCCGCTTTTAATACTCTTTAGCTCCTTTGGCGCGCCCTCTAAATGTTGGGCTGATTTCAAACACGCATAATCCATTATTTCTGCTGCACTTACCTTGTCATCATTTTTTGCAAGAATCTGCACCGCTTTTGCCGCAGATTCTAAATCTTTATAAAAGAGCAAAGCACAGGCTTTAAACGCACTATTTTCCACGCATTCATACTCTACCCTTGAGACAAAGCCCAGCGTCCCCTCTGCGCCAATGAAAATGTGATTCAAAATATCCTTTATATCTGCGAAATCAAGTAGAGTGTTAATGCTATAACCAGTCGTGTTTTTAATGGCAAATTTGCGTTTAATGAGGTTACAAAGCGTCTTATTTTTGAGAATTTCTCCTCTCAAAGCAAGTAATGCTTCCGCCTTGTCCTTATGCAATCGCATAAAAGATTCTATATTTTCGTTTTTATTTGCATTTTCGCTCGTATCAAGCACAAAGCCATTGTGTAAAATCACACGCACAGATTTAATCGTGTTGTAGCTATTTTGCTTCACGCCACAGCACATACCGCTTGAATTGTTGGAGAAAATCCCGCCAATCATCGCATTATTAATCGTAGCCGGGTCAGGTCCAATCTTTTTACCAAATGGCTTGAGTGCGTCATTTGCCTCACTTCCTATCACGCCACAATCACAAAAAATGCTTTGTGCTTCGCGTGTTATGCTGATTTCCTGCCACCTTGCATTTGCTAAAACAAGCACAGATTCACTACACGCCTGTCCGCTTAGGCTTGTCCCTGCTGCCCTAAAGGTAAGAGGCGTATTGTATTTATTGCTTAGGGTAAAAAGCAAAATAATTTCACGTTCATCAAATGCCCTTACCACCACGTGCGGTACATAGGCATAGCAAGAAGCATCTACGCCATAAGCAAAGCGGCGGAGATAATCTGTGTAGATTCTATCCTCAAAAATATGGGTTGCCTCGCGTATAAATCCATCAAAGTCGGGGCTTTTTGCTTTCATTTGTGGCTCTTTAGTATCGTGTGGATTGTGTGATGACATAATTTCTCCTTATTTCTCATATTGCAAAGATGATTATAGCAGTTTTACTTCGTTTAGCTTGATATAACTTTGCATTTTGGCTTTATTGTATCTCTAAAAGCTACTCCCTTTACATTTTGTTTTTTTGTAAAGTGCCTTTTGATGATTCTATCTTTTCACATTTTCGCACAAATCCAATCAGTAATTAAGCTTTAGCGAACTGCGTGCGAATACCTAAGAAGTTTATGCAAAAAATGGTAGAATTATATTGACAATTTGAGGAGTTAGAATGAATAAGCAAGTCATATTATCTATTGAATCTAAAGATTCTGTATTCAAAGAATATCGTTGGTTTTGGGTGAGAAGTGTATATGATTTTGTGCCAAAAGACAATGCAAAAGCTTGCACTGATTATCTCAAAGGAGAGCGAATATTCACTGCCGCCAATTATAAAGAGGGTATCCCTACACACCAAAGCATACCCTTAGAAATAGACACCTCATATTCAAAAGCTAAAATGCTTTTTGGAGAGAGCAAAGAAAAGGAACAGAATCATCCGCTAGAAATCGCGCATTATTTGTGCTTAGATTTTACAAAAAATTCTATGACGATGAAAGGCAAAACTATATCCACATAGGCTTTATCTATGAGAAAGGGAGTGAAATAACCAAAAGGCGTATAGATAAAGCCAAAAATATAGATTTTGCCCTTACCTTAAAAAATGCAAGGGAACTCTACTTTGATGATTCTATCGTGCAGGAAAAATACAATGACTTTAACCAAAAAGCTAAAATATGCAGGGTATTTTGGTTTGGAAGCTACTTATTTGGAAAATAAATACATCTCAATATAAAAACTTTCTAAGTCAAGCGATGCAAAGCCATCTATCCTCGCACATCAAGTAAGCTTTCTTGAAACTCATACAAGGGCTTAAGCGCAGAATCAAGCACAATGCTACTTACCGCAAAGCCCTTAAGGAGCGCAAAATTCTGCTCTAGCAAAATTTTGGTGCTTTCATACATCACTTTAAGGCTTAAGGCATTTCCGCCTTTTGCAATGTTTATCTCGCCTTCAATAATCCCAAGAGAAGGCATTATCGCGCTAAATCGCACCTTGTTTGTGCCAACTCTCTTCATTTGTAGCACCTCGTCTTTTTCGCTAATCACTAGGCTTAACACATTTTTTTCTAGTCCAAGCAGGAGATTACCTAGAAAGATAAATTCATCTTTGCTTACAGAATCTGCAAGTTTTTGACTCAAAAAGTCCTTAAATCCTGAAAAAATATCGCTCTGCTTCCCCAAATCCTGTAAGTTTTGCAAGGAAAGCTTGAGCGGTGCATTAGCAAACATATCGATGATTTTAGGCTGTGCGATAAGATTTTTAAGCGTGATATGCCCAAGCGAACTTCTGCCCATTTCACCCCAATACCGCTCACCTACATTAAGTTGCTTATGGCTTTTAGTTTCAATCCTCTGTGCTCCAATCTGCAACAAATACATATCGCCCTTAAGTTTTGCAATTACCTTTATGAGTATAGGCAGGGCGGCATTATAGGTCGTGGGTGTTTGTGTATTTTTAAGTGTGGCGGCAATTTGAGCAATCTTGTTGAGCATAGTGAGTTATTTGACTTGAGATTCCAAATCTTTATAAGTAAGGAGAGGTGCGATAAAAAGCGCGATTTTGAGTGCCACATCAAACTTGCTCCCGCTTATTTCTTCTATGCCTTGAGATGTGATAATCTTTAGCGCATTATTTTCGCCACCAAATGGATTGTTTGCGTTTATCACATTGAGGCATACTGCCTCGCAATGTTTGTTTTTAAGCATATTTTGAGCGTGATTTAGAGCGTTTTTCTCATCAGTTTCGGCTTTAAAACCTATTTTATATATTTTATCCGCGCAAATGTGTGAAAGAATGTCTTTTGTCTTGTGGCAGACTAAAATAAGCTCATCGCCAATTTGCTCTTTTTTAAGTTTGCCCTCCTGCCTTGTGGGTGCATAATCTGCAAGGGCTGCCACCATAAAAAGTGCTGGTTTTTTTGTGGATTTTAAATCCAATGCAGTATGTATGGCTTCACTAATGGCTTCATCATAGGAGCGCACGCTCTGCACCCTTTTGCATTCTATGCCAAGTGGTAATGTTATGGGAAATGCGCTTGAGATAAGCCTCACTCTCGCGCCTAACATATAAAGGGCAAGAGCCAAGGCACTTGCTTGTTTGCCGCTGCTGTGATTAGAAATGTATCGCACCAAATCTATATTTTCTTTTGAGCCTCCGCCAGTAATGATTACTTCTCTATCGCGCCAAAAGGCTATTTGTGCGGGGGGATTGTGTGTGTTAGAATTTTGAAAATATGAGATTTGCAAATGTGAATCTTGCAAATATAAGGCGCGGGCGAGGCAGAAAATTATCTCATCAACTTCGGCTAATGCGCCATTGCCATAGTCTCCACAGGCGAGGAGGCTAGAACGAGAGGGAATTATCTCATAACCCATAGATATGAGCGTATCAAGGTTACGTTTGGTTTGAGGAGCATCTAGCATCGCGGTATTCATCGCGGGGGCTAGAATCTTGGGTGCGCTGGTAGCTAAAATCGCACTTAACATTACAGAGTCTGCTATGCCATAGGCGATTTTTGCAATGCTATTTGCGGTGGCTGGAGCGATAAGTACGATGTCTGCCCACTTGGCATAGGAGATGTGATTTACCCCAACTATTGTCTTGTCTGCGACTTTGTCTATACTTTCATTAACGCATTCACTTGCCCACATTTGGTTATTTTCACTTAGCACGATGTTTTTGCTTAATGCTTCAAAGCTAAGAGGATTCACAAACTTACACGCCTCCGCACTCATAATCACTCTTATTTGTGCGCCATATTTATAAAGTCGCGAGATACATTCGAGCATTTTATACGCGGCAATACTTCCGCTTACACAGATAAGAATTTTTTTGTGGGTAAAAATTTTCTGCATAGAATCTCCTCTTTGAGCCTTTGGGGCTTAGCCCCCTTAAAAGAGGCTTTAAGCACAAGAATCTAGCAAATAAAAGCTTATTTTGAGGTTATTTTGTGAGGTCTTTAATGAATCTATCAGCCAAATAGAGTCCATTATCCCCAGAGCCAATAAGTCTAATCTTATCTACAATGCCGCGGAAAAGTGCTTCTTCTTCGTGTTGTTCATTCACATACCATTGTAAGAAATTGAATGTTGGATAATCTTTATTTGTGAGCGTAAAATCCACAAGATCGTTAATAGATTGCGTGATTTTTTGCTCGTGAGCGTAGGTTTTTTCAAATACATCAAGTAAGCTGCTAAATTGAGATTCTGGCTCATCAACGCGTGCAATCTTTACTTTAGAATCTGTCTCATTGAGGTAAGTAATAAGGCGTTTTGCGTGGTCGCTTTCCTCTCCTGCGTGTTGAAACAAAAACAATCCTGCACCATCAAAGCTATTTTCATAGCACCAAGAACTCATACTTAAGTAGAGATTTGCCGCATACATTTCTTTTGCGATTTGCTCGTTGAGCATTTTTACAACATTTTCTAATACCATTTTGATTCCTTTAATGAGAATTTAAACGCGGTATTCTAAAATGTGTTTTCTAATATTTTCCTTAAAACTTTATCATTTTTGGATTATTTTGAGAATCTCTTCATTGCTTAGCCACCAAGAATTACTTTGGCTACTGTATTCAAAGCCGGGAGCCACAGCCACGCCCTTTTCGCCTTTAAGTGTAGTGTGATAATCCACAGGCGTTTGGAAATTTATCGTTGGCATAATGGTAAAAAACTCATCAAATTCAATACATAAATGAGAATCATCTTTTGGCACCATTATTTCGTGTAGCTTTTCACCCGGGCGAATGCCGATGATTTTATGCGGTAAATGCGGAGCGAGTGCGTGGGCTAAATGCGTAATTTTCACACTTGGAATCTTGGGGATAAAAATCTCTCCGCCGTGCATTCGTTCAAGATTATCGAGCACAAAGCACACACCAGATTCTAAAGTGATGAAAAATCTTGTCATATGTTCATCAGTGATTGGTAGCTCCTTTGCACCCTCATAGATAAGCTTTTGAAAAAATGGAATCACAGAGCCACGAGAAGCCACGACATTACCATAGCGCACCACGCTAAATTTAGAATTCTTGTTTCCCTTGATGTTGTTTGCGGTTACAAAGAGCTTATCTGAGCAAAGCTTTGTTGCGCCATAGAGGTTAATAGGATTTGCCGCCTTATCAGTGCTAAGTGCAATAATATGCTTAACATTATTACTAAGACACGCGCTTATGACATTACTTGCGCCATCAATATTTGTTTTGATGCACTCCATTGGGTTATATTCGGCAATGGGGACGTGCTTGAGTGCGGCAGCGTGAATACAAATATCTACGCCATTCAGCGCAGATTCTAAACGATTCCTATCACGCACATCACCGATAAAATAACGCATTCTTTTGTCATTGAAGACTTGCGCCATTTCGTATTGTTTGAGTTCATCACGGCTATAAACAATAATTTTCTTTGGATTGTGTTGTTTTAAAACGATTTCTACAAACTTCTTGCCAAAGCTCCCTGTGCCACCGGTAATAAGAATAGTCTTGTTATCCACTAAATGCCCCATATCTCCCCTTTACTTTTTGATATAACCCAACTCTTTAAGCTTATTGGCGATTTTCACAAGCGTAGGTCCCCCACTCCCTCCGCTACCGCCGTGTTCGATAAGAATCGTAACAGCATATTGTGGATTCTCATAGGGTAAAAATGCGGTAATCCACGCGTGCGAGCGGTGAAAATACTCCATATCCGCTTCTCTCACGCGCTTTTGCACATCTTGGGGTATGCTGATTACTTGCGCTGTGCCTGTTTTACAAGCAAGACTTACTTTTGCGCCTTGTGTGCGATAATACGCCGTGCCTCCGGGCATAGAGCAGACTTGATACATACCCTTGCGCAACACATCGAGCTTTGATTTTTGAAAGTCGTTGAGCACATCTTTTGGTGGAAAATTTGAATCCACGCCATTAAAATCCATAGCAAAATGTGGTGTTACAAGTTTGCCTGAAGCAATCAGCGCGGTATAGCGCGCTATCTGCATAGGAGTAGCAAGAAAGTATCCCTGCCCGATGGAAGTTGTCAAAGTATCACCCTTATACCACTGCTCCCCATAGCGACGTAGTTTCCATTCTGGTGTGGGCAAAATGCCCTTTACTTCATTTGGTATATCTACCCCTGTAAGCTCCCCTAAGCCCATTTGAGTAAGCACATTAGCAGTGTTTTCAATACCCGCATTTTGAGAGAGTATATAAAAATATACATCAACAGATTCTCTAATAGCCTTAAATGCGTCAGCACTGCCGTGCCCAGAAGCTTTCCAATCACGGAATTTACGCCCACCAAACTCCACAAATGGTGGCGTTTGTATAATCGTGTTCTCGTGGATATTTGCATACTCCAAATAAGAAAGTAGCATACCCATTTTAATCACAGAGCCGGGTGGATAGCGTCCATAGACGAGCTTATTAATAAGGGGCTTGTGTATATTGTCTGTCAAGTCTTGCCAATTTTTATGGCTAATGCCATCGACAAAATAATTAATATTATATTCTGGATAGCTCCCTGCGGCTAGAATCTCGCCATTATGCACATTCATCACAATCACCGCACCATACTTATCCACAAACTCTTTATCTATGCTTTCTTGTAGTGCTAAATCAAGTGAGAGACGCAAATCGTTGCGCTTGAGCACATTGTCTTCTTGCAAAAGCTTTGTTTCTTTATAAAGGGAGTTGATTTGCGTCTTTCTATATCCTGCTTTACCTTGTAAATAGCTGTTGTAAGTCTTTTCTATGCCGTCTTTGCCGATGATTTTACTATAAGCGGAGAGGGGGTTATTTTGCATATCCTTATCATTCGCTTTTGATACATAGCCTATAACGTGTGAAGCCGCGGTATCATTGGGATAGAATCTTTTTGCATTGGTGGCGATAATGATATTAGGGGAACGCCTCAAGTACGCATATACCTTAAGCATTTCTGCATAGGGGATAAAGCGCACAAGTTCCACAGGCACGTGATTGTATATGTGGTTATTTTTTTTGTAAGTCTTTAATAATTCCTCTTTATCAAGATAAGGTAAAAGCGAGACAATATGATCAATCTCAGATTCAACTACACTACTATTACGAATCTTAGGTAGAAGGGAGATAGAAAATCCAAGTTCGTTAATCGCCAAAGGTTCGTTATTCCTATCAACAATCGTTCCTCGCATAGGAAGCAAAACCTCTGTTTTTAGGGCATTTTTTTCAGCGAATTTTTCATAATATTCATTATTGATTACATTTACTACAATAAGGCGCAGACAGATGATAGACCACACCGCGAGCATAGAAAATATAAAAAACTTGTATCGAATATTCATCTCATAAACATCACTATAATGATTTCACATACGGCATAATAAAGCAATATCCACACATTAGGGGTTGTATTACCCGTGAGTATATCTGTCGCAATAGATGCGATTAATAAACCAATATATGCCAAAATAACACAGGCAATGCGCGTGATACGCACAGAATCAAACATTATTCTAATACGCGGTATTACAAAAAAGGCAAGCAATAAGAATAATGCCAAAAGCATTCCCATAGGTAATTCATTCTCGGATTCTATAACAACCATATAGCCAATAATCGCTAAGAATCTGTATAAATTATCTTGCTTATCATATCTTACAAAGAGTGCGAGGCACACGCCCACGAGCGGTGGTAGCCATATATTCATACTCGCTATACTCTCATAAATATAGAATCCTACAAAGAGGAGAATACTTAAGAGAGTTTGTTTATGAGAGCTATTTCGTCGCATATTGGAAAATGTTTGCATTTGATACAATCCGCCCATATTTTGTGATTTGGTAAAAATGATTTCTCTATTATAACAAAACCTAGCCTTTGAAACAAATGTGCGCGATAAGTGAGGGTGAGAATCTCCTTTAGCCCTAGATTCTTCCCCTCCTCTAAAGCACTTTGGATAAGGCTACTGCCTATGCCTTTACTTCGAAAAGATTCCTTTACCACCAAAGAGCGCACTTCTGCTAAGCTTTTAGAATAAATATATAGCGCACAAAATCCTGTTATTTCGCCACTTTGTGAATCTCTAGCAAGATGATAAGAGCGAATGGCATTTGCCATTTCATCTTCGCTTCGCTCTAATATAATGCCATTTTTTACCTCAACACTCACAATCTCACGCATAGCTGGAATATCCGCTATTGTTGGTCGTATAATCTCAATGCTCATTGTTAAGTCCTAAAGTATGGGATAGAATCTCCTCACGCATTTGCGCTGTGGAGGTCATTTTGCGATGATTCTTTGCATTCGCGCTAAAGATAAAGTGATAGATATTCTTTGCATTGTTACTCGCGTTTATTGCGCTGTTTGTAGATTCTATATCATTTTTAGAATCTGCCCTATGTAGAGTTTCTACTTTGCTTTTTAATGCGTTAAGCTCATTTTGTGTAAGTTTATCAGCTTTGGTGTAGATTCTAAAAATACATTGGTCATTGTAGATTATAGAATCTAGCACTTCGCTCATCATTGTATCCATTTGCGTATCTCTATGGCGAGAGTCGATGAGGTGTAAAAAAAGCTTAATTGATGTGCGCGTATGTAAAAATTCTAACAAATGCTCCCCCCATTGTGCCTTTATTGTTTTGCTTACCTTCGCATAGCCAAAGCCGGGTAAGTCAATAAAAGTAAGCGGAATAGTATCATTTTTGTTAGTCCAAGTAGATGCAAAAAAATTAATGAGTTGTGTTTTTCCCGGTGTGGCGGAGCTTTTTGCAAGGGGTTTATTTAAAATGGCATTGATAAAGGTGCTTTTGCCGACATTGCTACGTCCCAAACACACGATTTCAGAATCCTTTGGTGGCGGCGCATTGCGCACATTGCTCGCACTACTCACAAAATGAGATTGAATCACCTGTATCATTATTTCTCATTGTCTAGGCTAAATGTTACCACACTAGGCTTTTGTTTCGTGCCCTGTATGGAGGCTTCCTCTGTGGCAGGGCTTAGCACAATCATATTGCCTCGAATGATATTTGTCTTGCCTTTTTCCTCAATCACCGCATTATCAAGGAGTTTATATTCATCTTTTTGCACATCATAGGTTGCCTTTTTTGCTCTACCGCTTATTTCTTTGTTTGGCATTTTTACATAGAATCTCACGCTTCCTATCGCGGTATATTTCAGCGGTTGATTCTTTTTGTTTGTCTCTATTATCACACTGTCTGCCCATAGCTTATCCTCGCCCTTTGTGATAAAAACATCGCCACTTAGTGTAGTCTCACCATTTTTTAAATCACTTTTGATTTTTTTTGCGCTCACTTGAAGTGTTTCTGTTGCGCTAAGACTTAGTGCAAAAAAGTTTACAAGGCATACAATCGCATATATCTTGCATAGTTGCATTATTTGTCCCCCAAAGTCATATTGATTTTTATAGAATCCGCGCTGATGTTATCCTGCCTTGCATCGTAGTAGAGGTCCATCCCTTTTGCTTTCGTGTTTGTGTTGTTGAGTGTAAAATCTCCCTTGCCCGTGAAAATGCCCGTGATGTAATTATAATTTCCCCATTTGCTCCAAAAATTCAGCCCATCTAAACGTAGATAATGCACACCTTGCGAAAATGTGTAGATTCTATTTTTGCTATGCACGAAAGGTGCATACATATATTCATTGAAAGCATTATTGACTTGATTGATAAAGAGTTCATAAATTTCCTCGTGAGATTCAAAACGTAGAGCTTTTGCACCCGAAGAAATCGCTTGTGTGTATTGAGAATTAATAATATAGAGTTCAAAACCTGTCATCTCTATATTTGGCACTTCCTTGCCAATGGCAGCGTGGATTTCATTATCGCGCGTGAAAAATACAATACTGCTAAGGCTAAACAACAAAAGCGCGATAAAAAAAATATAGATTCTATAAGAAATGTTTTTCAAGCTTTTTATCCCCATTGCGCTTTAATACATCTTCTATCATTTCGCGAACTGCACCATTCCCACCGCAGTGTTTTAGAACCTTAAAGGTATATTTTTTCAGAGCCTTATCACCATTTTTGGGCATATACGCATAAGGGCAGATTCTAAACATACTTAAATCGTTTAAATCATCACCGATACAAGCGACTTCATCTTGCCCTAAGCCAAGCATTTGAATTAGCTCTTGTAGCACTTGCCCCTTATTTTTTACACCCATAAAAATATGTTCTATGCCAAGCTCATTTGCGCGTTTCTTGACAATGCTAGATTCCCTTCCTGTGATAATCGCACTCGGGCGTTTTAGGATATGATTCCACACATTTATCGCTAAGCCATCACGTATATCAAAGCTCTTTATCTCCTCGCCACTTTGAGAAAAATATACCTTGCCATCGCTCAATGTGCCATCGACATCAAAAACGAGAAGTTTTATCATAATACGCCTTTTGTGGAGGGAATATAGATTCTAGAATTGAGTGTTAGAGCGCGGCGCAATGCCACTGCAAAGGCTTTAAACATTGCCTCGATGATATGGTGGAGATTTTTGCCTCTTTTTAACACAATATGCACACTTAGCCCTGCATTAAAGCACAATGCGCGGAAGAATTCCTCTACAAGCTCTACATCAAGCTCCCCCACTTTACCCTTAAATGGAAGCCTATACGCATTTGTTTCAAAAACCAAAAACGCGCGATTGCTGATGTCAATATCACACTCCACGCAAGATTCGTCCATTACTACACTCGCATTGCCAAACCGCTCAATGCCTGCCACCGGATAAATGCTCTCGCGCAATGCCTCGCCCAAAAGTATCCCGCAATCTTCAATACTATGATGTCCATCGACAAAAATATCACCCTTGCAATTAATGTCCAAATCCATAAGCGAGTGCTTGGTCAGAGATTCTAACATATGATTGAAAAAGCCTATATCGGTGTGAATCTTCGCCTGTCCGCTACCATACACGAGTAGGCTTAAGGTAATATCTGTCTCTTTTGTCTTGCGCGATTTTTGTATTGTTTGGGTCATTTTTGAATCTTGTGCCATTTCTAACTCCTCACATTTTATTTTGGCAACTGCTTTGTCTTTAATCGCGGATAAAGAATCCACCCTTAATGCGCGTATTTTTCTTTAAAAAATCTCGCGCTTCACTCTCGCTTTGGAATCCTCGCAAAAACACGCGATAAATAGGCACACCATCAAGCACAAATTCTTTTATCACGCTTTGATATGGTGGATAATGCGAGAACTGCTCTTGGGTAATTTGCGCTCCCTCATATCGTCTAAATGCACCCACTTGTATCGCAAAGTCCCCGCCACTTACCGATTTTGGCGTATTTGCGACTTTAAATTCTTTTTTCAGCACATCATCACTTTGCACATTCTGTGCTTCTTGCTTTGAATCTTTGTTAATCACACCGCCAAAGCCAATCACCTCTAATCTCACCTTTGCCGTGCCGACTTTTGTCATATCAATATCATTTGCTGCAGCAGCACTCAAATCGATAATGCGCCCCTCCACAAATGGTCCTCTGTCGTTAATGCGCACGATTGTGCTTTTGCCATTTTCGACATTCAGCACTTTTACGACTGTATTCATAGGGAAAGTTTTATGCGCGGCAGTGTGCGCATACATATTGTAGGTTTCGCCATTTGATGTTTTTTTAGAATGAAAATCTGGACCATACCAACTCGCATAGCCATCAAACTTATCGCCAAGACTTACTTTCTCGGGGTAATACCACTTCCCTGCCACTTGATAAGGGCGCATAGTAGCTTCTTGAATCGCAGGAGATTCTCTCATAGAATTTCCGCCAATATTTGGCGTAATGCCCTGATTAAACGCATCTAAATCGTCAAAACTCGCGTTAAAACCCTTTGTGCTGCTGGTATTTTCGCTCCAATCGGCATTTTTCTCCACACAGGCACTCAAGCCACCACATACTAAGCTACCAAATAAAAATACAAAAAAATATTTTTTCATTATGTTCCCTTAATTTTATATGCACTCTATCCTATCTGCTATCAGCGATAGTTGTAGGTTTGCCTTGAGATTTAGGAATGGAGAGCTTTTGATGAATGTTAATTTGCGCCCCCTCAATACCATTGAGTGCTTTTATATCTTGAATAGAGACATTATACATCTGTGCTATTACGCTTAGATTCTCGCCCTTTTGCACGATATGTGTGATAGATATAGAATCTGTGGAGGCATAGCTTTTACCACCAAAATGCTTTTTAAAATTGCGAAGTTTGTCGTATGGGAGATAGACATTGTAGCGTCTGTTGTTATTTGGTAGAGTGGATTTAACAAAATGACGATTGTATTTTTTTAGCTCATCTAATGGCATTTTTGCGCTTTGTGCGATTGCGTTAAGGGATACACCACCCTTAACGCTCACACTTGCTATACTATCGGTTGCGCCACGATTAAGGAGATAATCAGCATTTTGTGCTTTGAGAAAATCCACATCGTTAAAAAGCAAACTCATCGCTAGAATCGTGCGGATATAATTGCGCGTTTCAGCTGGGATATATTGTGCCTCCTCATTTAGCAAGGTCTCTATACGCATATCTCCTCCTGCTTCTTCAATCCCCCTTTTTAATCGCCCAAGCCCACAATTATACGCCATAGCAGCCAAATACCACTCGCCTGTGGCATCATAGAGGTATTTGAGATACTTTATCGCTGCCTCCGTGCTTCTTATAGGGTCTTTGCGCTCATCAATGTAAGAATTTATCTCTAGCCCCAAGCTTTTGCCAGTAGCGGGCATAATTTGCCAAATACCGATGGCTTTTTTGGAGCTTTTTGCAGTGGGAGCAAATGCAGATTCAGTCATAGCGAGAAATAGAAATTCTTGTGGAATTTCCTCTTTTGCCATCATATTTTTGAGAGTGGGGATAAACTCATAGCTGTGTTCAAACTGCTTGAGAAAATATTGCCACTTGTCTTGAATCCTCTGTGCCCTCTCGCTATCTGCGACATTGCCGATAAATGCCGTATGCACCCCGAAAGCATTAAGCACATTGTTTGCTTTCTTATTATGATTGAGTGCGTAAAATTCGCCCTCATTACCCCAAAGATTCAGTGTGCCACATACCATCAGCACGAAAATGATATATTTTGTGTATTTTTTTAACATCATATCTTCCTTTTGTGTATTTTTCTCATAGCCTAGCGTCATCTTACGCCTTTGTGCCACCCAGCGCAAAGAGCGATTGTGCATTGTGTGTGCTAGATTCTATCACTTCCTCTTCACTTATGCCTTTAACTTGTGCGATTTGTCGCATAACAAGCGGTATATAAGAAGGCTCATTGCGACTACCTCTGTGTGGATGAGGTGTAAGATAGGGTGCGTCTGTTTCAAGCACTATGCGTTCCTTTGGTATGAGTGGTAGTGCCTCAATAAGTCGCCTTGCATTTTTAAAGGTGCAAACGCCACCGATTCCATAATAAAATCGCTCACTTAATTCAAGTAAGATTCTATCTGCATTATAGCAATGCAATACACCACGCGCCTCCTTATAAGAATCTAATATTTCAAAGCTATCATTACTTGCCTCACGAATATGCACAATAAGAGGCTTATCAAGTGAAAGGGCGAGTTCAATTTGTGCGATAAAAACTGCCTTTTGCCTTGCCTTTATCTCTGCCTTTTGTCGCTCTAGCTCCTGTCCCAACGCGTGTTGCTCTAATGTGGGCAGATTCTGTTCTTTTGCATTTTCTTTTGAATCTTGCTCTTTAAGCAAATCTTGCATTGTTGGTAGATAGTAATAATCCAATCCGCACTCGCCAATAGCAACGCATTTACTATCTTTTGCAAAGGATTTGAGAATCTCTACATCAAACAAATCAATATCGTTAGGATGCACACCAGCGGCAAAATACACACCCTCATATTTATGCGCTAGGGCTTGGGCTTTGGGCAATGTGTGTATATCCGCACCCGGAATGATGATTTTTCGCACATTTTGGGCTAATGCGCGGCTAATGACTTGTTCTATATCATCATCAAAATGTTCTAAGTCTAAGTGGCAATGTGTGTCTATCATATAATCAAACTGCACTCGCGCTTGGCTCATATCTCAAAATCCTTTGATTGTGTATAATTATGCTAGAATTTCAAAGAAAAGGATTCTAGCATAATTATCTTTACAAAAAGAAAGGCGAGTTGTGTTTAGTGGATTAGTGAGAGAGATAGCGCAGGTAAAAAACTTCGCAAATAATACGCTTGAGGTATTTACTCCATATAAGGCGAAGCTTGGAGATTCTATTGCCATAAATGGTGCGTGCCTCACTGCAGTGTCGTTTTTTAGCGGTGGTATGGCTATGGAGCTAAGCAAACACACGCAGGAGCATATCGCACTTGAAAATTACGCACAGGGTGCATTCGTGCATTTAGAACCAGCCTTGCAGGTGGGCGATAGATTTGATGGGCATATCGTGCAGGGGCATATCGATAGTATCGGGCGTATCACGCGCATAGAACACAATGCAGATTCAAGTGATTTTTGGATACAAGCCCCCGCGCAAAGCCTCCTTTGTATTATCCCCAAAGGCTCTGTGTGTGTGGAGGGCATAAGTTTAACCATAGTAGAGCGCATAAATGACAGCTTTAAGCTCACAATCATTCCCCATACCTTGCAAAATACACTTTTTGGGCGCTTTGAAGTAGGCAGGAGGGTAAATATCGAAACAGATGTTATCACGCGTAGTGTTGTTAGCACATTACAATTTTTAGATTCACAACATTTACAGAATCTAGGCATTCTCGCGCAAAATGGCAATGGTGCAAACTCATCTCATCGCAATAATCGCTTAGGTAATGTATCTTGGGGCGATATTGACGCGCAGAGTTTGAGTTATTAGATTCTAATATTTCAAGGAGAAAAAGCAGTGAAAGCACAAAAAGCAGTTGCGCTAAGCTATGATAAGCAAACAGACAGCGCACCGCGTGTGGTGGCAAAGGGGCAAAACGAACTCGCCTTGCGCATTATCGCTAAGGCAAAAGCCTTTGATGTGCCACTTTTTGCAAATCCCTTGCTTGTAGATTCACTTTTGCAAATTCCCTTAGATTCTCATATTCCGCCAGAGATGTATAATGCTGTGGTAGAAGTTTTTGTATGGCTTTTAAAATGCGAAAAACAAGCTCAGCTTAGCAAGGATATGGCTTGAGATTCTATAATGCTAATTGCGATATTGTTTAAGGATATATAAGTGAAAGCTTCCTCTTATCGTAAATATTTTCACACACTCATTCCATTTTTCAAACGCGAATTTAATGGCTTTATACAAGATAGATTCTCACTTTTTCTCTGCACACTTGCTCCTATTCTTATCGCGCTTTTTGTATGGGGTGTGTTTTCACAAAGTTTCGTGCGAGGCGCACCCATTGGCATTGTGGATTTAGATAATAGCCCTTTAAGCAAAGAGTTAGCGCGCAATTTAGATGCTATCCCAGCACTAAGCGTTACGCGCTATTACACGAGCCTAAGTGAGGCAAAGCGCGATATAAGCAATGTCAAAATTTATGCGGTGGTTGTGTTTCCTTATGGGCTTGAAGCACGAAGCAAAAAAGCTGTATTAAGTGAGATTCCAATCTATTACAACGCACAACTTGTGCTTATAGCAAAATCTATTGAAAGCTCTTTTAAGCAGCTTGTCGCCACGAGTAATGTCAAGGCAAAACTTGGTAAGAATCTTATCCAAACGCAAAATTTTGATGCCGCATTGGCAAAAAGTTCACCGATTCTAATGCAAATTACGCCACTTTATAATATCAATAATAGCTACGCGCAATTCTTGCTTACAGGGATTTTACCTTGCTCGTGGATTATGCTTATTATCGTTTGTGTGATTAATTCTTTGGCACGCGATGAAAGTGATGTGGGCTTTGTGGTGGGAAAAAAAAGTCAAATGCCCGATGGAATTAATGCGTATGTCTATATCCTTACAAAAATTTTAGCATA
Source organism: Helicobacter sp. MIT 03-1616 (assembly GCF_000765685.2). Classification (NCBI taxonomy): domain Bacteria; kingdom Pseudomonadati; phylum Campylobacterota; class Epsilonproteobacteria; order Campylobacterales; family Helicobacteraceae; genus Helicobacter; species Helicobacter sp. MIT 03-1616. Next base: position 109,495 of record NZ_JROY02000001.1, on the reverse strand, counting down.
TGCGGGAATTTTCTCATTTTGGTGGATAATGATGATGATATTTTTTCATTCTCTTGGCTTTGAGTTTCGTGGAAACTATCTCACACTTTATCTTGGGGCATTGATTACATTTTTAGCGTATGCAGGGGTAGGGGTTTTTGTCTATGCACTTTTTAAAGATCATACACGTGCCTTAAGTATCGCAGCAATTTATTGTGCGCCAAGCTTTGCCTTTGCAGGGCTTACCTTTCCGGTTAATTCTATGGGAGCATTTGCAACATTTTGGCATACAATCTTGCCTATTAGCCATTATTTGAAACTCTATGTGCAAGTAGCAAACTATGGGATAGATTTTCTTGGCGCATTCAAAACAATGCTTGAAATTTTGCCTTTCACGCTCTTTTTAATCTTTGGGATTTTGATTTATCGCAAGAGGGAAGCGGTAGAGTAGGCTTAAGCCCTCTCGTATAAAGTTAATAAATTGCTTCATAATAAAAAGCTTTTTCACCATTTTGATTTATTTTCTATTTTTCATTTTCACTATAAATTAGCCAATTATTTAAGTGTCAAGGTCATCTGCGAATAATGTTGAACTTGATGCATAATATATATCTTCAAGTATATAACAAATATCTGCAAGAGTTATCTCGCTGTCATCATCATAACATTTTCCAATCTCTTTAAATGCTTCTTGGACATTCTTGTCTCGTTGAATATGTACCCAACTTATATTGATAGTTTTTAGTGCCATAAAAAGTTTGTTTGTCATACGCATATTTATAAATATTTAGAATCTGCCCGAAGTGCTAAATCTAAAATGTTATTATATGGAATAAAAAGCAAAACAAAATCATAAGCATATAATGAAAATTGCTCATATGGCTTTTTAGAAAGCTCATCTATGCGTTTTTTAAGATTTTGAGCTATCTCTTTAGAGAGATGTATTTCTTCAACATATTCACTAGAATCTACATATAAATTTGGAGTAAAAGAACTAGGCAAGGAGAATTTTGAATCAAGACTAATATTTCTTTATTTGCCTTCTATGCCTCCATCCAAATATACCACAACATCAGGTATATATGTTTGATTTTCAACCTTAAATGAAGATTGAATCTTATAATGTTCTCCTTCAATAAGTCCGCTAGATTCTAAAATACTTTTAAGCTGCATTTCCCCAAAATTACCTCTTATTTTTTTGTCATCCTTAAGAATTTTGGTCAGTGATTCGGCACTTTCGCGCATTGTAAGACTATAATCAAATACATCCTTAATGCTCTGCTTGAGTGCAGATTCGTTTCTTATTAAACTTTTAGAATCATCATCAATATTTTTATAAATATTTAAGTTAATTACCATTAATATTATATTTATACAAATCATTCTTATTATTATTTGTATATTTTCTTTCTTTAAAAGGATTTTCTATGAAAACATTGACACACATACCTTTCGTAGCACTGATAAGCTTTAGTGGATTAATTGCAGATTCACTTGAGCTTAAAGAATCTGGCACAGAATCTAGAGATTCTAGCGGGGGGGGGGGGATAGTATAAAAAAAGTTAATCTTGGGCGCTCTGTCGTAACTGCAAGTGGTTATGAACAAGATATTAAAGAAGCTCCAGCATCTATATCCATCATTCCAAAAGAAGAAATTATGACCCGTCCTATTAGGGATATTGGTGATGCAGTGCAAGATGTGCCCGGTGTATATACGGAGCAGGATAAAACGGGGCAAAATACCATTGCTATGCGCGGACTTGGCTCTGCTTATACACTTATCCTCATTGATGGCAAAAGGCAAAATACCACACGTGGCTTTATCCAAAATGGATTAGGGAATCAAACCTCATTTATGCCTCCAGCAAGTATGATTGAACGCATTGAAGTCATACGAGGACCGGCTTCAACTATTTATGGCTCTGATGCAATGGGAGGGATTATTAATATTATCACTAAAAAACATACGAATAAAATCCAAAGCGGAATCCAACTAGAAACTAAACTTTTTGAACCACACAATGAATGGGGTAATGCTTATGGGCTAAATGCTTATCTTACCACCCCGCTTGTGAAAGACAAACTCTCTCTTAATCTCCGTGGCTCATACAGATTTAATGAGGCAAATGCGTTTTTGCAGCCAACTTATGCGATTCGTAATGGCAATCCCTATGCAGCACACTCTTTCACAGGCTCACAAAATTGGAATGCAGGATTTCGGCTTAACTACACACCCACCACAAAAGATTATATCTATTTAGATTCTGAAGTGTATAATGGACGATTAGGGAGTTTGAATACTTCCTCCAATAGCATTACCTCTGTGCAGGAGCTCTATAAGGTAAATTCTGTGTTGAGTCACGATGGCAATTATGATTGGGGCAAACTCTCCACTTACGCACAGCATTCTTATAATCTTATCGCACCACACGCAAGCTATACTCCTAATGGAAGGCTTCCCATAGGTGCAAACAAGGGAGATTATATTAATTGGGCAAACAAACGCACCGCCCAAACAGCAGTGTTTCAAAGCACCTATACCAATGATTTTTATTTTGGCGATGCTGGGAGTTTGATTTTTAATGGTGGCGTTTATTATCAGTTTGAAAATTTACAAGGAACAATCTCTAGCAAATATAGAAATATGCACCAAAATCAAGCCGCACTCTTTGCTGAAGGAGAATATTTTATAAACGAAGCAATTAGCACAACTTTGGGTTTGCGCTATAATTATAGTGATAGATATGCCTCTACGAGTGCGCTTAATCCACGCTTTTATGTAAATTTTAATCCCACAGATTGGCTTACATTCAAAGCTGGAGTGGCAAATGGTATGCTTATCCCCACACTTATGCAAACTATTGATGGCATAGTTACCACAGCCACTTCTCAAGGCAGTACAACAGAAACTTATGGGAATCCAAACCTTAGACCCGAGCAAAGTTGGAATTATGAGCTAAGTGCGATTGTAGATACGCAAAATGCTATGTTTATCCTCACAGGCTATTACACAGATTTTAATAATCAAATTGAAACTCTAAGTGGGACAAACATTCCACTTCCAGGCAATCAAATCTGTAGTAATGCTACTTGCACCACTTATCGCAATGTAGATAAATCTCTTGTAAGCGGCGCAGAGCTAAGCGCAAAAATAAAACCTATGTTTGGATTCTCACTTGATGCAGGGTATGGCTACATCTACACAGAAGCTCTAAGCGGCTCGGGCAAAGGAGAACCGATTAATTCTATCCCTCGCCATAATTTCACAATCACGCCAAAATATCAATACGGCAACTTTGATATGTATATCCGCTGGAGCGGCAAATACAAAACTCCCACGCCTTATGCTGGAAGTAATGCACGAACAGATGTGCGCCAAATCGTAGGGCAATATTATAAAGATTATCAACTTGTGGATATTGCTGCAACTTATAAATTTAATAAACAATACGCTCTTACTTTGGCAGTAAATAATCTCTTTGATGTGTATTTTATGGATTATATACCCTATGCAAGTGGAAACAATCAAAGTGCGCAAAATGCGTATCAGAGAATCTTACCCTCTCGTAATTATTGGATAAGTTTTAGGGCGGATTTTTGATGTTTCACATTTATCTCACATTCTTTAGATACGATTCCAAACTATCTATATCAAATCTTGCACGAAAGGACTTTCAATGAAACTTCATCGCAAATTATGGATGCAAATTCACTTATATTTAAGTTTGTTTTTTTTACCTGCGGCATTAATTTATGCGATTACAGGAGCACTTTATATCTTTGAAATCCGTCAAAATTCAGGGGCAAACATTATAGAAATACCTCTTGAAAATTTGCCTCAAAAGGGTGAAGAACAAGACTTTATTCTCAAAATCCTCAAAGAGCATAATCTCAAAGTCCCTTCAAATACCCAAGTGCGTGAAATGAAAGGACAAGCAACTATGGGAAATATCAAATATAGCGTGGCTCTCACAAAAGATAAACGCAATAGACCAATTTTGCGCTCTGTCGATAGGAATCTCTATGGGGTATTAATGATGATGCACAAAAGCGGCGGGAGCAAGTTTGAGCTTGGCGGCTTTAAATTCACATTTTTTGATTTTATCGCTGTGTGTTTTGGGCTATCTATGATACTTTTTTATCTCTCTGGCTTAATTATGACTTCATTTTGTAAAGGCAAACGCAAGGTATCCTTTGGCGTTTTAGGTGCAGGATTTATTATCACCACACTTGCAGTGTATTTAAGCATTTAGTGTAAAAGCTTTTGTCCCTTTGCTTTTTTGGCTTATTCATCACTAGAAAGTGTTATACTCTTATTTTTTTGTGCTGCTTTAAAAGTATCTTGTAAATCCTGCTTTACTTGAGTTGCATCACTTTGTATATTTGCTAATGGTTTAGTGCCAAATTGGGACATAAATTTTTTAATCATAATATCTTCAACGGCTAATGATTTTGGCGAGGCAAAAGGGACAGATTTTTCGCCTCGCCATTCTATTATCATCACTTCATCGCTACAATCATAAAGATAAAGATTTAAAGTCGCACGAGTAGCAACTAGTGATTGAAGCATTTTAATATTTGTTGTAGAAGCAGTCCGCCAATTATTGACTACACCGCAATTATAAGAGCCAAGACGCTTTTTAAAAGTAGTGCGGGATTGTCCAAATTTTATAATATGTTCTTTATTTTCTATATAACAAGTGAGTATATAAGCTACACCCAATGCTTTATCAAAAATATTTTTTGCATTTTTATCCACAAAATTGAAAGCCTGTATTTTCTCATTTTTACGCACACCTTCTTTGATTTCAAGCGGACTTGCTCTGAGATTGCAAATGAAAATAAAATCCTCTTTTCCGCTAAAGCTAAAATCATTAAGTGTAGGTTGCATTTTAATATCTGTTAGGTTAAAGGGTTTGTCATTTTTGTTATTGAGTGGAAAAATATGTGATAATGCGTTTAAATAATCCTTGCCACTTTTTTGAATATATACGCCATTTATATCATCACAAAGAGAAATAAATTGCTCTAAGCTTAACGAATCTTTTGCCATTTTTTCCTCTCAATATGCCATTTTCTTATGCAGCTTTTCTATGTCTTTTGTTTGATGTGAATCGAGCGTTATTTGTTTATCAAATGCCAAATGTTTTAAAACCATTATGTTGTTGAAATTACCATAGCGAGTAAGGTGGATAAGGACTTTAAAATGTGGTTTATTTAATACTTTTAAATAATCACTTGCCTCTTTTTTAGATTCAAAAGCAAAATACCCCACGGATTGTGTTGTATTTGTTTTAGATTCAATATAGGGGATAAAGTAGGTTGATAATGGCACAATGATGATATGCTTGTCATAAATATCTTGCTTTTTACTTGCATAGCGGGTTTTTCTAGGAGTATGAATTGTGCGGTATTTATAGGTGTTATCTTGTGTATCACTTAAAAAAGCCTTTTGCGTAAAGTTATGTAAATCGCAGCGATAAGTAAAATTATTTGGTGTTTTTGATATTAATTTTTGAATGAGATTCAATATATTTTGTGAAATGTAAAGTGGCAAAAATGGTAAATCTTTTGGGATTGTAATGTTGTGTTGAATATCTTTTAGCAGATAATTATTGATAATTGTTGTTTTATGATTGAGAACACCCTTTTGCCATAGCATAATGCTAAACGAACTTCCCACGCCCTTAAAATATTTTTTCACATCATTATCAATCACTAAAAAAGAACCAAGACTAAGTAGCTTTTTTAAAGTAGTGTTATTGTTATTATAAGTCATATAATTATTTGGTGTTACAAAGCAGAGATAGCCTTTGTCATTGAGTTTTTCAATGCTGGATTCTATAAACTTATTAGACATTGAGCGATTTTTATTTCCTCCTCCAGAATAGGGAGGATTTGCCATTATTAAATCAAAATGACCTAAAATGTGAGATTCTATACCTAAAAAATCATAATCACTTATATTTGGTGGATTGAGTATATTTTTGCAGTTTTGTAGCCGTTTTTTATTGATTTCATTAAAGTATATGTTTTTTATATCTGTTTTGAACATAGCATATGCGCCAAAATTGCCATTGCCACAGCAGGGGTCTAGCACCCTTATGTTTTCTTGTTGCCAAAAGTGCTTTGGAATATAATCAAGCATAGTTTTGACACACTCCATAGGAGTACAAATATCATCATTGCTTAATTTGTGAGAGTTATCTTTATTTAAAGTATTAAATATATTAAAAATAGTTTTTATGTTTTGTCGCGTTATGCAATCAATGATATTTTTACTCATTGTGTAACCTTACAAATAGAGTGTGCCCCCAATTCTTAGGCTTTATACTTAGGCACAAAAGTATAACACGATATGCTTTAAGGGCGATTAAATTTGACCTAATGTCTATTCCTGCCCCTTCATACTACTCATATCAATCACATAGCGGAATTTTGCCTTGCCGCTTGTAAGATTCTCATACGCCTCATTGATTTGCTCCACAGAAATAACCTCTGTCTCGGGATAGATTTTGTGTTTGAGCGAAAAATCAAGCATTTCTTGTGTCTCTTTCATTCCGCCAATGAGTGAGCCATAGACTTTTTTACCCGCAGCAAATACAAGTCTCGTTAAATCAATGCTAAGCTTCTCATCTGCAGGTGGTAAGCCTACAATCGCCATTTCTCCGCCAAATTTCAACAACTCCGCATAGGCATTCACATCATACGCGGTTGGAATCGTAGAAATGATAAAATCAAATCGTTCGCTCACACCCTTTGTATCAGTATAAAGTGCCTTTGCACCAAGCTCTAATGCCTCTTTTTCTTTATTTTTATTACGCGCAAACACGCTCACTTCCGCACCCATTTTGATTGCGTATTTGAGTGCCATTACACCAAGCCCACCAAATCCAGCCACAGCGACTTTATCGCCCGCCTTGACATTGCTAAATTTAATCGGCGAATAGGTGGTGATTCCCGCGCAAAGCAAGGGAGCAACTTTTTCTAACGGCGCATCTTGTGGGACATTGACCGCAAATTTTTCACTCACTACAATATTATTTGAATACCCGCCATAAGTTGGCTCGTTATCGTGGAAGCAATCGTGGCAATCATAAGTAAAGACGCATTTGCCATTTTCACAAAACTGCTCTTGGCTTCTTTTGCACGCCTCACACTCACCGCAAGAATTGACCATACAGCCTACCCCTGCGTAATCGCCAACTTTAAATTTGCTTACCTTGCTTCCTACTGCCACGACTTTACCCGCAATCTCGTGTCCGGGCACCATTGGAAAAATTCCCTTATGCCATTCCTCACGCGCGCTATGAATATCGCTATGGCAGATTCCAGCATATAGAATCTCAATCAAAATGTCAGTTTCTCCCAAAGCGTGGCGCGAAAAACTAAAGGGTTTAAAAGTATCACTTTTATGTGCGACTGCATAGCCTTTGGCAGTGATTCTCTGCCCACTTTGTGCTTGTGTCAAATTCTCTTTTAATAGCATAAATACTCCTTAAATGACTAAAATTGAAAATGTAATTATAAATCCTGATACCTAGTGTTTGTCAAGGGGAAATACACATAATAATGAAAAATATCAACAAAGTATTATTGCGCATTGTTGATTTTATATTTACCTTATTTGTGTGGGAATTTTTACCAAAAATGCAAAAATTATACAAATGCTAGTAATTTGCTATTTTTGCTTAGTAAATATGCTCATCTTTTCATCAAGCACTTCGCTCTCCACATCTAAAAATGTCAAAACACTATGAAAGATATGAAAGTGTGTTGCTTCATTCAAATCTTTAATCCTACTAGCATTAGAACTCCACACAAAAAATGGTATTTCATATTGCTCCTTTGGTGCAAATGCTAATGGTATCCCGTGCATATATACACCATTTTCACCCAAGCTCTCGCCGTGATCACTTACATAAATCATTGTGCTGTCGTATTTATCAAGTTTGCTTAACTGACTAATGACTGAGTGCAATAAAAAATCAGTATAGAGGATTGTATTATCATACGCATTGATAATTTCACTCTGTAAGCAGCCCTTTGGTTCGACACTTTTGCACACAGGCTTAAACACTTCAAACTGAGGAGGGTATTTCTTATAATATGTTGGTCCGTGGCTCGTGCTTGTATGAATGACGATAAGCACTTTAGGCGATTTTGCTAACTCAATGTCTTCAATTAGTCCCGCCACAAGCACAGATTCATAGCTATCATCAAGATGAGTATATTTCTCTGCAAGTTGCGAATATCGCATAATATTTTCACTAGGTAGGTGAAGCGGGGGCTCACCCCAATTTGTCGAACGCCACATCACATCTACCCCAGTGCGTGCAAGATAGTTTGGCAATATCTCATACAGATTCGTGTTATCCTTGTATGAAAGCATATTTTTCACAGATGCACTCGTATATGTCGTGCTTGATTTTGCATAAAAATGTCGAAGTCCTGACACTTCTAAAAGGAGGGGATTGGTATTACGTGAGTAACCATAAAATGAGAAGTTTTTGGCACGCGCAGATTCACCAATCACCAGCAAGACTACGGATTTTTTGTCATTTGTAATGCGTGCATCAGGGAGTGGAATCTCTTTTTTATTTTTTGCTAACTCCCCTTGAAAATACCGCACCGAGTTACCTATATATGACCAAGGCATAATAAGTGCGCCAAGTTGTTTAGAGTATTTATCAAACCACAATAGATTTTGAAAATTAACTCCAGCAAGCACAATAAGCGCGAAAAATATCAAGCCTAAGCTCTTAGCAAGTGATTTGCGTGTAGGTCTTGCCACCTTTTCAAAGAGTAGAAAACACGCTGGGAGAATACCGAGTATAATTATAAATAGTGCCATTTTCAAAGATAGAAATTCTCCTGCTTCTGCTGGGTTTGTATTAAAGAGATTGCCCATCATCGTTTTATCTAAAAACACTCCATATACAGAGACAAAATACACCGCTATGGCGTTTGTGATTGAGGTAATTGCGAACCATATTTTGGTGAGATTGAAAGAGATGAGTGCTAATAAGAGTGGCATAAGTGTAGTAAGTGCGAACAAAAATAGCACGAGTGAGACAAATAGCACAATTGCATTGATTGAATCTAAAGTGAGATTTACCCACACGAATCCTAAAAAAGGAAAATGGAAAAACGCTACTTGAAGTGCGGAGATGACGAAAATAAATACAATAGATTGGCTTGGGGGGGGTTGAATGGTGCATTGTAAATCCAATCTTTGAGCGCTAGTAAAATACTTATGGAGTATCATAAATAAGCAGCCTAACGCACAAATAAGTGCAAGATAAAATACCGCAAGATTATATTTGCTGATATTTTGAATCGCCATCACCACGGCAACTGCGCCCAAAGTAGCAAAAATAAGCAAACCAAAATGTGAATCTAGCCAAGCAAAAATACGCGTCTTACTCGCCACAAGCACACCAAAGACTCCGCACACACACCCAAGGGACGCGCCCACAAGGACATCTAGCGGATAGTGTGCTCCCACGCCCACGCGTGAAAGCCCCACAAATACACCCAAAAGAGTGATACTTATGATAAAAGGCAAACGCCATTTGCGAGTGCTTGGCATAAAAGCAAAAAGCAGCACAGAAAGTATCGTGAATATAGTGATCGAATGCCCTGATGGTAGGCTATTTGTGCCTGCTAGTCGCTCACCGATGATATTAAAAGTATTCTCAAAAGCACGTGCTGGACGCGGCATTGCGTAGATTGTTTTGAATAATGCAGAAAGCACAAGGGAAAGCAAGGAGCTTGCGATAAGTGCTTCCCAAAGCTTAGGTGCGATGAATAACACTAGCAAGAGTGCGAATGCTACACTCGCATCACCGAGTTGGGTAAGATTATGTGCAAGAGATGGGACATTGGACCAAAGCGAATTGATGGTTAAGAAAATATCCTTTTGAATCTGCGGATATACCTCCGGCTCACTCCAACCAAAGATTCTTAACATACCAACAATAAGGCAAAAAATGCCTATTGTGACACCTAAATGCCATAAATTCACTTTGGCAAAATTCATACTAACTTGTTTATTCATAGCTGTGATTATACACAAATTATCAATGAATTTGTGTAGTTTTATGAAATGCACAGAATCTAACTCACGCGACTTGATTGCGCACTAAAAATATATGTGAAAAAGTGATGAGGTAAGAGGGTGGCGGACAGGGAGGGATTCGAACCCTCGATAACCTTGCGGCTATGCATCCTTAGCAGGGATGTGGTTTCAGCCAACTCACCCACCTGTCCATAGACTTTTTGCGCTTTTACAGAATCTAAAATTTTTATAGAAACCAAAATTGCAGAAACAAAAAGGAGCGTTATTGTATGGAAAAATTCATAAAACTACACTTAACCAAAGCCTTTGCTTGAGATTTTATATCTTTAAATTACTAAGGGCATAAAAAGGCATTAAAGCAATGGTAAAAAAATGTTTAATGCTTGGTTTATATGAAGTTTGCTACAATCACATTTTTTAGAATCTCTCTGTGAGGATAAAATAGAATCTAAAGGATTAAATGATGAGATGTGCTTTTATATTCCCCGGACAAGGCTCACAAAGTGTAGGTATGGGTAAAGAGTTTTACGATAATTTTGCCATCGCAAAGACACTTTTTGAGGAGGCAGGAGACACATTACATTTAGATATGAAGCAACTTTTATTTGAGGAAAATGACAAGCTTAATCTCACGCAATACACACAAAGTGCGATTTTTCTTGTGAGTGCGATTGCCTATAATGTTTTGCAAAATGAAATGCCACTTAAGGCGAGTGTAGCGATGGGGCATTCACTTGGTGAGGTAAGCGCGGTCGTGCTAAGTGGTGGAGCGAGTTTTTCAAAGGGCATAGAGCTGATATACAGGCGGGGTGAGCTTATGGCGGAGGCGTGTGAGGGTAAAAACGCCGGAATGATGGTTGTTGTAGGTCTTGATGACAAGAAATTAGAATCTTTTTGTGAAAATAAGCAAAAGGAGGGTAAAAGCATTTGGTGTGCGAACTATAATGGCGATGGACAAATCGTTTTAGCCGGCAAGAAAGATGATTTAAGCGCATTAGAGGCAGATATAAAGGCACTAGGAGCTAAACGCGCCTTGCTTTTGCCAATGTCTGTTGCAAGTCATTGTCCGCTTTTAGAATCTGCGAGCGCACCTTTTAGCGCGCTTTTAGAATCTAGCCTGAATGAAAGCCTCAATACCCCTATCCTTTCAAACGCTACCCTTGAGCTTTATGACACAAAGCAAAAGGCAAAAGAGCTGCTTAGCAGTCAGCTCACAAAGCCCGTGCTGTATAAGCAATCAATTTTAAAGCTAGATAATATAGATACATTTATAGAATTTGGCAATGGCAGTGTGTTAAAAGGGCTTAATAAGCGTCTAAGCCAAGCACCGACTTGGAATGTAAGCAATCTCGCGACTTTGAAAGAATGTATCGAGGGCATAGAAAACGCGTAGGGCTAAATTAATTTAGCTTAAGGTGCAGATTCTAAAAATACTCTTGTTTTTATAGAATTTTCTCTCAAATTTAAGCTTAAGTAGCCTTGAAGGACAATAACACAAAAGGAGTTCGTATGACAATAGGTATCATAGGTGCTATGGTAGAGGAAATCACACCACTACTTGAACGATTTGGCGAACACAAAACGCATTCTATCGGGGGTAATACATATTATGAAATCTCGCGGGAAAATCACACGATATTTATCGCATATAGCAAGATAGGCAAGGTTCACGCGGCATTAAGCGCAAGTGTAATGATTCTTAAATTTAACTGCGAGAAAATTATTTTTAGCGGTGTGGCGGGAGGTTTAAGCGCAGATTTAAAGGTGGGTAATCTGGTGCTTGGCAGCAAACTATGTCAATATGATGTGGATATTACCGCCTTTGGACACGCATTAGGATTCATACCAGAGAGTAAGCTCTATATGGAATCTGCCACAGAGCTAAATGATATTGCAAAAGAAGTCGCCAAAGCGCGGGGTATTGCACTCAAAGAGGGCATTATCGCTTCGGGCGATAGTTTTATTGCAGATAGTAAGAAAAAGCAGTGGATTGTGGAGCATTTTAATGCGGTAGCGGTAGAAATGGAGGGCGCAGCGGTGGCTGTCGTGTGTGATTCGTGCGGGATACCATTTTGTATTTTACGCTCTATTAGCGATAGTGCTGATGGAAGTGCTGATGTGAGTTTTGATGAGTTTTTGGAGAGTTCTGCAAAGAGAAGTGCAGATTTTGTGGCGAGTATGTGTGAGCGGATTTTACGCTAGATAAGATTTGCAAGATAGATTTTAACTAAAGGAGTAGGCTATGAAAACAATTACACTTTTGCGACACGCTGATACGATAAGTAGGGAAGAATATCGCTTAAATAGCACAAAAGATAAGAGCGATATTTTTCGTCCTCTTAGCAAATTGGGCAAGGCACAAAGTAGGGACATTGCGCGTTTTGCTAAGAAAAATTTGGGTTTTGATATGGTATTTTGCTCCCCTGCCAAGCGCACAACGCAGACTTTAAAACCGCTAAGAAAATACATTAAATCAAGCTATATTGTGATAAGTGATGATATTGCGCCAGATTGTGGGCTTGATGGATATATGAAGCTAACACAAACAAAAGCATTTCAAAAGGCTTCAAATGTGCTTATTGTAGGACACCAACCTGATTTAAAAAGCTTTGCTACTTATCTTTGCCCCTCTTTTCGCGCTCTTGTGCCTAAAGGTGTGCTAATGAGATTTATTATACAGGCGGAGGGCGACACGCTCGAGGGTATGGGAAGCCTTGATTTTATCGTGCCTCCATTTATGCTTGAAGGCTTTGGGAAATAGATTCGTAAATGAAAGCATTGTCTAAGCGCAGAAATAAATGGCGAAGCATCACGCGTGGCGCGTTTAGTATGCTTGAACTCGTGTTTGTCATCATCATACTCGGAATCCTTGCGGCTATCGCCATTCCGCGTCTCTCATTTACTCGCGCTGATGCACAGCTTATCGCAGTAGAGAATGATATTGTCAGTGCAATTAATGCTATTCAACGAGAGGTTTTTAGTCAAAACCTTGAGCCAAATAGTATTGACGGGGCGCAGATGATTGATTTAGCTGGGCTTAGCCATTCGCGTTGGATAGCACAGGGCAATGGTATAAAGCTTGCCAAAAATGGCGCGGTAGATTCACAAAATGATTGTATTCACCTTAGCCAAGAACAAGGTAAGATTGTGTTTTTTGTGCAACCAAAGGCAGATTCTACGCTTTGTGCCAAACTCCTTGAGCGACACAAAACGCGCCGAGAAGTGCCACTAAGCACATCAAATGCAATATTCTAGTTTTAAGGTGCGATATTGCAGTAGGGCGGGATTTAGTGCGTTTGAGTTGCTATGTGTGATTATCATCGTAGCGATTGTCGCAGGTGTGGGAGTGCGCTATATGGGACACATCACGCAGAGGCAGTGCATTTTGCACCTCAAATCTAAACTTTCACATACGCAGTATATTTTGAGTGCCTATTACGCGGATAGCTTCATTCGCGGAGATTCTATATCTATGGCTCACGCGCGAAATGTGTTTCATCAGCTTACTCTTAATCCAAAACATCAATGCGCCTTTGTGTTACAAGATTCTACACTTATTGCGCATATTGGCGCACAGAATGTTGTTTTCCGCATAGACCCGCCAAATCTCGCAATAAATCCAAAAATATCCTGTGTCCTCTCTGCACCTTTGTGTAAGGAGCTTGGTGATAGAATCTTAGATAAGTAGCGATTTGTAGAATCTTTAGAATCTGTGCGGGATTTTAAAGATTCTAAGTATAATTTTTTAAGAAAGGATATGTTTATACTCGCCACTTTGCCCCAAGCGATAAAGCGCGAAATCGTATTTCACAGGGTCATTCTCGTCTAAAAGTGCGAGGTTGTCGGTAGCTTGTAATGCGCTTTTGAGATTGTATTGCTTTGAATCTATGATGTTAAGCCTCTTGCAAAGCTTGAAAGTATGTGTATCAAGGGGAAAGATAAGATAACGAGGGGATAAAGAATCTTGCCATAGCCCCATATCGACTTTATCCTTACGCACGAGCCATCGAAGCAGCATATTCCACCTTTTGAATGCGCCTGTGCCACTAGGCGGATTGCCTTTAATTTTTAGAATCTCACTACAAGATGTGCCGAGCGCGAAGCTTAGTCCGCTACTTATGGGAATATTAAGCTTATTTGCATAATGGTGAAATAAATTTATGCAAGAGGAGATGCTATAAAGCATACGCGCGTGATAGAAATTTTTGCTTTGTCGCCAATGTGTGAGATTTGTGGGAGGATTCTTAAAGGCATTGATAAAATGTGCCTTTAAAGATTGTTTTTCGAGCATAGTAGCGATGATGAGAAAGAGATGTTTTATATCTGTGCGCGTTTGGAATCTGTAATAGGGGAAGCTTTCCTTATCACTCTGCCTAATCTTATCCTTAGATTCTAAAAGCGAAAAATCAAGGCTTTGAAGCATTTTGACAATAAGACTTGCGTTGCCATAGGAGAGTAGGGCGCATATAAGGGCGATTTCTGCGACAATGGAGCTAGATTCAAAAGATTTTACTACAAGCAGCGGGTCAGGCTTATCCTCATTGAGTTCGCATTCTGTATTATGGCGCGTATAGCATTCATCAAGTGTGTTTTTAAGCTTTTGCACAGCGAACCTTTGTTGATGTTTTTGCGCTAGAATCTCGGCATTTTAACACAAAAGGCACACGATGAAAAAGTGGATATTTCTTATGATATTCGCATATGCACACGCAGAGTATTTGAGTTTAGAATCTGCCTATAATCAGGTTTTAGCCCAAAATGATGGATTAAAAAGCTCCCAGAGTGCGCTCCAAAAACAAGAAAAGCTAAGAAGTGCCACGAAAATGATTTATCTCCCGCAGATTTCATTGAATGCCTCGTATATACATTTAAACGAACAAATGCACCTGCCGTTTTTTGATACCTCTGCTTTGCCGCCACTTTTGGCTGGACTTAAACCTGTTGCCTTGCAAGACCAAAATATTGTCTTTGGTGTGCTTAATATTATGTATCCACTTTTCACGGGTGGGAAGAGGTATTTTGCAAATAAATTATCCCAAATCGCACTAGAGGACGCCACTTTGGCATTAAAACTCAAAGAATTAAGCCTTTTTGAGGACTGCACGAAGCTCTACTATGGTGCGGTCTTAGCCCAGCAGATTCTAAACACGCTCGAGGAGGCAAATGCGGGGCATTTAGCGCATTATCAAAACGCGCAGAAATTGCAAGAAAAAGGACAGATTGCGCGGTTAGAGACACTTCAAGCACAAGTGAATTATGATAAATCAAATATTGAAGTGCAGAAAGCAAGAGATAATCTTGATATTGCCTATATAGCACTTAATGCAATGCTTGGACGCAATGGCACAGGGGCTTTAAATCTCGTCAAAAATATTGATATTAAGCAGGAGGCTTGGCTAGAAAAGGTGGATTATTTTGTGAATAAGACATTTGAAGTCTATCCCGCCTTGCGTATGATAGATAATAAAAAGAAAGGTGCAGACGAACTTTCACGCATTGAATTTTCTTCATTTTTACCAGATGTAGGGCTTTTTGGTAGTTATATGGTTACTGATAACACTTCTTTGTTTGAGAAGGCTTTGCCTAATTGGTATGTGGGTGTAGGGGCTCGGTGGTCACTCCTTAGCCCAAATGGGCGGATTCAAAAATATCAAGCGAGTAAAATTGCCTCCCTTGAAGCGCAATACGCGCTTACACAGGCGCAAAAAGATTTAAAAACGCTTTGTGAAAAAACCTATAATGAGGTGCTTTCTTATAAGACACAATATTTTAGCCTTAGCTCCTCTATTGAGCTTGCAAGCGAGAATTTGAAGCTACGAAAAAGCGCGTTTGTGCAAGGCTTAAGCACGAGCACAGAGGTAAGTGATGCACAAAATGCCCTATCTCTTGCAATCATTGAGCGTCAAAGCGTGGCGTATAACTATGTTATCGCTTTATCACGTTTATTCGCACTTAGTGATGAAATAGAAAGATTCTATGGCTTTTTTAACAAAGTAGGAGAAATGGAATGAAAATATCGTTAAAGTATGTTGCATTGGCTGTTATTGCGCTATGTTTTGTGCTGTGGCTTATTATTAGCTTTACACGAGCATATGAACCAAAAGAGAATAGAATTTACGCCCAAGTGCAGGCGCGCGAGTATGCTATTAGCTCGAAAGTCGCGGGGCGTGTGGAGAATATCTTTGTTAAAAAGGGAGATATGCTAAAAAAGGGTGATTTGGTATATAGCATTAATTCTCCAGAGCTTGAGGCGAAACTTGAACAGGCAAGGGCAGGATACGAAGCGGCAAAGGCTCTAAGCACAGAGACAAATCGGGGTGCGAGGGTGGAGACGATTCAGTCTGCAAAAGATGTATGGCAGGGTGCAAGAACTATGGCAAATCTCGCTAAAAGCACCTATGAGCGCATAGAATCTTTATATAAAGACGGCGTAGTGAGCCAACAAAGACGTGATGAAACATATGCAAATTATACGACAGCCAAACATAACGAAAGTGTAGCCTATCAGCAGTATAAACTAGCCCTTGATGGCGCAAGTAGTGAGACAAAAATTGCCGCTCAAGCTAAAGAGGACGCTGCAGCAGGGCAGGTGAGCGAGGTAGAAAGCTATGCAAAAGATACCCAAGCCATAGCTCCTGCAAATGGTGAGATTAGCAATGTTTTACTACACGAGGGTGAGTTATCCCCTAGTGGATTCCCAGTGGTGCTGATGATTGATATGAATGACGCGTGGATTAGCTTTTATGTGCCAGAGTATCGGCTCCAAGACTTCCCAAAAGACCGCACATTTAAGGCATACATTCCCGCACTCAACAAAGAAGTGGAGTTTAAAGTAACTTTTGTGTCTGTTATGGGAGATTTTGCGACTTGGAGAGCGACAAGTGCGCATAAAGGCTATGATGTGAGGACTTTTGAAGTAGAGGCGTATCCGCTTATGCCTGTTGATGGGTTAAGAGTTGGTATGAGTGTGCTTATTGATTAGGATTAAGGTAGTTTTGTGCTTAGTTTTATTACAATCCAGCCTTATTTCATATAAAGGATTTCTATGGCGAAGAAATGTTTTCTCACGGGTAAAGGACCAATGGTAGGCAATAATGTGAGCCATGCTAATAACAAGACAAAAAGACGCTCACTTCCTAATCTCCGCAGTATTGCACTCAAGCTTGAAGATGGCACAAGTGTGCGTGTAAGAGTAGCAGCCTCTACACTACGCACAATGAAAAAATACTCATAGGGCTATAATTTACCTTGTTTTTAAAGGTTAAGAAATTTCTTAATTGGGGTAATAGACCCAAGCCGGATATTTCACTTTCAGGGGAGCTGTATGAACAGCTCAAACCCTTTCGTCTCCCGTTTATTCTCGTCCAGCTTTTTATTCTTTTTGGAACTTTGGGGTATTTGATATTAGAAGATTATGATTTAATGCACGCATTTTTTCAGGCTTCTTACACATTTACAAACACCGGGTTTGGCTCACTCAACGAGGATACTTTTAACACAATCACCATTATTTTCACGGTGCTACTTATGATAGGTGGCGCGGGTGTTGTAACATTTAGTGTGGCATTTATTATGGGTGTGGTAAATAATGGCGTACTCATAGCATTGATTAAGGAGCAGAAAATGGTATATAAAATTGCGCGTTTGCAGAATCATTATGTGATTTGCTATCACAATGAATTTACTATGCAGTTAGCCCAGCAGTTTTTGAAGTCTCATATTCCATTTGTGGTGGTGGATAATGCGCCGGATTTTGAGATTCAGGCTAAAAAACATAAATATCCTCATTATATCGTTGATGACCCGCACACACACATTGCTATGCTGAAATCTCATCTCTCAAGCGCAAAGGGTATTGTGAGCTTTTCTAAGAATGCAGCAGATAATATTACAATGGTAGTGAGTGTGCGACTTTTTGAGGAGGAGCTAAAGAGAAAACCCTACTATATCATCGCTACTGCAAATTCCGAGGAAGAGAGCCAAAAGCTCAAAAAGTTAAGTTGTGATTCTGTAATCTCTGCTCCTAAACTTATGGCACAGAGAATCTCCGCTATGGCAGTGCGTCCTGATATGGAGAATCTGCTTGAGCGATTTTTGTATCGCCACGATACACCGCTTGATTTGGAGGAGATTATTGTCCCTAAATATTCGTGGCTTGTGTTAAGAAAGCTCAAGGAGGCACATTTCCGAGATATTACAAATGTGTCTGTCGTGGGACTTACACAAAAGGACGGCACTTACATCACTATGCCAAATGGCAATACGATTGTTTCGAGCGAGTGCAAACTCCTTGTGATTGGCTCGGGTGATAATATTCGTGATACGAAGCGATTGATTATGAAAAAGCAAAAACCAAGGGAGGTTGATTATGTTTGATATTATTCCTATCAAGGGTGGCATTAACGCACCGCAAGGATTCTATGCCGATGGTGTAAGTGCGGGACTAAAGCCAAAGCAGACTGATGGCACGCCCGCACTTGATGTAGCCTTTTTGTATAGCGAGGATAAGCTCAAGCCCTTTACACTTTTTACGAGCAATACCTTTGAAGCTGCGCCAATCACGCATTATAAGCGGTTTGTGGAGGGCAAGGAGAGTAATTTTGTGTTAATTAATACCAAAAATGCAAATGCAATGACGGGGCAAAGGGGCATAGATGATGTGAGTGAGATTCTAAATGTCTTACAACAAAAATTCCCTTTTGTGCAAAATCCCATTATGTCAAGCACAGGTGTGATAGGGCAGTATTTGCCAAAGGAGAAAATTATTGCTTCTTTTGGTGCGTTTAATCCTCACGCAAAAGATGAAAACGCCCACACTCGTGCCGCCGATGCGATACGCACGACTGATGCCTTTAGCAAAGAAATTGCTCTACAAGTGAAACTTCCCTCTGGTCAAAGATTTTGCATTGGCGCAATGGCAAAGGGCGCGGGTATGATACAGCCGGCATTAGCGACTATGTTGTGTTTCATCACCACAGACGCGGCACTACCCAAAGTGCACGGGGATAGAATCCTACAAGAATGCGTAAAGACAAGCTTTAATGCCATTAGCGTAGATGGTGATATGAGTACGAATGATTCAGTATTTTTATTTGCAAATGGGCGCAGTGGGGCGTATGATGAGGCAGCATTCAAAGAGGCACTCAAAATAGTAATGCATAAACTTGCCACCGATATGGTGCGCGATGGCGAGGGAGCAAAAAAGCTTGTAGCCTTTGAAGTAAAGGGTGCAAAAAATGAAGATGAGGCAATGAGGGCAGCTAAGGCTCTTACAAATTCGCTTTTGGTAAAAACTGCTATTTTTGGTGGAGATCCAAATTGGGGGAGGATAGCCTCTACAATCGGTGCGAGTGGTGTAGAATGTGCGCAGGAGAGCCTTTGTATCAGCTTTGAAAATGTAGTGGTTTTTGATAAGGGACAGATTCTTTTTGATGAAAGCACAGAATCTAAAGCCGCGGCGGTTATGCAAAAAGAAAGCTTTAGGATAAGCTGTGATTTAGGTGTAGGAATCGGGAGTTTTGTCGCCTATGGCTGTGATTTGGGCTATGATTATGTGAAGATTAATGCAGATTATCGTAGCTAATTAGGCTTATGGATTCAATAATTTTGCGGTAAGTAAATCTTAAGTGGGCTATTATCGAAAATATCCTACAATATAAAAATCATTTTACATAAAAGGAGTAGTTATGTTTCACGAATATAGAGATGAGGTTACCGCACTAAAGACGCACAACGCACATTTTGCAAAGATTTTTGATGAGCATAATGAGCTTGATGATAGAATCAAAAAAATTGAAGAAGGTGAAGAAGTGATGGGTGATATGGAGCTTGAGGTGCTTAAGAAGCAAAAATTGCGTTTAAAAGACGAAGCCTATGCGATGATTATAGAATATCGCAAAGAGCATAAAGCTTAATCCTCTGCTCTAATTGCGCCTTTTTGGCGTAGATTCTATTTTTCCACTCCTACCTACAGAATCCAATCTCTTATGGGATTTTGGGGCTGTGGGGTTTATCTCCCAAAGATTTGTTTAAGCTCCACAGATTTTGTATTTTGTATCTGTTGTGTGAGAATCCTTAGAGCACAATTCTGTGCTTTTGTTGATTCTATGGATTTTGTGTCGCAAGGAGATATTTTTCGTATGCTGTGGGTGGATGGGCTTTATCCCATTTACGCATTAGTGCTTCTTCTTGCTCTGTAAGCGTGATACCATAATGCTCACTCATATACAAATAAATGCGCGCAATAATACCCTTTTCGCTTTCACGCGGATAGAATTTTTTATTTTTAAAATCCGTATAAACAGCGCATTTGCCATACTGCCCTAATTTTTGCGAAGTTTTGGAATCTAAATCTGCATATTCAAAATTACTTCT
The DNA here is from genome assembly GCF_000765685.2 of Helicobacter sp. MIT 03-1616. Taxonomy (NCBI): domain Bacteria; kingdom Pseudomonadati; phylum Campylobacterota; class Epsilonproteobacteria; order Campylobacterales; family Helicobacteraceae; genus Helicobacter; species Helicobacter sp. MIT 03-1616. Next base: position 89,061 of record NZ_JROY02000001.1, on the reverse strand, counting down.
GTCAGCATTAATCTCGCCAATGGCTGGGACGAGATTGCGTTTATCGGATTCCATTTGTGTAAATTGTTTGTCTTTTACACACATTTTGCGTCCGCCATTTTTCCAACATTGCAAATCTTTGCCAAAGCGGTGCGCGGGCATTATATGTTCAAATTCAATGTGCTTGGCACGCACATTTTTCTTGTCCTTACTCGTGGTGGCTCTACGCGGCGTATAATCTTGCGTAGGCAAGAGAGTAAGAGTGTGTGGATTAAAATCAATCCCGCAATAAAATTCTGTGTGAAAATTCTGTGCAATATAGGCTTTTTTTAGCTCTGCCTTGCTTTGAGAGAAAGTTTTGGGTGTAGTGGTAGTGAGGGCTTGAGGGCTAGTCTGCGCACAGCCAAAAAGTGCAAGAATACAGCATAGAATCCATATTACTTGATATGTGCGCAAACTTATCATTTTCCCTCTATCCTGATTGAATAAGCATAGATTCTAAAATATGCACTTTGCAAAATAAAAATCACATAATAAGAATTTTGCTACTTGATAAGTGCGGAGATTGCTTTGAATGAAGAATGTTTGCAATCGCCCAAGATTCTAAATAAAATAGATTCGGTGGGGAGCATTACTACGCCTTGTGTGTTGAAAAAATTAAGGGCAAGTTGGTGGCTTTGCTCATCTCTTGAGCTACACGCGTCAGCAGCAAGGAGGCACTCATAGCCTAGATTGCGCGCTTCTATAATGCTTTGCAGCACACAGATATGCGTTTCTATGCCAAAGAATATAAGCGTTTTTGCCTTACTTTGTGCGATAAATGAGGCGATTTTCTCATCGCCAAATATGCCAAAGCTTGTTTTTTCTAAGACTCGTGCATTTTTGGGGATTGTAATTGTGCTATGTGTCTTACCTAGTCCCTTTGGATACTGCTCGGTAACGAGCGTAGGGATACCTAGTTGTGTGGCAGATTCTAAAAGTATATTGGTATTTTTTATCACCTTGTCTTTATATGCCATATGCTCTATGATCTTTTCTTGCACATCTACGCACACAAAAAGTGTGCGTTTGGTTTTTAGTATGCTTCGCATTATTTTCCTTTTGTAGAGTTATTTTTCATCTTTGAGTTGGGAAACGATTGTTTTCGTATCTCGTGCAATTACAAGTTCCTCATTTGTGGGTATTACACATACTTTTACTTTAGAATCTGGTGTAGAGATAATTGCCTCTTTGCCACAAACATTGTTTGCTTCCTCATCAAGCTTTACACCTAAAAATGCAAGATTATTAACAATCATACCGCGTATAAATTTTGCATTTTCTCCCACGCCTGCACAGAAACTTACCGCATCGACACCATTCATTGCCGCACAATACGCACCGACATATTTCATTACGCGATAAGCAAAGGCGTGGCGAGCAAGTTTAGCGCGCTCATTTCCTCCCAAATCCGCATCAAGCAAATCCCTAAAGTCGCTCGATATGCCAGAAATACCAAGCGCACCTGATTTTTTGTTGAGAATATTAAGAATGCTTTGTATATCTAAATCTTCGCGCTTAGAGATATACTCTATAATCGCCGGGTCTAAATCCCCACTGCGCGTTCCCATAATCAAGCCTTCAAGTGGGGTAAGTCCCATACTTGTATCTACACACTCGCCATTTTTGATTGCCGAGATTGATGAGCCATTCCCTAGGTGGCACACGATGATTTTTGACTCATTGTAGTCAAGCCCCAAAAATTCCGCTGTTTTTTGCGATACATACTTGTGGCTTGTCCCGTGGAATCCATACCTGCGCACTTTGTGTTTTTCATACCATTCATAAGGCACACCATAAATATATGCTTTTGGTGGCATAGTTTGATGAAATGCGGTATCAAAAACTACCACCATAGGTGTATGGGGCATTTTTGCCTTACACGCTTCAATCCCCATTAAATGCGCGGGATTATGCAAGGGTGCTAGGTCGGAGCATTCTCTAATGCGTTCAATCACATAGTCATTTACTAGCACAGATTCTTTAAAAAACTCTCCTCCATGCACCACGCGATGCCCGATAGCGCGTATATCATCAAGCGATTTTATCGCGCCATATTCCTTGTTTGTCAAGGCTTCTAGCACCATTTCTATGGCTTTTGTGTGATTTGGCATAGATTCTTTTTTCTCATATTTCTTGCCTTCACCTGTTTTGTAATTAAGCACACTGCCCTCAATACCGATTCTGTCGCAAATACCTGAGGCAAGGACCTTTTCAGTATTTGTATTGATGAGTTGAAACTTCAAAGACGAACTGCCACAATTTATAACTAAAACATTCATTTTTTTTTCCTTAATTTGTATTTATTTTGCTTGGAGTGCGCTAATAGCTACCACACCTACAATATCATCTGCACTGCACCCTCTTGAGAGATCATTGATTGGTGCAGCCATACCCTGCGTGATTGGTCCATAAGCTTCAGCCTTAGCAAATCTTTGCACGAGCTTGTAGCCGATGTTTCCAGAATCTAAATCCGGGAATACCAACACATTCGCCTTTCCTGCGACATTTGAACCTTTTGCCTTTGATGAGCCTACACTTGGCACGATTGCCGCGTCAAGTTGCAATTCGCCATCAATCTTAATGTTGGGGGCTAGGGATTTTGCGATTTTTGTCGCCTCTACTACCTTATCGACATCGGGGTGCTTCGCACTGCCATAGGTAGAATGGCTCAACATAGCTACAAATGGTTCGCTGTGGATAATGGATTCAAAACTCTTTGCGCTTGAGAGTGCGATTTGTGCGAGTTCCTCCGCATTTGGATTTTGGCATAATCCGCAGTCGGCAAACACAAGTGTGCCATTAAGCCCATAGTCGCAATTTGGCACGACCATTACAAAAAAGCTTGAGACGAGTTTGGAATCTGGTGCAGTGCCTACGATTTGTAGTCCGGCGCGTAGCACATCAGAAGTCGCACGAGTAGCTCCAGCCACCATTCCATCAGCCTTTCCTGCCCTCACAAGAGCCGCACCAAAATACAAAGAATCATTGAGTAAAAGCTCCTTTGCTTTCGTGCTATCCACGCCCTTATGTTCGCGTAGTTTGATCACGAGTGTTATAAGTTCGTCTAATAGCGTGGTATCTTTGAGGCTAAGAAAAGTTGCCTTTTGCAGTAAATCGGTGGGGAGATTGCCAAGCTCTGTTTTTGCTTTGGCGCAAATCTCCTCCTTATCGCCGAGCAAGATGAGATGGGCAAAATCCTCATTTAGAATCTTTATTGCCGCCTCAAGCGTGCGCACATCAGTGGTTTCTGGCAGGACAATTGTCTTTTTTCGTTGCTTTGCCTGTGTTTTGAGCCTATTGATAAAACTCATAGTATTTCCTCCGATTCAATATTGAGATGTTTTAATCATAAACAAGTGTGTTTAATGCTATGGTGTAAAAAGAGGCTCGCTGCTTTTGATGTGTAGAAAATCTACACTTTAGATAAATTTTTTTTAATCTTTTTACATTTAGAAACAAGCTGTGCATAATTTCGCAATTTTTGGATTCTTATAAGATTCTATAATTCTTAGAAATCTACCTCGTTATAAATAACAAGGCATTATCCCAAAAGGAATGACTTTTGCTACTTTCACTCTAAACAAGCCTCACGGCAGGACAGGATTTGTAAAGGAGTTATTGATGGCAAGGAGTGCAAATAACGCAAGTAGAGCGAAATGGTATTTTTTAGTTGCTATTATCATACTTTTATGTGTGCTTGGTGGCGGATATTACTATATGGCAGCGTTTTCAAACTCAACACTTGAAGAGATTACACAAAATATAGAATCTCGCCTCCTTGAGCAAGATTCTATCAAGCAATCACAGCTTGATGCCAAAGATAATCAAATTGAGCTTTTGAAAGCACAGAGTAATGCCCTCAAAAAAGAACGTGATAATATTTCTGTGAAACTTAAGTATTCAATCAAGCCAAAGGATAAAATTGTTGCGTATTGTAAAAATATGAAAATAGGACGTTGGGGTATGCCACAAGAATGTTTTAGTGAGCTAAGTAGCGGTATTATAGATATGATTCAAAAGGATAATAAAATTGTCGCCTTTGAAGTTTCTGGCATCGTGGATAATCTCCCCTATGCGGGTTCAAGCCCAGAGCTCAAGCAAGAGGGCTTAGCGAGTTTTCGCGCACGAGAGGCAATTTATGTTGTTGGCAAAAAGCTACCTAATGTCGCGGTCTTTGAGGGCTTAAGTCAGCAAAAAGCAAGAGAGCGGGGCTTTGTTGTTCGGGCGTTTTATGTGGAGTAAGGGTAGCGCACATTAGAGGAGTTTTGATAGAATCCCCAAAGTCTTAAGTGCAAAATTCTGTAAAGTCGCTATGCGCTGTGAATCTGCTATGAGAACTAAATAGGGGGAGATATGGATAAGATAAATCCAAGTATTCAAAAAGTCGGCATTGTCTTGCGTCCCTCCACACCAGAGCTTAAAAGCACATTTTTGCAGGTGCGTGAAGAGCTTGATAACGCGGGTATTGAGGTAGTGCTAGAAAGCATTAGTGGGGGTATGATAGAACTTTTGGGGCAGGATTTTGCCTCGATTGCTGCGCAATGTGATGCATTTTTTAGCTTAGGTGGCGATGGGACTTTAATTTCTATGCTTCGCCGCACCTTTGAGTATAAGCTGCCTTGTATGGGGATAAATACCGGGCGATTAGGATTCCTCACAGCATTTATGCCTCAACACCTTAGTGCCTTTATCCCCTGCTTAAAAAGTGGCGACTACATTTTGCAAGAGCATCTACTGCTTCAAGCAAATGTGTATGATGAAGTGCAAAATCTTTTGCATACATTTATTGCCATTAATGAATTCCTCATCTCAAAGCACGAATTAAGCGGTATGGTGCGAATTGGCGCGAGCATTGATGGCAAGCATTTTAATACCTATGGTTGTGATGGACTTATCATCGGCACACCCACAGGCTCGACTGCGTATAATATTAGCGCGGGTGGCTCGGTGATTTATCCCTATTGTCGCAATATTTTGCTTACACCCATTGCGCCACACTCGCTTACACAGCGTCCATTGGTGCTAAATGATGAATTTGTGTTAGAATTTCACGCACAGCAAAGAGCAAAGCTTATTATCGATGGGCAAGAAATGATAGATATAACACCCTCTCATCGCGTGCAGATTCAGGCTCTCTCACAGGGGGCAAAGCTCATCTATCCGCGCACGAGGGATTATTTTAGTGTGTTGAAAGAAAAATTTAAATGGGGCGATGAATTTTAATCTAAAATAAAGACTTTGCCAAAGGATTTTATAATGGCAGAATCTGGCATATTTTAAGGTGATATGAAGGAGCATTAATGATTAAGCGGATTCTTATCCACAATTCTCCCGCGTTCAAAGATGTAGAATTGTATATGCAGGGGGGCTTTAATGTCTTCAGCGGCGCGAGTGGTAGCGGTAAGTCGGTATTTATGGAATCTCTTCTTGCGATTTTTGGTATCAAAGAGAGTAATGCAGACCTCATTGAGGCAAATATTGCGCTAGATAGCATTGACTTTGATTGGGAGACAAATGGGATTCCAAACGATGATGATGAAATCGTGCTTAGTATTCTTAAAAAGGATAAAACGCGCTATTTTTTAAATCATATCTCAAGCTCGAAAAAAAGATTAAATGAGATTGTGAGTGGATTTGCCAAGCATATCAGCACCAAGGGCGCAGATGAGCTTAAAAATAGCAATATTTTAAGAATCCTTGATGTGTTTGTGGGAAGCAAAGATTCTAAGCATAGTGTGCTTTTAACACAATATGAAGCGGATTTTAAACATCTTAATGAGGCTCAAAATAAGCTTAAGGATCTAGAATCTAAAGAGGCGCATATTGCCTCATTAAAGGAGTTTGCGACATTTGAAATTTCAAAAATAGAATCTTTAAAGCCTAAAGAGGGTGAGTATGAGGAGCTTTTATCACTCAAAAAAATGCTCTCCAAGCAGGAAAAGATTAAAGAGCAACTCTATCAGGTGCGCCGAGCACTTGAGCTAACACAGAGTTTTGAGGGTTTTTTAAATCTCGTGGATAAATCCTGCCCTAGCCTCGTTGAAGGCTTGAATGAGTTTGAATCTATCGTGCAAATGCACGAGGAGCAGCTAGAGAGTTTAGATGAGCTTAATGCCGAAGAAGTGCTTGATAGAATTGCTGCCTTAGCCGAGTTTATTCGCCGTTTTGGGAGCATTACGCAGACTTTGGAGTATCTCGCGGAACAGAAGCAGAAACTGCAAGAGTATGAGAATCTAAGCTTTGATAAACAAGCTTTGCAAAAGCAGATTGAAACACTTGCTAAATCTTGTGAGGTAAATGCACTCACATTACACACAAATCGCCAAAAGCACCTCGCAGAGCTTAACACGCGTATTAACGAGCTTTGCGCGAAGTTGCGCCTTAAAGAGAGTGTGCTATATCTCACGCAAGTGCCTTTAAGCCAAAATGGCATAAGTGAATGCGCGATTATGCTAGGAAAAAGCGATGCGAATGTCCTCTCCTCTGGGGAATACAATCGTTTGCGCCTTGCGATGATGTGTATCCAAATGGAGATTGAACCTCGAAGCGGTATTTTGGTGCTTGATGAGATTGACGCGAATTTAAGTGGTGAGGAGAGCGAGGGGGTGGCGCAGATTCTCAAAACACTTTCACGCACTTATCAAATCTTTGCTATCTCTCATCAAACGCATATGCCCTCCCTTGCGGATACGCATTATCTAGTGGAGAAAAAAGAGGGCAATAGCGTGATTACCAAGCTTGATTTTGAAGGACGTGTGCGCGAAGTAGCTCGTATTATTAGTGGCTCAAATATCACAGATGAAGCCCTCGAGTTTGCACGAGCGCATTTAAATAAGGGTGCAAAATCGTGAATATTGCCTTACTCAAAGGCTTTTGCAACTATATGCAGCAAATGAAAACTATCATTAGCTTTAAGCGCAAGGGTGATAATCTCTTTGTGCTTGTATGCGAAAACGCGCAGGGCGCGCGAAGCAGAATTTGTTTTGATATGACGCGCTCACAGAGTGGCATATTTATGAGTGATGAGGAAGTTATAAGCCCAAAGGTTTTTTGTGCGCCATTTGATACTAAACTCGCGCAATGCACGACAAAGGCGCGTATAGAATCTATCAGTGTTGATGGGGAGAATAGAATCCTGCGCTTTTTGTTGGAGCAAAAGGAGCAGTATAAAAAGCAGTATTTTTGGCTTGTATGTGAATTTACAGGTAAGCATACTAATGTGGTTTTGTGCGATAAGAATTTTGTCGTGTGTGAGGCTCTGCGCCATATCCCCGAGCATAAGTCAAGTCGTGAAGTGCGCGTGGGTAAGATTCTAAAACCTCTGTCACAGCCTACAAATCCTAAGCCTTATGAGCCTATCGCAATAGAATCTGTGGAGACTCTGCTTTATGAAGCTTACAAGGCGACATATATTAAGGCAAAGGAGCGCAAAAGAGGGCAGATTCTAAAATCCCTCAAATCAAAGCAAAATGCGCTTATGCGGAGCTTAGAGACGCTGCCTAAGCAGGAAGGGCTTTTAGAATCTGCAAAAACATATGCCGAGTATGGTGGGCTTATTTTTAGCTCACTTCATCTTTTGCCTACACATAAAATCACTGCGGATTCTATTACTTTGCAAGATGTGAATGGAAACAATGTATGTGTGCCACTCCCCGAGCTACGAGATTTGCAAGAGGCGGGGAATTGGTATTTTAATCAAAGCAAAAAATATCAAAAAAAGGCGGCACATTTGCATAAACAGGTTGAAAATTTAGAAGAGCGGATACAATTTATCGCACATCAAATCGCCTGTATAGAACGTTTTGACGAGATGGCTGAAGTCTTTGCGCCTCCGCCTAAAAAGCAAAAAGATTTGCATTCAAAAGAGGGAGAGAGTTTTTTTATAGAGGGATTCAAAGTGAGTGTGGGGCGCAATGTCAAAGATAATCAGCGACTTTTAGAATCTGCACGGGCTGATGATATGTGGCTGCATATACGCGATGTGCCAAGTGCGCATATGATTATCCATTGTGGCAAGAAAGCCCCGAGTGAGGCTATTTTACGCAAAGCCGGAAGTGTTTTAGTAGGGTTGTATGCGGCACGAAAGGGCGTAGGGGATTTTGTGGTAGATTATACGAGGAGGAAATTTGTCAAGGCAGCACCGGGCGCACAGGTAGTTTATGCGAAGTATCAAAGTCTCCACTACCGCATACGAGATGATGATAAAATATGTTGAGTTTTTGAATAAAGAAATATGTGAGTTTCTAAAAGGATTTATAAAATAGCATTAATGGGGCTTTTATATCTTTTTTAAAAATCTTTCAAGCCCTTAAAATCCTCATAATTTAAGAAATTTAAAAAATAGAATCTAGCTTTCGCGATAGAGAGATTCAAAAAATATGTGATTATCTTAAAAGCCTCTCTGCTTCATTTCACAGCTTTTATAATACACACAAAATCTTGCAAAGTCCAAATGAATCAAGTATTCTTTATGTGCTAATGATTGTCAGCCAAAGCCTCACACTTGGATTATCTCTGCTTGGAATTAAAGCAAAAACAAGAATGTAATATGTGCCAGAGCTCAAAAGCATTTATTGCACTTAAAGATGCTTTTCCACATACAATTCCTATTATGCTTGGTTATATTTTTATGGGTGCAGTATTTGGTATCTTATTGCAAAAAACAGGTTATGGTGCGATATGGGCAGCTATAATGGCAGTGGCTATTTATGGGGGAACGACACAATTTATTGCTGTCGGGCTCATAGCAAGTGGAGCTGGCTTATGGGAGAGCTTTGTGCTTGTTTCTATGATTAATGCACGACAAATTTTTTACTCTATAAGTATGTTAGAGAGGTTTAAACGTATGGGCAAAAAGCGTTATTATATGATTTATTCCCTCACTGATGAGACCCTTGCTCTTCTTAATCTTAAGTCTCCCGAAACAGGAGTGGATAAACAATGGTTTGATTTTTTTATCGCTGCACTCAATCAAAGCTATTGGGTTATAGGCTGCACTCTTGGAGCAGCACTTGGTGGAAAGCTTGAGTTTGATTCTAATGGACTTGATTTTGTGATGAGTGCTATTTTTGTTGTGATTTTTATTGAACAATGGCGTAATAAAACAATGCGTATTCCTGCACTCATTGGCATTATAATAAGTTTAATATGTTTATATATTTTTGGGGCACAACAATTTTTAATCCCCTCACTTGTGGGCATTTGTGTTATATTAAGTCTATGGAGAAAACCCATTGTCGCCTGAAATTTTGCACTCAGTCCTTCTTATTGCGCTTATTGCGCTTAATACTCTCTTAAGTCGCTTTTTGCCTTTTATTATCTTTGCTAAATCTACACCCACATTCATTGTCTCTTTAGGTAAAGTGCTGCCAAGTGCAATTATTGCAATGCTTATTGTATATTGCCTTAAAGATATGGATTTAGAGCACTCTCCATATGGACTTAATGAAATTATTGCTGTCTTAGTAGTAAGCTACATACATATAGTGTTTAAGATTCCCGTTTTAAGCATTGTATGTGGAACTATCACTTATATGATATTAATACAAAATGCAATTTTAGATTTTATACCCTAGAATCAAAAATCTCTAGGGTATAAATAAATATTAAGCAAAAGCACCTTTAAGTGTCTTTACCCACGCTTGAATTCTGCTATCTGTCATATCTTCTTGATTAACCTCATCAATGACTAAGCCTACAAACTTTCCATTTACAACTGCCAAACTCTCATCAAAAGTGAAGCCATCTGTGCTTGTTTGTCCAATAATTTTTCCTTGTTTTGATACTTTCTCATAAATATGTGCAATACCATTACAAAAAGTTTCGCTATAAATTTCTTAGTCGCCAAGTCCTACAAGAGCGATAGTTTTACCTGAAAAAGCAGCTTCATCAATACTAGAAAGAAAACTATCCCAATCATCTTGTAAATCACCTGAACCATAAGTAGGTGTAGCAAAAATAAGATTCTCAAATGCACTTAAATCATCAGCTTTACTTGAAGCAACATCAAATATTTGACAATCGCCTAATTTATCAGCAATTTTTTGAGCAATTTCTTGCGTAGTGCCACCATCGCTTCCATAAAATAAACCAATTTTTTTCAATATGAACTCCTTTTATAAATATATTTTTTGACTTTACACTATGAAAGATAATAATAAAGTAAAAAATAAGATTCTATTATATAAAATAAGAATGATTTTTATTTATATTTAAGAATAATATATTAGTATGCGATATTTTATTAATAAAGGTAAAAGTAATGAAAATAAATACTATAAATATACTTTTTATAGCTCAAGTGAGTATGTATGCAGACAATGGTCTTACGATTCCAACCTTTTTACAAACAAATAAACAGACAAAACAAGTTGAACTCCCCACATCAATTATAACTACCACAGATGAAACAAAGTCTTATCAAAGCAGTAATTCTCTCTCAAAAAATATTTTAGAATCTAATCCTAGTGGCAATGGCGATATAACTTCAATCCTTAGAATCCTCCCCAATGTGCAATATGATAATGCACAGTTAAAAAGCACAACTCCGGGAGAAATAGACCCCGCAAATATTAGCATAAGCGGAGGGCTTTTCTATCAAAATAACTTCCAGCTTGATGGATTTAATATGAATAATGATTTGAATACTATTGGTGGGGCAAATTCAAATAATTTAGTCGGGCTGCCTAGCTCACGCTCACAAGGATTAAATGTAGATACCCAACTTTTAGAATCTATTGTCGTGCAAGATTCGAATGTATCCGCCGCCTATGGGCGATTTACAGGAGGGGTAATCGAAGCAAATATCCGAAAACCTCGCTCTGATGGTTGGCACGCAGGCATTAGCTATCAATACACGAGTGATAAATTCACACGATACTTTATCCACGAAAATGCAGAATCTGCCTTTGCCACTTCAAGCGATGAAAACTATCAACCCCATTTTACAAAGCATTTGATAAGGACAAATGCAGAGGGATATGCAACAAAGAATCTAGGGCTTATTGGCTCATTTTCTACCACTCGGAGTTATATTCCGCTTAATAGCTATAATGTGAGTCGTTTTGTAGGTGGCACAGAGCTTAATAGTTCGCGCGAACAAAAGCGCATTAGCGATAATTACTATATCAAGGCACATTACAATCCCACAGAAAATTTTACTTTAGAAACAAATTTTGGCTATATGCCACAATTTAATACCTACTACAATAATCTTGCTCGAGATAGTTATAATACTATACAAATGGGAGGCTATCAAGCTGGAGTTAAAACTTTGTTAGATACAAAAGGAGGGCTATGGACAAATAGCTTAAGCTATTCACGACTGCAAAATTCAAGGCGCAGCGATTCAAATTTTTATCGTTGGTGGTATTATAGTGCGGAAGATAAGAATTGGACAGTCCCTACAAATACGAATACAGGATATGTATATGAGGGTGGATATGGAAATATAGATCAATTACAAAATACTCTAAATTATAAAAGCGATATGGTTTTTGAACCACTAGAGTTATGGAAAACCACACACACTTTTCGCATAGGTGGAGAACTAAACTATCAAGATGTGAGTCAGCATAGATTAGGCAATACATACTCAAGCAATGGTGCACCGCAAGGCTTTACTCAAAACATTTCAAATTGTGGAATAGATAATTTTGGCTTGGATACCTGCTCTAACGCTCCTTTTTCAAGAAATGGTGTTTTATATCTAGGGCAATATATAAATGGCATCATAATATACAATGGTGGTAAAGTAAATCTCCATAACCTCTCCTATGGCATTTATGCTGAAGATGATGTAAAGCTTGATTTGCAAGGATATGGGGAGGTGAATACGCGCTTTGGGCTTAGGCTTGATGGTGATAATTATATGGATAAGCATACCCTAGCGCCTCGATTCTCGCTGAATTATACTGCGCCTTGGGATAATGCCTATAAAAGCACCTTTATATTTGGGGTAAATCGCTACTATGGACGCAATCTTTTCTCTTATCGTCTTTATGATTCTACACTTTCACAACAAAACAGATATACAAGAAGCTTAAACAACAATGTCCTTAGTGATTGGCAACTCAACACAGCTTACACAAGCACTCAAGGCACAAAATTTAGCCAACTCAATGTGCCTTATGATGATGAGCTAATGGTAGGAATCTCCCAAAATATACATCATTTTACCACCACACTTAAGTATATTCATCGTAATGGTAAAGATGAGATAATGCGCAGACAAAGAAGCGCATCAAGTGGCAATGCCCCTGCACTTCCCGGATATAGCAACAGCTATAATTTTTATACCAATGACGGCAGTTCAAAAAGCGATATTATCACTCTTACATTCAACAATATTGCCCCTATTGATATATTCAATATTAAACATTATTATTTTTTAGCATTTGATTTGACAAATACCAAACGCACTTACAATCTTTTTGCTGCTGATGAAGCTTATTATGATGATACGGATATTATGTATAATGGGCAGATTATAAAATACCGCGATAGACCCACAGATAATTACACGCGTCCATACACCCTGCGTCTTAATACTACGCATAGTTTTAGCATTGGACGCACTAAGTGGCTATTGAATAACTTTTTTAGATACAGGGCAGGATATGACAGAATGGTGCTTATTCCTAACAATAGCCCCGATAGAGACCCTAGCTTTAGCGGTAATCAATATGGAAAAATGCACTTTAAGGGTGCTTTTACTTGGGACATGCGTATAGGCTTTGAAGTCAATGTTTATAAAGGCAATATATTCTTTATGAATCTTGATGTGTATAATATGCTTAATACACAAAATATGACCACAACAAGTTCCTTAAATACTCTCATATATTCAACTAGCACCGCTGTGCCCGTATATGAAATAGGACGACAATTTTGGATGCAAGTAGGATACAAGTATTAATAAAGGAGCAAATATGAAATACTGCATTTATCTTTTAATGCTGTGGGTAACATATGTCTATGCCCTGCCAAAAAATATAGAATCTTTGCGACAAATGTATCTCAAACCCTCATCACAATGGCAAAAGCCTTTTGTTGATAAGGGAGTAAAATGGCAAGAACTTGCTCCATTGCCTAAAACCCCACCCTATCCAGATTCTAATCCCTATTCAAAAGCTAAAGTAGATCTTGGCGAAATGCTCTTTAATGACCCTAAGCTTTCTGCTTCTAATCAAATTGCCTGTGCTTCTTGCCACGAGAAAGAATTGGGCTTTGGTGATGGCAGAAAAGTAAGCTATGGACATAATCGTCAGAGCGGTAAGCGCAATGCTCCAAGTATAACGATGAGTGCCTTTAGCAAGGAGCTATTTTGGGACGGCAGAGCAGACACTTTAGAATCTCAAGCCCTTTTTCCCATATCTGACCCTAAAGAAATGGCTTACAATCCACAATCTGCTGCTAAAAAAATTGCCAAGATTAAAGCTTACAAGCAAAAATTTAAAGAAGCCTTTGGGAGTGAGAAAATCACTCCCGAGCTTATGGCACAAGCCATAGCTACCTATGAACGCTCCACTATGCTAAATCCCACGCGATTTGATAAATTCTTAAATGGTAAAAAAGATGCTCTTAAAGACAAGGAAATTTGGGGATTACATCTTTTTCGCACAAAAGGTAGATGTATGAATTGCCACAATGGAATAAGCTTTAGCGATGGGACATATCATAATCTAGGATTACATTTTATCGGGCGTAAATATGAGGATTTAGGGAGATATGAAGTAACACATAATAATGATGATATTGGCAAATTTAAAACTCCAAGTTTGCGAGGTGTATCAAGGACAGCTCCTTATATGCACAACGGATTATTCCCACATTTAATAGGAGTGCTTAATGCCTACAATGCAGGTATGTTTCACCCTAAGCCACCCAAAGATATAGACAATCAAGAAAACACAAAGGCACTTAAAAGTTTGCCATTTCCTCACACTGACCCACTCTTACAAAAACTTAACCTTACAAGTGATGAAATTGAAGCTTTAGAAGCATTTTTAAAGACTTTATAAAGTGCATAAATACGAGAGAAAAAATAGGTGTAGTTAGCCTTGAGATACAGAATCTAGCTTTAAGGATTCTATATCTCTTAAGCATATTAAAATACAGGCACAATCTCGCCCTGATAGTGCTGCTGAATAAAATCTTTTACCTTTTGGCTTTGCAAAGCTTTTTTAAGCTTTTGGAGATTCTCATCATTCACTCTTGCACTTTGCACAACGAGAATATTTGCATAAGGGGATTGCGCACCTTCCAAAATAAGCGCATTAGCACTGCTTAAACCTGCTTGTAAGGCATAATTACCATTTATTACAGCTGCATCAACATCATCTAATGTACGTGGCAAAAGTGCAGCTTCCACAGGCTTAATCTTTAATTCCTTAGGATTCTCAACAATATCAAGCTCGGTAGCCTGAAGATTTGCAGAATCTGCTAATTTGATAAGATTCTCTGCTTCAAGCAAAAGAAGCGCCCTCCCACCATTACTTGGGTCATTAGGAATAGCGACAACTGCGCCATTTGGCAACTCATCAATATTTTTAAACTTACTTGCATACAGCCCGATAGGCTCAATGTGGATATTTGCAATCGGCTCTAGTGTGTATCCTCTGTCGCTTTTGAGTGAATCCAAAAAAGGCTTATGTTGATGAAAATTTGCATCAAGTGAGCCATCATTAAGTGCGCTATTTGGCGTTACATAATCCGTGAATTGCACGATTTGCAAGTCAATGCCCTCTTTTTCCAAATCAGACTTAATAACTTCCAAAATCTCTGCGTGAGGCACAGGCGTAGCACCAACCTTGAGAATAACTTTTGAATCTTGCCCTACATTTTGTTCTTGTGCGGTGGATTCTCCATCTTTTTTTCCATCACCGCAGCCAACAAATGCCAATCCTACTAATAATAATGCAGCTAGTTTTTTCATTATTTACTCCTTTGTATTTGCAGGGATAATTTCACCCTTATATTTTTCAAGGATAAAATCCCTTGTTTCATCGCTCAAAAGCGCATCTTTAAGCACGGCTATACGCTCATCGTCTTTATTGTCTTCGCGCGCGACAAGCACATTTACATAAGCACTTTTATCATTTTCGTGAAAAAGTGCTTCTTTAATGCTCATATTTGCCTGAAGTGCGTAGTTTGCATTAATCACTGCACCATCAACACTATCAAGCACCATAGGCAAAGAAGCTGCTTCAATAGGCTTAAAGATAAGTTTTTTAGGATTTTCTATAATATCCATTTCTGTTGCACTAAGATTTTGTGAATCTTTAAGTGTAATCACACCATTATCGTGTAGCAATATAAAAGCCCTCGCCATATTTGACGCATCACCCGGAATTGCGATATTTGCACCCTCTGGCAACTCATCAATATGTTTTACTTTATGAGAGTAAAATCCAAGTGGCACAACATAAATAGGTGCTAATGCCACGAGCTTATAGCCCTTCTCCTCGTTTGTCTTATCCATAAATGGCTTATGCTGATACATATTTGTATCACTGCTTCCCTCTGCTAAAGACACATTAGGCACAACATAGTCTGTAAAAGCTTGAATCTGCATATCCACGCCTTTTGCTAACATTTGTGGTTTAATAAATTCCAAAATCTCCGCAGCAGGCACAGGTGTAGCACCAACTTTGAGTGTTTTTACCTCTGCTTTACTTTCTGTTTGTGTAGTATTTTTGGCACTATCACCACTTTCACCACAGGCTACAAAGCCCACAATCAAGCCCCCTAAAAGAGCTAACTTAACAAATTTTTTCATACTTCTCCTTTATATTAGATTTAACGATGTGCGCGCAAACGTTTGACGATGAAATCGCCTGATGACTGAATACACTGCACCAAAATGATAATACATATCACCGCATAGGTAAGAATATCAGGTTTAAAAGACTGAAAACCTATGCGGTAGGCTAAATCCCCCAAACCTCCAGCACCTACAACCCCTGCCATAGCTGAAAATCCTACTAGGCTTACTGCCGTAATGGTAATAGCATTTGTGAGTGAGGGCAAACTCTCGCTAATCATCATCATAACTACGCGCATTTTACTAGCACCCATACTTATTGTAGCTTCGATGAGTCCTTTATCTACTTCATCAAATGCACCCTCAAAAAGCCGTGCAATAAAAGGCGTAGCCGCAATTACAAGTGGGATAATCGCTGCTGTGCTTCCAATACTCGTGCCAATGAGAGCTTTTGATAAAGGCAAAAGCAAGAAAATAAGCACAATAAAAGGGAATGAACGCACGATATTCACAAGTGAGCCTAAGATTCTATACAGCATAGGATTTGCCATAATGCCTGAAGGTTTAATTGCGCTTAAAAACACGCCTAAAGGCAGCCCAAACACACAAGCAAAAAATACAGAAAAACTCACCATATAGAGAGTTTCACACACACTTTTTGCGAGGCTAAAGGCGATTGGGTTGGTAAAAATATCGCGTAAAAAAAGTAGAAAATGCCGTTCGAATAAATCCAAAAACTCAAGCATTGCCCCCTCCTTGTTGCGCCACAGATACAGAATCTTGTGTATTTATGAGAATGGATTCTAAAGTGTGCTTAGAATCTTTGCTAGATTCTATATCTATAATACTCACTCCTTGCCCTTTAAGCCACGCTAGTGCCTCATCTTTTTTAGAATCTGAAGCAACGATTTTAAGCACCAAATGCCCGATTTTACTCGTAGCAAACTCATCAATATGTCCGCTTAAGATATTCACATCAATATCGAATTTGCGTATCATTTGGCTCACAAGCGGAGATTGCGCGTAAGGACCTGTGAAAATTACCCTATACACATTATGCAAATCCTCCAAATGCGAGATAATATGCTCTTCATCTTGAGGGAGAAAAGAAATGAGTTCGCGTGTAATGTGATGTTTGGGTGCAGCAAATACCTCGCTCACATTGCCCCTCTCTACAATCTCACCATCACTCATTACGCACATTTTGTTACAAATTTCGCGCACAACTTCAATTTGATGCGTAATAAGCACCACGCTCAAACCTAGTTTTTGTTGTATCTCACGCAATAATGCGAGAATGGATTGTGTCGTTTTTGTATCAAGTGCACTTGTAGCTTCATCACAAAGTAGCACTTTAGGGTGATTGGCTAATGCCCTTGCTATCGCTACCCTCTGTTTTTGTCCACCACTTAATTGGCTCGGATAAAAGTTGGCTCGCTCACTTAAACCCACAAGCTCCAAAAGCTCATCAACACGCGGCTTTATAGCCTTTTTGTCCCATTTGGCAATATGCAAAGCAAAAGCGACATTATCAAAGACATTTTTTGCACTCAAAAGATTGAAATGTTGAAAAATCATACCTATCTTTTGTCTTTGTTTTTGTAGTTCTTTTTCTTTGAGTGTAAGCATATCTACGCTATCAATAGATAATGTTCCACTTGTAGGCTCTTCAAGGCGATTAATAATGCGTATAAGTGTGCTTTTCCCCGCACCAGAATAGCCGATAATCCCCATTATATCGCCCTTTGATACTTCCAAATCAATATTTTTAAGGGCAACAAATCCATTGGGGTAAGTTTTATGAATGCCTTTTAAGCTTATCACTCGCGTTCCTTAAAGATTTGCACTTCTTGCTAAATTATATGTGTTTGATATAAATTTAAGCACAAAGAGCCGAGATTATATCACAAAATTTTTAAAATACAATATGTAAATTTATATTTTTGCAAACAAAGGCACAAAAATGCGTAAGGGATTCTATAAAAATGTAAAAATATCCAAAAAATTGCATTTATTAGAATTTAGCTTTGATTTGTTTTAGTTTTATTGTAGTTTTTACCCGCAGTGCTTACATTATTCTCGTGCAAAAATGTATGTAGATGCTTATATTCATCTTTGGTAAAAAATCGCTTCTTGCCACAAGGGAGTGCATTGAGATTCACGAAGCCATAGCTTATGCGACGTAGGTCTAGCACCTCCACGCCAAATGCACCAAAAAATCGTCGCAACTCGCGGTTTTTTCCCTCCGTGATACTCACTTTAATGCGACTATGTTTGGGATTATTTTTTAGAATCTTATAAGATGAAAAGGGTGCGAAGTCCATACTCGTAATATTGCTTTTGCTATGCCCACCAGTGCGCGCATTCTCACACGAAAAACCTTCTTCCATAGCCTTTATTATTTCTTGGGTGATTGGGGCATTAATCTTAACAATATAGCTTCGCTCTAGGGGAGATTCCATAAGGGCTTTTGCCACAGGCACACTATCTGTGAGAATAAGCAAACCCTCACTTGCAAAGTCTAATCGCCCCACATAAGTAAAGTGCTTAAATTTTTCCCCTAAGCTCTCGTATATCACGCGTCTGCCACGCGTATCGCTTTTACTGACGAGTTCGCCCTTTGGCTTATGATACACGATACAGGTAAAATGCTCCTTTGGCACGAGCTTTTTACTATCTATAAATACATTTTCACCCTCTTTTAGCACATAGTGTGAATCTGCCCTTACGCGCCCAACTCTTACGCGCCCTTCTTGTATGAGTTTGTCCGCTTCTCTGCGCGAATAGGTGCTGTGATGAGCGATGTATTGATTAAGGCGCATTATTTTAAGCCGGAGAATATATTGTTACCCGCGCTTACACTTCCTCTTGTTTTCATTAGTGAGTAGTTATTGCAACCAGATTCTAATCCATAATCACACGCCAACCCAAAAAGTTCGATTGCCTTGCGTTTATCTTGTCTCACACCAAGTCCGCCATCATACAGCACACCGAGATTGTTGCAGCTTTGGATATATCCGCTATCACACGCTAGAGTAAAGTATTTAGCAGCATTGTAGTAGCTTTTTTCCGCTCCATTTGAGCCTGTGGCATACATCCAGCCGAGATTCCCGCAACCAACAATATCTCCCTGCTGACAAGCAACATAGTTCATCTCTACATAACTCATTTTATCCTTTGTCATACCATACACATTATAAGTATTACTCATAAGCCCTAAATTATAACAGCCCAAATCGCTGCCGAGCTGACACGCACTACTATAATAAGCGAGTGATTTTTGATAATCCTTTTTTACTCCCACACCATTAGCATACATCCAACCAGCATTTGTGCAACCTAGAGAATCTCCGCCCTGACACGCTACTTCGTAGAGTTGTGCGGCTTGTTCTTTATCCTCTTTGATACCATTTCCATTATCATATGCCATTGCAAGATTTGCACAAGCTACCGCATCTCCGCCCACACAAGCTTTGTAATAATAAGTTACTGCCTTTTGGGGATTAGGCATACCGGTATTTGCGCCATACATATAGATGAGTCCTGTGCCAAAGCAACCTGCGGCATTACCTTGCTCACAAGATTGTGCAAATAGCCCCAATGCACTCTCATAATCACCATCTTTTGCAAAGCCCATAGCGGCTTTAAGTAAGGTATTTGATTGATTTACATTATCAAGCATATTTTCAATTGGTTCGCTACCAATTTGATTTGCGGGAGTGAGGGGGGCAGAGCCTAAAAGCCCAGAGGGAGAGGCATTTTGCGTAGGTGGGATTGTATTAGAATCTGTGAGATTTGATGCGGTATTATCAAAGTCATTAGAAATACTTGCGCGTGCGCCCTCACTTTCTAATGGCTCACCAAAACCTATCACGGCGACACACACCGCCCACACAAGCACAAAAATCGTTCTCATCATATACCCTCTTCATCTATAATTTGCACTAAAGACAAGGCTTTAGAAGCAAAAATAATACCACTCTTTTAGATTCTTAATGCAAAGCTGTATTAAGCTCAATTTTTCTATTACTCCTAAAAGCTATCATCTTGCCACTTTGACTATCACAACGAAAATGAATGCCGTGTTTGCCCGATAACTCCCTACCTTTGTAGAGATTGCTTTCTTTGACGACAAAAGTATCATTGATTTCGGCGATTTTCTCTGCCTCTTCGGGCTTGATATAGAATACTCCTCCGGCTAAAACAGCAATGCCACCATCGACAATGCACCCATCGCCCAAGCTAATACCGGTGGCACTATTGACGCCAAGTAGGCAGTTTTTGCCAATGCTGATAGGATCGCTATTACCACCGCTTAGCACACCTAAAATACTTGCACCACCACCAATATCTGTGCCTTCGCCTATTACTACGCTTGAGCTAATGCGCCCCTCATTCATACAAGCTCCCATTGCTCCGGCATTAAAATTCACATAACTCGCGCCGGGCATTTGCGTATAGCCACCTGTGCCAAGATACGCACCAAAGCGCGTTTTAGCAGAATCTAAAAGACGGATATTGTCATATTGTGGAATGACTTGCATAAGGTAGCGCGGGAATTTATCGACAAAATCGATTGCGGGGAACTCGCCCTCTATTTTTAATCGCACCTCATTTTCTCTTAGCCATTCTAACTCGTAGGGTTTATTGCCGCTCCAAGCGACATTTTGCAGTAATCCAAAAATACCATCAAGTTGCAAAGAACGCAAAGGTGCTTTGCCTAAAGATAAAGCCAAAAGTTTAAGATATGCAGATTCTACGCTTTCGCATTTTTCATCTTTATAGATAACACAGAATCTATACCGAGCTCTACCACCCTTTGTTTTTAGCTTGCCTTTATTTGCTTGTTTTTTAAGCTCTAAAATGACTTGAATATTTTTGTGCGTTTGAGAATCGCTTAATGCCTCATTTAAGAAAGGAGTGTAAAGCTCAAGTGCCTTATGCACAAATTCCTGATTAATACCATACACCGCTTCGTTATCACTTTGAGCTATGAGTTCACCAGCTTTTGCACTCTCACATAGCACGGCATAAGTGCCGAGATTTTCACCCTGCCAATTCATCGTAGGATAAGTTGCGCACAACACTGCCTTAGACTTTTTACCAATCTCCACACGCGCAATACCAAAACCTAATGGTTCTTTATATGTTGCTGACTTTTGGTATTCATCAACAAATAACTTAAATTTCTCAATACCCATAATAACTTTCTCCTTTTTTCATTCTTTTTGATTTTGCACTTTTTTGATAAAAAGTTAACATTTTACATCATTTATCCTTAATAGAATAAAACAAAAACATTCATTGTTTTAAGCTTGACTCGTTTTTTTTTTTTTGTAGTATGATTTTTTATGCATAAGGTAAAATTAAGAGTTGGTAAATGGCACACAAGGACAATACATCAACGCGCATTGTTGAGATTCTAAAGCTCTTTTTACTTGGGCAAAGTATAGTCCTTAAGGCATTATCTCAAGAATTTAATGTCTCCTTACGCACACTACAACGCGATATGGAAAAGCTGTGCAAACATCTACCAATCCAAAAATCTAATGGAATCTATACATTAGAACCTTACGCTTTAGGAAGACTTAGCTATAAAGACCTAAAGCATTTTGCCAAGCAAAGCGGACTTGCAAATCTCTATCCAAAGCTAGATGCTGATTTTATTGTGGATTTGCTCAATCCCAACATCACTCAATCTTTTATTATCACTCCGCCAAATCGCCAAATGCCAGAATATGATACATTTGAAAAGCTAAGTGTAGCCATTCTTACTGCGCATAAAATAAGCTTTGCCTATAAAGACAAAACACGACTTGTCGAACCCTACAAAATTATCCATATTAAAGGTATTTGGTATCTTTTAGCTGCGGAAAAAGACAAATTAAAGCATTTTACATTAAGCAAAATACACTCTTTGCGTCAAAACAGCACACAATTTAAACCAAAGAAAGAAATCCTCGCCCTCATAGATTCTCAAAATACAGAGTTTCGCAATGAATGCTCATACAAAGCAACTATCCATATATCCAGCAGTGCGCTAGAGTTTTTCACGCGCAAAGGTATGCCAAAAAATCTCAAACAATTACGTACAAATTCGAGTGGAGCGATATTTGAAGTGAGCTATGCCTTTAAAGATGAGGTGATTAATCTCGCAAAAATGTGGCTACCCGCAATAAGAATCTTAGAACCACAAGAATTGCAAACACACCTTGAAAATCTTTTAAAAACTTACTTACAAAAAGCTAAAAGGCAGATTCTATGAATCTACAAATGCCCAAAATATCAATATATTTTACAAATTGCACTTGTTTGTATCGAAACGACATTATGTGTCGCAAGGCTTGTTTATTATTCCACAAGCTTTTAAAGCGAATACTTCACTCTTAAGGAGCAACGATGAAAAAGGTAATATTAGGCAGTATCGCAATTGGTGCAGTTACTTTGGTAGCAAAGAAGTTTTTAGATACTAAGGCAGAAAAGGCAGGTTGTATAGACACCACGAGTTATGTGTGCGAAAAAGGTTTGGATTTACTTGAATCTGTTGAACGCAAATGCCAAAATATATCAAAAAAGGTAGATGGCTATCTTGAAAATGCGGACTTTAGCACATTGGATAAGATAGATTCTATCCTTGGCGGGAAAATCACTAAGATGTTAGAAGGTGTGGGCGAGATTGTAGATGCGGGTTCTAATGCTGTTGATAAGTTTGTAGCCAAAAGCTCATTTTTAGACCCTTCAGACAAGTCAGCTTATGCCCTTAGTGTAGCGGGAGGGATTGCTGAAGGGAATTATGATGACAAAGAAGCCCTAAGCAAAGCAAATGAATGGTTTCAAAAATGGGAGCAGTTTAAAGGAGATATTGCAAGTTGCACTCAAGCAATTGATGGCAGAGAAATAGATGATTTGGAAAATCTTGGTCGTGCATTTGATAAATACGAATCAAACATAGATGAGATTCTTGACATATTATCAAAGAGTAAGCACTAGATTAAGGAGAGTTGATGAATCTTAAAGATATGAGCGAGGGAGAACTTATGGAGTTACTAAAGGCAATTTTTAGCTTAGCTTCAAGCTTTAAAATCTGGGAGGTAACCAAAATATTTCCTTTGGTTTGTTTATGGCTCAAAATAAAGCCTCATTTGCAAGGATTGGGCGCACAAGATGAGCAACACGAGCATATCTTAGCAATCATCAACCTCATAGGCTCATATAGAGATACCCATAGAGCAGATTTTGAAGAGGTATTAGATTCTATCTTTTTCGTGGCAAAAAACAAAAAAGCAGATATATCTCAAATCATAAGGAGTCTTGTATGAGTGTCTTCATACTCGGTGTTATAGCAGCGATTTTGCTCTTTTTGCTTTATCACTCAAGTTTGCCAAATGCAAAAACACTTTTTGTTGCACTCGCGTTGATACTTGCCATAGCTATTCCTCCACTTGGCGTATTCCTTGTGTGCGTGGGGATAGTGTATTTTTTCATCACAAGCATAAAGGAGTCAGAAAATGGAGGATAGATTCACCGCAAGTTTGACTAAAAAGATGAGCAAATCAAATAAGCATAAGGATTCTCTATGATGCAGCCCCAACCCTACAAAGTAATATGCACAAAATGTGGCACAAGCAAGATTGTCTCGCCAAAAAGCGATGCACTCACTGCACAAGATATGCCCATTTGCCCAAAATGTGGGCAAATAATGAGTGAGAAACAAACTCTTAATGGGCTTGATATGCTACGCAAAAACATAAAAGATTTATTTTCTTAAAAAGGAGTCAAAATGCTTATGAAAAATATATGCAAAGTGTTGGTAATAGCTTTTGTGTTTATCTCAATCTGTGGTGCATATGAGGAGTTAAAGCAAAAGGATATAGAAAGAATCTCAAATAAATGTCTAGAGACAAGGGGAGCTAAAATTTGTGATTTGGTGTATGCTGATTTATTGTTAAGAACAAATGCCCTTGAGGACGAATCAGAGCTTAATTCTAGGCTTTCAAGTGATTTAGACCTCTATGTATCAGGCAACTATAAAGATGAAAAGGCATTAAGTAACGCTATTAAAGAATATGTCCATACACTTCACTCTCTAGCAAATACGGGCTTAGATAATTGGTATTGCAAAAAAGTGGCACAAACCTTTTTTACCCAAATGGCTAACGAACAAGGGGTTGATGTTTATATGCTAAAACAACAAATGCTGCTTGATATATGGGCAAGTAAGGCTTGTGGGCTTAAAAGCAACTTTGATACATTGGATTTAAATGCTATTGGCATAGATAAAAACAACATCACTATTGGAGATATGGGGCGCTGCGAGATTATCACAGAGGATAAAGAAAGCCTAGAGAGTTGTAAAAATGGTGAATGGGGCGATGGTGGATAAATGAGTGGCTTTAAAATGCCATAGGAGACAGATTTGATAGTGCTCACATTTTATTGTGGGTAATACAAAATTTATCTTAAAGGAGAGAAAATGGGAAATGAAATAAAAAATTTGCCCAGCACGGAAAATGTAATCAAAGGTTTTTGGACTAGCTTGGAAAGCAAGATTGGTGAGGAGAATGCTAGCAAAATCAAAGAAGGATTTGAAACACGGATAAAGCAAACTCGGCTTAATATACTCATCGTAGGTGGCACTGGTGTTGGCAAAAGCACGACTATCAAGGCATTATTTAAACACTGCAATCCAGAAAAAGAAATGGATATATCCATAAAAAGTGGTGGAAGTCCCGTAACTATGGAGGTAAAAGAATATAAAATAAGTGATAATATCACCATATACGATAGTCCGGGGCTAGGTGATGGACAAAAAGACGAAGAACATAAACGCAAGATTCAAAATATTCTTACCGCCGAAGATGACAACGGCGATGCACTCATTGACTTAGTGCTCGTTCTTATTGATGCTTCAGTAGAGCGCGATTTGGGAAGTGTTTATGAAACTATCAAAGTCGTAAGTCAGGTTCTTAAAACAGAAGATAGACAAGAGAGAATCCTTATAGCTCTTAATAAATGTGATAAACCAGGCTCTCACCCAGACGCCAGATTTGATCGTGAAAAGGTAAAGCCTACTGATTTTTTAAAAGTGGAGCTGGATAAAAAAGTAGCGCAGATTCAATATAGAATCTTAGAGACTACTGAATTAAAAACAGAGCCTATTTATTATAGTGCAGGATATTATGATGAGGACCAAAACAAACACTATCCATCATACAATATAGATAAGCTATTTTATTATATCCAAAAGGGTTTGCCCCCACGTAAAGTAGCTGTACTTAACCAAAGTGCTGCTGAAGGAGTCTATAAAGGAGAATATGGTAGTAAAAATGAATCATCTTTTTTGGGTTCGATTGCAGAGGTGATAAAAGATGTGGCAATTGAGGTAGTGCCAATGATTGCATCAAAAGTAGCTAGCAGCGTAGTTGGCTTCATAGGCAATCTTGCTGGGAAAATCTTTCTAAAGCATTAGCCATAATATTGATACAATACTGCAGAATCTCCGCATTCTGCGATTGGATTCTCATTTTGTAAAGGAATCCCTATGCAAAACTACCTCATTCTTTACAATCCATATTATGAATCAAATGTGATTGGTAAGCATTTGGAGATTCTCAAATCTCAAGGGCAGGTAGCTTTTGGCAAAGTGCGTTCAAAACTGCGCACAGACAATGCAGATTCTAAGCAAATCTCACATCTTAATGACTATATATGTCCTTTGCAGCTTTTCCTCACAGATTATGAGCATCTCTTTGTCGCAAAGGTTTCCCGCGTTTGTGAAAGCTTAGAGAATCCACACATTACGCCAGATTATTATCAAAAGCTTGATGTTGAAGTGTGGTTTATCATAGAGGATTTGCGTGAATTGGTGCGCGGGGATTTTGCTAAAGTGCGTGATATATATTTGGCAAACTTCACCACGCCCACATACAATAACCGCACTTTTACCATTTATGGCAATCCTTATGAATATCCATTGCATATAGAGCTTAAAAAGCCTGAAAATTACTTTATAGAATCAAAAAAATATTATATTGACGCCTTGCAAAGCAAGGAATTTATAGAGATGAAAAAAGCACTTGTGGATTTGAATCTAGGCGAGAGTTTTATGAAGCATTGTCTTGTAAGCACATTAGAAAACCTCACAAAAGCCGAGCTAGAATTGCAACAATATAAGCTAGAGAAGCAAAATGGTGCAGATTGCTCATCTATTATCATTTTTTATGCGCGAAGTTTTGAGCAAGAAATGTGGGAGTTTGCTAAAAGGCTTTTTGCATTTCTTGGCACAAAAGATGAGAGTGTTTTAGATATTCCCTATGAAGTGCAGGGCGTTAGCTTTCGCATAAAGGATATGTTTAAGTCTAAACCAAATTTAGCCACTTATAATACATTACTCAAAAATGATTCTATAAAAGCACATATTGAGAATCTTTTTAGCAAAAATCCATTGAAATTCTACCTTAGTGTTACTTTGCCACAACATATTAGAATCCTCCAAAAAATCCGCAACACAAGTGTGCATCAAAAACAAGCGCATTTGCAAGAGGCTTTGTATTTGCGCTCTGTTATGCTAGGTATAGGATTAAATGTAGGCGAAAGTGGTGTATTTACATCATTAATAGGAGCAAAAAATATGCTTCTAAAAATGACATAATCCCAAAGCTATTGCACCTTAGCTTGTCTAATGCTCCAAAGCCCTAGCCCCACAAACACAACCACCGCTATACACAACCCAACAAAAAACGCACTAAGGGCAAAAAGCTGATATTCAAACAATGCTATCAGCATAAGGGCAAAAAGCACATAGCTTACAAGTCGTAAAAATGATAAGCTTATCTGTGCACCAATCACAAAACGCGTTGAAAAGCTTGGCATTTTCTCCTGCGCTTCTTGTGTTTCTTGCTCCTTGCTCTCTTGTTTTTTAGATTCTTTTCTGTCATTGTCTTTTGTGGAATCTTGATTTTTTAGACGCTTCAATAAAGTGATAAATGAACCCCCTACGATAAGTGAAAAGCCCACAAAGCCTACTTCAAAACTCGCTAAAGATGCCACGCTCTGCATCAAGGCGATTGCTCCACCCACACACGCGATAATAATGAGTATGCCTAAAAATTTGCACGATGTTTTAGTAATATACGCCATTTTGTAAATCTTCTTCATCATCTTTTTGTGCGCCTTTGTAGCTATAACGAGGGTGTGCGGCTAACTCTTCTGCCTCTTTTTGCGCTCTTTTATACGCGCGGTAAAGATTTAAAATCGCTGCGGCAATGCCCCAAACAACACCAAGCCAAAAGAGCCATTTTTGTCCGCTTACTCGCTCTAAGAGTATGCCAATACCTATACCCAAAAGCACCGCCACAACGATAGAAATCCCTACACTTAATTCATTTGCTCCACTTGCGACAATACCTAAAGTCGGCTTTGAATCTAAAACATCATTGTGCTTAGATTCTAAAGCTTTGTCCTCATTTGTGCTATGTCCGCGCTCCTGCGCGTTTGTAGAATCTTGTGCTTGAGATTCTATGGAGAGATTCGAATCTTGCTTGGGAGATGTGCTTTTTTCACTCATTGTTGCCTCTTTTAGCCCTCATATACGATTTCATTAAAGGCTTCATTTGCTTTTGCTATGACTTCATCAATCATTGCTTCATTCATTGCGCTACAAATAAATCCTGTTTCAAACTGCGAGCAGGCGAAATACACACCCTTTTCAAGCATTTTTTGATGAAATTTTGCAAACATTTTAGTATCGCTTTTTTTCGCGTCATCAAAGTTTTTCACCACATTTTCATTAAAGAAAAATCCAAACATACTGCCCCTACAATCCACCTGTAATGGAATCTTATGCTTTAATGCAGCGTCTTTCAAACCATTGATGAGTCTTTGTGCAAGAGCGTTGAGATTCTTATATAAATGCGGATTTGCCTTGATTTTAGCAAGTGTGGCAATTCCCGCGCTTACTGCGATAGGGTTTCCGCTTAGTGTTCCGGCTTGATACACGCCACCCACAGGGGAGAGCATATCCATAATATCCGCTCTACCGCCAAAGGCAGCCAAAGGCATACCCCCACCAATCACCTTACCATAAGTAACTAAATCCGCCTCTACACCATAGATACCAATCGCGCCATCAAACCCAGCCCTAAAACCACTCATCACTTCATCGATAATTAAAAGAGCGTTGTGTTTGTCGCATATTGCCCTTAAATCTTGCATAAAATCTTTATCGGCGGGGACAAAGCCCATATTTCCAGCTAATGCCTCGATAATCACACAGGCTACATTTTTACTACTCTCAAAGCAAGCGCGCGCAGATTCTATATCGTTGTATCGCGCTACAAGCGTGTGCTTTGATATATCGCTTGGCACACCCGGTGAGCTTGGTGTCCCAAATGTAGCACAGCCGCTTCCCGCACTCACAAGCAACGAATCGCTATGTCCGTGATAGCAGCCTTCAAACTTGATAATATCATCTTTTTTTGTGTAGGCTCGAGCTAAACGCAACGCGCTCATTGTCGCCTCTGTGCCGGAATTGACAAGGCGCATTTTTTCCACACTTTGCGTAAGGGAGATAATTTGCTTAACAAGCGTAGTTTCCTTTTGCGTGGGCGCGCCAAAGCTTAGTCCGTCCTTTATTGCCATTGCGAGTGCAGATTCTACATCTTTATCAGCGTGTCCAAATATGAGTGGTCCCCAGCTCTGCACGAAGTCTATGTAGGCATTATTATCCTCATCATATATGTATGCTCCCTCGCCCCTAGCGATAAATGGCGGTGTGCCACCCACAGAGCCAAATGCCCTTACAGGAGAATTTACCCCACCGGGAATCACCTGCTTTGCCTCGTTGAAGTCATTAATGCTTTGCAACATATTCATTTTGCTATCCTTTTAGCCCTAAGATATGGGTGCATTATAGCAACCCCTTTTAAATCGTTTTTATAACCTTATGTAGATTCTGTTAAGTTTAGAATTTGTGCAAACTATTTGTTTTTTTATCCTATACTTGAATGTGTTTTTAATATTTCTTAAAGGAGACGGAATGAAAAAGATTATTGTGGGTATGATTCTTGCAGGTGGTTTGGTATATGGTGCAAGCATTGATACTTCAAAGGCAGAGGTAAAATGGACGGCTTTCAAAACGCCAGCGAAAATAGGAGTTAATGGCAAATTTGATGATGTGCAGTTTAAATTCGGCACACCAAACAAGACACAAAGTTTAGAATCCCAGCTCAACAATGCCACGGCGACCATTGATGTGAATAAAATCAACACCGCCGACAAAGACAGAGACGATACGATACGCACGCATTTTTTCGGGCATTTTCAAAAGAAAGAGCCCATTAAGGTAACTTTCAAAGAAGTGATTGAGGGTAAAAACAAGGGCACACTTCTAGCAAATGTGCGTATGAATGGCAAAACAAACAAAGTACCTATGCAGTTTGAGGTAACAAGCGATAAGAATAAGAAACTTATCGTAAAAGGCGTGATTGATATAGGTGCATTTGGTGCGGAGAACGCAAGAGCGAGTTTGCAAGCGGCGGTAGCGGATTTGCACGAGGGCTTGACTTGGTCGCAGGTAGAAATTGCCCTTGAAGCGCCATTGAAATAACAAACTCTAGATTCTGTTTTACAGATTCTATAAAATTAGGGGCAAGATTCTGTGGTGCAATGCTTTATGCGGAAATGAGAATCTTGCCTTGTGCTTCTTTTTGTAATACACATATTTTTAGGATTTTAAATAGGCACAACTTCATTTTACGGGATTTTATCTCCCACATTCTTATGTTGCAAACTAGCACAATGCGTTTTTATACATATTTTTATTGTTTAGCAAAATATATCACATAAAGTAATGTGAGAAATATTAAGCATATGAAGTATAAAAAAACTTTAATAATTATTTGCCTATAATAAAAACATAACCTTTTTTGAGAGTCTCACAAGGGTTTAAGGTAAGCCTATAAAGTCTTTTATTAGCTTTCTTTGGAGTGCTTGTGTGAGCTTGATGGGTCAAACTACAAACAGGAGGATACATGCGAGAGGATAAGGTAATTGAGAGTTACGCAGGAGTAACACCTCAAAGAAAGAAAAGTAAAAATCCAGCCAAGCTTGATTTTTGGCAAAGTGCAACGGGATTATTCCTAGCTTTGTTTATGATTCTGCATATGTTTTTTGTCGCTTCTATTCTTATTAGTCGTGATGCGATGTATGCTGTTGCGAAATTCTTTGAGGGTAGCTTCCTCATAGAAGGTGGGAATCCTTACATCGTAAGTGTAGTCGCAGTAGTGATTATTATCGCGCTTGTGGCACACGCATTTTTGGCTGTGAGGAAATTCCCTATAAATTATAGGCAGTTTTTGGCTTTGAAAGTGCATAAGAGTCTTATGAAACATAGCGATACATCGCTTTGGGCGATTCAGGCATTCACTGGTTTTGTGCTTTTCTTTACAGCGACCGTGCATCTCTTTATTATGCTTACACAGCCTGATACAATTGGACCAAATGGCTCTGCGTATCGTTTTTGGAGTGAGCATTTTTGGATTCTATATATCGTGCTTCTCTTTGCAGTAGAGCTTCACGCTTCTATTGGACTTTATCGTCTTTGCATTAAATGGGGTTGGCTCGATGGATTAGGATTAAAGGCACTCCGCACAATCAAATGGCTTATGAGCGCATTTTTCATTATCTTAGGATTAGCGACATTTGCTGCTTATATGATGTATGGTATCAGTCAAACAAATCCTGATATCAACTACAAGCATTACGATGCAATTGAATTTGGGGGTAAATAATGAAAGTGATTTATAGTGACGCATTAATTATTGGCGGAGGACTAGCAGGACTTCGTGCTTCTATTGCAGCAAAACAAGCGGGATTGAATACTATTGTGCTATCTCTCGTGCCTGTCAAGCGCAGCCACTCCGCAGCGGCTCAAGGTGGAATGCAAGCGAGTCTTGGTAATTCGGTAAAGAGTGATGGTGATAATGAAGATTTACACTTTGCAGACACGGTAAAAGGGAGCGACTGGGGTTGTGATCAAGATGTGGCAAGAATGTTTGTTACAACCGCACCTAAGGCGATTCGTCAATTAGCTGGGTATGGTGTGCCTTGGACGAGGATTCAAAAAGGTGATAGACCTGCTGTCATTAATGGTGAAAAAGTAACAATCACAGAAGATGACTTTAGGCACGGCTACATTCACTCTCGCGACTTTGGTGGCACAAAGAAATGGAGAACTTGCTACACTGCTGACGCGACAGGGCATACAATGCTTTACGCGGTGGCAAATGAATCTTATAAGCTCGGTGTAGATATTCAAGACAGAAAAGAGGCAATTTCTCTTATCCACCAAGATGGTAGATGCTATGGTGCCGTAGTGCGTGATTTAGTAACAGGTGAGCTAAGCGCGTATGTCTCAAAAGGCACTCTCCTTGCTACTGGTGGATATGGTAGAGTGTATCGCAATACTACAAATGCCGTAATTTGCGAGGGAACAGGTGCGGCAATCGCTATGGAAACAGGCGTTGCAAAACTTGGCAATATGGAAGCGGTGCAATTCCACCCAACTCCAATTGTGCCTAGCGGAATCTTGCTTACTGAAGGTTGTCGTGGTGATGGCGGTGTGTTGCGTGATGTTGATGGCTATCGCTTTATGCCTGATTATGAGCCAGAAAAAAAAGAACTTGCAAGTCGTGATGTTGTTTCAAGAAGAATGCTTGAACATATCCGCAAGGGTAAGGGTGTAAAATCTCCTTATGGCGACCACTTGTGGCTTGATATTTCAATTCTAGGGCGTGCTCACGTGGAGAGAAACTTGCGCGATGTGCAAGATATTTGTAAGACTTTTGCGGGTATTGACCCTGCTACTCCGGGAGTTTGGGCGCCTGTGCGACCAATGCAACACTACTCTATGGGTGGAGTCCGTACAGATTACAGAGGCGAGACTTATCTCAAAGGCTTATTTGCGGCAGGCGAAGTAGCGTGCTGGGATTTACACGGATTCAATCGTTTGGGTGGTAACTCTGTAAGCGAAGCTGTGGTATCTGGTATGATTATCGGTGAATATTTCACAGAATACTGCAAAGGTGCGCAAATTGATGTGCAAACGGCTACATTAGAAAAATTCGTGCAAAAAGAGCAAGATTATATTGCTTCATTACTCAATAGCACAGGCAACGAAGATGTGTATGTGCTAAAGAATGCAATGAAAGATATTATGGATAATGATGTGGGTATTTTCCGCCACGGCGATAGCTTGAAAGAAGCGGTTGATAAGCTTGAAGAGCTTTATAAGCGCAGTAAAAATGTGCGTGTGCAAAACAAAAAGCTTCATAACAATCCAGAGCTTGAAGATGCTTACCGCACACCAAAAATGCTTAAAATCGCGCTGTGTGTAGCAAAAGGTGCGCTTGATAGAACAGAATCTCGCGGTGCGCATACACGCGAAGACTATCCAAAACGCGATGATGCAAATTGGTTAAAACGCACACTTACAAGCTGGGAAGATCCAAGTCAAACATTGCCAACAGTTACCTATGAAGATTTGGATATTATGAAAATGGAGATTGCTCCGGGATTCCGTGGATATGGGGCTAAGGGTATGATTATTGAGCACCCAAATAGTGCCATTCGCCAAGCAGAGATTGAAAAAATCACACAAGAGATTCAAGCAAAAGGTGGCGATAGATACGCATTACAAGAAGCTCTTATGCCTTTTAATCTCCAGCCACATTACAAAGCAAAAAATCAACGACTAGGAGATAAAAAATGAGTGCAACACAACAACAAGGAAGGACAATCACCATTCGAGCATTAAAGTTTGACCCTCAAAGTGCGGTTTCAAAACCACACTTCCGTGAGTATCAAGTCCAAGAGGCTCACTCTATGACGGTTTTCATTGCGCTTGGCATGATTAGAGAGCAGCAAGACCCGGATTTGAGCTTTGACTTCGTGTGCCGTGCTGGTATATGCGGAAGCTGTGCTATGATGATTAATGGACGCCCACGACTTGCGTGTAAAACACTCACTCAAGATTTCCCAGATGGCGTTATCACACTTATGCCGCTCCCTGCGTTTAAGCTTATCAAAGATTTGAGCGTTAATACAGGCGAGTGGTTTGCAGGTATGACTAAACGCGTTGAGAGCTGGATTCATACGCAACATCAACCAGATATTTCTAAAATCGAAATGCCTATTGAGCCCAAAGAGGCAGATGAGGTATTTGAGCTTGATAGATGTATTGAGTGTGGTTGCTGTATTGCAAGCTGTGCGACAAAGATTATGCGTGAGGATTTTGTAGGTGCTGCGGGTATGAATCGTGTAGTGCGGTTTATGATTGATAAACACGATGAGCGCACCGATGAGGATTATTATGAGCTTGTGGGCAATGATGATGGTGTGTTTGGCTGTATGAGCCTTATTGCGTGCCACGATACTTGTCCAAAAGAGCTTCCTTTGCAAAGCAAAATTGCTTATTTGCGCCGCAAAATGGTAAGCGTTGGTATGAAGAAATAATCCCCTTTTTCTGCCCTTGTGTAAATCTGCGAGGGCAGATTCTCTAGGTAAAGTATGCAATTTATCCAATCCATTTTTTTTTCATCATCAAATTTTGCAATATTATCACTTTTATGCTTGTTTATTTTTGCTGGTTGTTCCTCTATTGTGGCATCGACCAAAGATATTAAGAATCCTCAAATCCTGCATTCAAATCCCGCACCCATTTTTGACCCTTTGCAAACTAAAATTGGTTTGCCTTATGCACAAAAGTTAAAAGACAATCCTCATATCACAGGTGGTATGCTTGTAACCGATGGACTCGATGCATTTTTGCATCGTGCGCATTTGGCTCGTATGGCGGAAAAAAGCATTATTGTGCAGACTTATATCTATAAAAACGATATGGCGTCCCGCATTCTTATGCACGAGATTTGGCTTGCGGCTCAAAGAGGTGTTATTGTGAAAATACTGATTGATGATAATGGGCTAGATTCTGATTTTTCTGATATCATTGCGCTTGATTCTCACCCTAATATCGAAGTCAAAATCTTTAATCCCTATAAAAATCGCTCTAAGATTCTGCGCTATCCCGAAATGGTATTTGATTTTAATCGCATTAATCATCGTATGCACAATAAGCTTTTTATTGTCGATGATATTGCTCTTATCATCGGTGGGCGCAATATTGCGGATAATTATTTCGACCAAAATCTTGATGTAAATTTTGTAGATACCGATGTGCTTTTTATCGGTAAAGCTTCTTTAGATGCTATGGCAAATTTCTATGAATATTGGGACTTTCACCGCTCTATACCCGTTTCGCTGTTGCCTCTCAAGGCTCCCATAAAAAAATTTAAAGCCTCAATAGAAAAGATTAAAGCTAATCCAGAGTGGGAAAAATACGAGGAGGCCATGCAGTCTCTCATCGCTAAACACAAACACAATCGACTTTATTGGGGCGATGCGTTCTATATAGGTGATAAGCCACAAAAAGTGCAAGATTCGCAAATGCCAAAGCCCATTGCCAATGCACTTGTTGAGATTTTAAATCACACACAAGATAATCTTTATATATCTGCTGCCTATCTCGTCCCTAGCAAAGAGGGTATGAAGATATTTGATACGCTCATATCCTCCGGAGTAGAGGTGCAGATTCTTACAAATTCTCTTGCCTCCACAGATTCTCTTGTTGTGTATGGCGCGTGGGAACGTTACCGCAATCAACTTGTGAGAAAAGGGGCAAAAGTATATGAGTATCAATACTTTGGTAAGGGTAAGTCAAAGCTACGCGATAAAATATCAAAGTCTAAAGCCTCATTGCACAGCAAAAGTATTGTATTTGATGATAAGATTACTTGGATTGGTAGCTTTAATCTTGACCCGCGTTCGCTTAATCTCAATACAGAATCTGTGGTAGTTTTTAATAATCCACAATTTGCACGAGCCTTAAGAGATGATTTAAATGAGGACTTAAAAAGTGCGTGGCGTGTTTATGAAAAGGGACACAAAACATATTGGGAAGGTGAGCACGAGGGTAGTATGCAAACCTTTACTTATCCACCTGACACGGGCATTTGGACAAGACTGCTTAAAATGCTCTCAAAGATTCTGCCAGAAAGTCAAATATAGGATAATACAGAATCTTTTTTGCTCGTTTCAAAGATTTTAAGGTTTCATTTTTTTATAATCCTTTCCTGTGCGAAGTCTCTATTAGGCACAAATCAAAAGATGTGAATCTAGGAACTATTGACTATTTTGGAATCTCATCATATCTAATACATATACCCCCTATATGTATATTTACTATTTTGTGCTAGAATTGCAGAATATAAAATAAGATACAGAGATTCGCAAGGAGCGGCGATGAAGGAAGCCTTGTTTTTTATAGATGATATGACTTGTCAAGCTTGTTCTAGTGGGATTGAACGCGCTTTGGGGCGTAAGAGCTTTTGCGAGAGCATAGAGGTGCATTTGTTGAGTAAAAAGGCGCGTATATCTTATGATGAGAACCAAGCAAACCTAGAGGATATTTTTGCGCTCATAAGGAAAATGGGCTATGAGCCATATTTGGATTTACAGCATAAAGAACAGGATTCTGCACGGAATCCACCTAAAAAAAATCCATTAAGTGCATTAAATGCACTTATAGAATCTTTGGATAATCGCTTTTTGCCACCCAAAAGAAAGCTTATTATTAGTGTTTTTGCGAGTATTTTTACACTTATTTTGTCGTGGGGCGAGATGTTTGGTGTGCTGCATTTATCTTATGAGATAAGCTATTTTGCTATGCTTTTTTTGAGTTTAGTAGTAATGCATATGGGGAGGGTGTTTTATATACGAGGATTCAAAACATTGTTGATGAAAAATCCAAATATGGATTCGCTTATCGCTATTGGCACAACAAGCGCATTCCTATATAGTTTGCAGGGGCTTTTTGGTTTGCATACTCACGCATATTTTGATAGCGTATGTGTGATTATCACGCTTGTGCTTGTGGGAAAAAGTATAGAAAATAATTCCAAAAAAGAGGCACTTGATAGCGCTTCTTTACTTTTAAAGCTCAATCAAAAAAATGTATTACGACTGCGCTTAGATTCTGAATCTGGCATTGACAAAAGTCTGCCTAATGCGCAAAGCGAGAGCATTCTCGCCCAAGATGTGCAAGAGGGCGATATATTAAAGATTTTACCCGGCGATATGGTTGTGATAGATTGTGTTGTGCTGGAGGGTAGCTCACATCTTGATACAAGCGCGATTAATGGCGAGTCTTTGCCAACCTTAGCCAAAAGCGGCGATGAAGTATTTTCTGGTAGCATCAATGTGGATTCTGTGTTGTATGTCCGCGCACAAAAAAATGCAAAGCAATCTACTCTCGCACAGATTCTATTTCTTGTGCAAAACGCACAAGAAAGCAAAGCTCCTATCGCTTCACTTGCTGATAAAATTGCTGCGATTTTTGTGCCGCTGGTAATAAGTCTAGCCCTATGTGCTGGGGCATTTTGGTGGGGAATGCGTGATTTTGAATTTGGTTTAAGCATTTTCATCGCCACGCTCGTTATTTCTTGCCCTTGTGCATTGGGGCTTGCCACACCTATGGCAATTTTACACGCTCAAAGCATCTCAAACAAAATGGGTGTATTTTTCAAAGATGCAAAGAGTTTGCAAAAGCTGGGTGAGATTACGCATATCGCCTTTGATAAGACAGGCACACTTACGCAAGGTTTAAGCATAGAACAAATAGATATATTTGATGAGAATAAAACGAAGCAGGATATTTTTAATATTGCCTTAAGTTTAGAATCGAGTAGCCACCATATCATTGCGGAGGCTTTTAAGACACATCATTTAAGTCAAAATGCCACACTTTTACCCTTAAAAAATGTGCAAAATATCATAGGGAGAGGCATTAGCGCGGAGATAGACAATACTCTATATTTTTTAGGAAATGCCACACTTTTACCTACACATTTGCAAGATTCTATCCACGATGATACTACAAATGATAAAATCGTGTTGTATCTCTTCACAAATGAGAATCTTTTGGCGCGATTTGCCTTGCAAGATTATATCAAAGAAGATGCGATTGCTACTATTTCTAGGTTCAAAGATTGCAATATAGAATCTTCGCTCATAAGCGGAGATAATGCAAATAACACACAAAAAATAGCCGCTAAGCTTGGTATAAGTGATTTTTACGCACAGGTGCTACCAGCTGATAAAATGCGTATTTTGCAAGAAAAAGCACTTAAGTATAAGGTGTTTATGGTGGGCGATGGTATAAATGACGCTCCAGCCCTTGCTAGTGCCTTTGCTTCGGCGGCTTTCACATCTCCGCACGATATTGCTACACAGAGTGCAGATATTATCATCTATAATCACAAGGCGATGAGTATTTATAACGCATACGCGCTTTCAAAGGCGACTATTTTAAACATAAAGCAGAATCTTGGCTTTGCTTTTTGCTATAATGTCGCATTTATTCCTTTGGCAATGGGTGCTTTGGGCGCGTTTGATATATTTTTGCACCCGATGTTTTGTGCATTGGCGATGAGTTTATCAAGCATTAGCGTGGTGTTTAATGCCGCAAGGCTAAAGAAATTTAAGATTCTATAAATATCTATATAAAGGAGCAAAGATGAAGATTGAATTATTGGTAGGTGGAATGCATTGCGGTAAATGCGTGGATAAAATAGAGAAGTTTGTAGGAGAAATAGAGGGGGTAAGTCTTATAGATGTGAATTTGCAGGAAGCAAAAGTAAAAGTAGAGTTTGACACCCCTGCGACACAGGAGGCTATCATCGAAGCAATCCTTGATGCAGGATTTGAAGTTAATGCGAACAATTCTTGATTTTTTTAGGAAGTTTTTTCCATACATTAGAGGGCATTATGCTTCTTTTGCCATAGCTATCGCTTCCGTGCTTGTTGTTGCGCTGTGTAGTGCTGGGATTACATATCTTATTGAGCCATTGCTTGATACACTCTCTGGCAAGATACCTCGCGCTAATCCGCTATTTAGCTTTGAGGAATTAGCGGCAAATAGCAATATGGCTTTGGTTATGGCTTGTTTGCTTGTAGGTGTGTATTTTGGCAAATCTGTGGGGACATATATCCAAACTTATTTTATGAATCTTATTGGGCAGGACATCGTGCGACAAATCCGCGATAGAATGTTAAGGCATATGTTAAGCCTTGAGATGAGCTTTTTTAATCAAATGCGCGGTGGCGAACTAATAGCGCGTATTACAAATGATATTGGTGTTATCCGCTCGGCTGTGTCAAATTACATTACAGAATTTATTAGGGAGAGTGTTACCATTCTAGCTCTTGTGGCAATTACTATTTATCAAAGCCCAAAATATGCTTTCATAGGGCTTATTGTCATTCCTCTCGCACTTATTCCTCTCAATCTTATCATTAAAAAACTCAAAAAATACTCGCGTAGCATACAAGAAAAAAATGCTGACATCACTTCAAAGCTCAATGAAATTTTTAATAATATCGAGGTGATTAAGGCAAGTAATGGCGAGGAGCTCGAGCATAAAAGCTTTTTCGCACAGAATTTGCAGTTTTTTAAAATCAGTATGAAAGCGGTGCGTGTAGGGGAGCTCACGACACCCCTTATGGAGCTTTTGGGTGCGATTATGTTGGCAGTTGTCATTTATATGGCGATATCAGATATTAATAGCGGGGTATTGAGTGCGGCACAATTCTCCTCTTTTGTCGGTGCGCTTTTTTTTATCTATACGCCACTCAAGCGTCTTATCAATCTCTACGCACAAATGCAGTCTGCTATTGTTGCAAGTGATAGAATCTTTGAAATACTCAATCAAAAGCCACAGATTCACGATGGCACATTGCCGCTAGATTCGGCAATTAATGAGATTAAGTTAGAAGATGTGTGTTTCCATTATAATAGCGATACTCACGCACTTAAGGGTGTCAGCGTAAGTTTTCATAAAAATAAAATTACCGCGCTTGTGGGTAAGAGTGGTAGCGGTAAGAGCTCGATTATCAATCTTATTTTGCGGCTTTATGATGCAAATAGTGGTGAGGTTAGCATTAATGGGCGCAATATCAAGGACTACATACAAAAGAGCGTGCGCGACAATATGGCTGTGGTAACGCAAAGAATCTTTATTTTTAATGATAGTATCGCAAATAATGTTGCCTATGGCGGGGGGGTAGATGAAGAAAGGGGGATTGAGGCACTTAAGCTTGCTTATGCGTGGGAGTTTGTAGAGGCAATGCCACAGGGCATACATACGCTTTTAGATGAGTTTGGCACAAATCTAAGTGGCGGACAAAGGCAAAGAATAGCTATTGCTCGTGCGATTTATAAGAATCCCGAAGTGCTTATCTTTGATGAAGCTACTTCTGCCCTTGATACGCAGACTGAGGAGGCAATAAAAGAAAGTATAAGATATTTAAGCAGGGATAAGATTGTCATCATCGTAGCCCACCGCCCAAGCACGATAGAACTTGCGAATGAGGTATTGCATTTGCAAGATGGTAAGGTGATGAATAGAGAGCAGAGGTAGAGTAAAATATGGGTAAAAATCAGCGGAGCTATGAGGTAAAATCAAGCTAGAATCCTGATAGCCTTTAAAGTAGTTTAAAGAGTAAAATATATATTCGCAAAATTGAGTAGAGTTTAATAATAAAAGAGTGTAAAAAATATCAAAAAACAAGTAGCACTTTGGTTTTAAAATATCACGCCTATTCTTGCGCTTCACTTTATTTCACTCACTCAATAGAGTAAAGTGCGATAGTCTATGTGCTAAATAAGCATAAAAGATGAAAGTTTGTGCGGATATTAGCACACAATGGGCGATTTTCATAGCTCTTTTTGAATGGTTAGGCTGAAATTTTGTGTAGATTCTAAAGCGCGTATATTTTTATAGAATCTGTGCGAGATTCTATAAGGATTTAATCCTTATAATATCACAATTATGGTGATTATGGCTCTATTTTGCGGTGCAAAGTGTGGCGAATTGTTCAAATAAAATACGCGCCTCTTTTGGTCCCGGACTTGCTTCCGGGTGATGTTGAACAGAGAAAATAGGCTCATTATTATATTTCACACCCTCAATCGTGCCATCAAATAAATTGCGATGAGTGATAGTAGCAATTTCCTCGATAGATTCCGGCACACAATAGTTGTGATTTTGTGCGGTAATTTCCACTAAGCCACTTTCAAGGTTTTTAATAGGGTGATTGCCCCCGTGATGTCCAAACTTGAGCTTATAGGTGGGGTAGCCGTGTGCGATAGAAAGGAGCTGGTGCCCTAAACAAATGCCAAAAATAGGGATTTTTGCGGATATAAGCTTTTTGATTTGGGCGATTTCATTATGGAGTACCATTGGGTCACCCGGTCCATTTGATAAAAATACACCGCTAATCTCGTCGCTTTCAAAACGCGAGATAATCTCATCGGCATTAAAATGATGAGGCATTACCTCTACTTCTAAGCCTACTGCGCACAATTCATTGAGAATATTACTTTTTGCTCCAAAATCGATTGCCACCACCTTAGCACGAGGCGTGGGCGGAGTGGCAAAAGAAAAATGCGTGAAGTCAAAAATAGAATCTGGGTGCGTGTAAGGGGTTTTGGTAGAGACTTCTTTGATGAAGTCAATTTCGCCTATGGATGGTGTGGATTCTAAAGTGTGTTTGAGCTTTCCTATATCAGCCATCTCTGTGGAGGCAATCATCATCATCGCACCCTGTGTGGTAAGCATTTTGATAAGGGCGCGTGTATCGACATTACAGATTCCCATAATATTGTGTTCTTTTAGGAAAGCGGACAGCTTTTGCTGTGAGCGGAAGTTTGAGACGAAGTCATTATAAGAGGAGCATATTACGCCAGTGCAAGAGGCGCGAGTAGATTCAGAATCTTTGCTATTTGTGCCTACTATACCTATTTCAGGCATACTGAATACGACAAATTGTCCTGCATAGCTTGGGTCAGTGATGATTTCTTGGTAGCCTGTCATCGAGGTATTAAATACTGCCTCCCCTACAAAGCTCCCGCTTGCACCAAAACTCTTTGCCTGTATATATGTGCCATTTGCAAAGTATAAATATACATCACAGAGAGTATCGCTCATAAAATCCCTCTCTTGCGTAATTCTTCCTCATAAAGCTTAGAAAAGAGGGTTTCATACTCTTCTGTGCCATAGATGAGTTTGCGTTTGTATTTTTTGAGTTTTTCACTCACGGCTTCTTCTGCCTTGTCATAGATTTTTGAATACTCATTAATGGCTTTAAAAATGATATTTTTCACAATCGTTTCGGATACTTCAAACCGCAAGGCAGAACGTAATTTATCTAAAATTTGATGAGAGAGGTCGCTACATCGCTCTTCCCACGCAAGATAAAAATTCTGCTCATTCGCAATTTGACGCTTACACATTCTAAAAAGCTCTCGCTCGTCCATATTAAAATCTTCTATCTCATCACTACGAGCCTCGAGAATCTCACGCACTTTTTCATTAATACTCATTTCTCTTTGGATATTTTCTTCCAAACATTCAAGGGCGATTTTTGCGATATTATCAATGGTGGAGTGTAACTCTATATGCGGGGAGTTGCCTAAATCAAGGCTGATTTTATTTGCGATATATGGTGCGTGGTGTATTTTTAACCTCATAAATTTATCCTTGCTTAAAATGACGCATATTGTAACGTGTTTTAAGTAAAAATGCCTTTAAAACAAAATATCTTCGTCAAGATTCACAATGGGTGTTTTGGTAGGAATTGGTGAATTGTCGGTGTAATAAAAATCGCCATAGTCGAGCGTTTTTTGCCTCACACCTTCGGGCACTTTGAATCTACGCGTAATACCAGGGTCAAATGTGAGGACTTTAGAGAAAAAGTAGGCAAATGCAGGGGGAGCGACTATACCGCCAGATTCATTTGGTCCTATGGGTGTATTATCATCACGTCCATACCATACAATTGCTTGTATATCGGGTGTGAATCCACAAAACCACGCATCCACATTGCGATTTGATGTCCCTGTTTTGCCAGCCACCTCTAAACCAACTATACGCGCCCTTGAGCCTGTGCCACGATTGACCACATCGCGTAAAATATCAATCGTCAAAAACGCCTGCGCAGCGGTGGTAATATGACTAGATTCTGTAGGGGAGCTATACACATTCTCACCACTTCTATTAATCGTGGCTTGTATGAGTGTTGGCTTTAAAATTGTGCCATAGTTTGAAAACATAGAATACTGCTTTGCGACTTCGAGGGGAGAGAGCTCAAAGCTACCCAATACGATAGACATATTGTCTGGGATATTCTCAAAGCCATCGTGCTGAAGGGATTGATAGAGGCTATTAAAGCCAATATTTTGATCCACGAGATTGATTGTGGCAAGATTGCTCGAAGTGCGAAGAGCGTCTTTAAGTGTCATAAATCCATTAAATTTTGTCGTGTAGTTTGAGGGACGCCATACTTTGCCTTCACGCTCTTCTGTGGTATCGGCTGCTGCTTCATTCGCGCCTTTTGTGTTGAATTTACGTGGCACATCGGGGACAAAAGTCGCCGGAGAATCGCCCCTATCAAATGCGGTTTGATAGATAAATGGCTTTATAGAGCTGCCAAGTTGTCTTTTGGCTTGAGTGGCACGATTAAATTTATTTTTCACATAATCCACTCCGCCAACTAGTGCTAGAATCTTGCTATTATGTGTATCGGTAACAACTATGGCACCATTTAAGGTATCATTGCTCAAATCGCCATCAAAAGTTTTCGGGTAACGTTCCACGAGTCGTTTGTTAATTTCTGTATAACCATAAATGAGGGCTTCCTGTGCGGCTAATTGATAGTCGAGATCAATGTTGAGCTTGATATGGTACCCGCCGGTTTTGAGATCCTTGATGTGAGATAACTCACGCAGAACTTCATCAACTACATAGGGAGCGATATTTTGCGTCAATGTCTCGTTAAATACATCCGGAGTTTCTTTC
The DNA here is from genome assembly GCF_000765685.2 of Helicobacter sp. MIT 03-1616. Classification (NCBI taxonomy): domain Bacteria; kingdom Pseudomonadati; phylum Campylobacterota; class Epsilonproteobacteria; order Campylobacterales; family Helicobacteraceae; genus Helicobacter; species Helicobacter sp. MIT 03-1616. The sequence goes on along the minus strand of NZ_JROY02000001.1, from coordinate 46,308 downwards.
AGCGCAGTTTGCTGTTCCTCTTTTGAAATCCATCCAATGTCATAAAGTCTATCAATAATATCGTTTGCTCTTGCCATTGAGAAGTTTTTATTTTTTGTGGGGTCATAGAAGCTAGGGGCTTTAGGTAGTCCTACGAGCATACAAATCTCTTTGAGAGTAAGCTCATTTAGGGATTTGTGAAAATACCCAAATGCCGCAGTCTTAATGCCGTGATAACCGTGCCCAAACGAAATACGATTAAGATAAAGCTCCAGAATCTTCTCTTTGCTCAAATGCCGCTCGATATGGATAGCAAGCATTGCCTCTGTGAGTTTGCGTTTGAGGGTTTTTTCTGGGCTTAATGCAATATTTTTGATAAGCTGTTGTGTGAGTGTGCTGCCACCTTCGACATAGCGCATATTCTTAATATTTTTAAGCATAGCACGTGAGATAGCATCGGGATTGATACCGATATGCTCAAAAAAGAGCGTATCCTCTACTGCCAAAAGAGATTCTATAACGCGTGGTGGGATTTCATCAAAAGTCGCATAGAATCTAAAATTTTCATCGGTAAAGACATTAGCGATGAGCCTGTCTTTTCTATCTACAATCTGTGAGGCAAGGGCGAATTGATAATTTTTGATTTTGCTTATCTCTGTCTCCACTTCGTAAAAAAGATTGACGAGGTAGCCACAGGCACCCGCGCTTACTATGACAAAAATCACAAAAAAACTATATCTTATCCTCTGCCACATAAAATTTTATATCCTACGTCTTTATTATGCCTGTTCTTGGTTCTCTTGTGAGATTGGCGCAGATATATTCTGCAGGAGTTGTGTCTCTAGCTTTTTAATCTCGTGCGCTATTTCATCGTGCTTTTCTATATACATATCAAAGATCGCCTGCATTACGCCATCAGAGCTTTTTTCCATTGCAACGATTTTAGAATCTATAAGCGTTTTGGGGCAAGGCTGTGATTGGTCGGCAAATGTTTGTGCTAAGGAGATTGCTTCAGTATGCACACCAGCGTGGAAAGCATCAAGAATTTTGTAGCCTTGAGTATTAGAGAATGTAGTCTTACCATCGCCTTCAAAATACCACTTACCTAAGCGGCAGTTGCGATGATCTACGCAGTTAAAGCTATTGCTTAAGCCAAATATGTAAGAGTAAAGATTGTTCTTATATACCACGTGGTCAAGCTTTGCCAACACACAGAAGATTCTATTGCTGAGGTTGAATGTGCTATTTTTGGTGATGAGACTACCTATTTTGAGGTTATTCACAATAGAGTGGAGTTTTACCACGCCATCACGCACATTACCAGTAGCCTCATTTGTCTCTTCTGTGCTTGTTTGAATATCATTTGCCTCTTGTTGCATTGATTTTACAACAACTGCTATTTCTTTTGTAGCCTTTTGTGTTTTTTCGGCGAGTTTTCGCACCTCATCAGCGACCACGGCAAAGCCTCGTCCGTGCTCCCCAGCTCTCGCTGCTTCAATAGCTGCATTGAGCGCAAGGAGGTTTGTTTGTTCCGCAATATCATCAATAAGCGAGATTACGCTTGTAATTTCATTGCTTCTTTGTGTGAGTGAATCCACCAAATCAGAAGCGATTTGCATTTTTTCATACAAAACTTCAATTTCTTCTAATGCCTTTTTACTCATATCTAAGCCATCATCAGCTGATTGTGCCGCATTTGTAGAATATTCTGCTACTTCGCCAGATTCTTTAAGAACATTTTGCAACGATTCTTGAGTGCCTGTAATCCCTTCTTTAAGGCTTTTTGTATAGACTTCAAAGAGATTTGTGCCCGTGCTTGTATCGGTGAGAATCTTAAGTGGCAGAATAGAGTAATACACAACATCTTCGAAACGTGAGCTTACCACACTATATTCATCACGATTGCAATGCACGGTTTTGGCTTCTTCATTGAGTTGCTTGACGACACAATCAAGCCCCTTAAAGTCTTGTGCAATATTATTTTTATACACTATCTCACCACCCTTAAGCCCCACGATAGCTTCTGCTTGAGAGAAACCTACGAGCATTTTATAAGCTTCAAGCTCTTTTGTAAGAGACGCTATTTGCGCATCTCTTTCCATTATTTGTTGTTGCGTTGCCTTGCTAGAACCAAACATCTTTAGACTCCTTTTTTTGACTACAAATTAAAGCCACAGCAAACATTATACCATTTTTTTGAAACAAAAAATTCAAATGTGGCTAAATATTCAATGCAAATCCATAAGGATATGTAATCGTATCAAAAAATATGCCCTAACTTCCACATATATAAATTCTATATTTACGGTATATTTTACATAAGATTTTGCACATCTTTATTATGATAAGATTTATTATTTGCATTTTTGCATACATTATTGCTATAATTCCTTACAAAATAAGAATCGTAGCTATCATTTTGTAAGGAGACACAAATGAATATGAATGCTAATCACCGCATAGAAACTTTGGATTCTATACTTGAACGTTTGCGCACTTCCATAAAGAAAAATGGACTTAAAAACTCCAAACAGCGTGAGGAGATTATTTCTGTACTTTATAAGAGTGGCACACACTTAAGCCCAGAGGAGATTACAAATGTCATCAAAACAAAGGATAAAAATGCGAGCATCTCATCGGTGTATAGAATCCTGAGTTTCCTTGAGAAAGAGCATTTCATTACCGCGCTTGAAGCCGATAAGAGTGGCAGACGTTATGAAATCGCAGCAAAAGAACATCACGACCATATCATTTGCCTCACTTGTGGCGATATTGTGGAGTTTGTCGATAGTGATATTGAGCGATTGCAGGTAGAGATAGCAAAGCAGTTTGGCGCGCATCTTGTCAGTCACGATATGCGCCTTTTTGTGAAATGCTCTAAATGTCAGGGATTATAAGATTCTAGAGTTTTAAGAATCTTTGCTTCATTTCGCATCATCTCGTTAGAAACAACACTAAGGCTTTTAAATTCGTGTCTTAGGCTCATATACACTAAAATCACAAAGGAAAGATATGGATTCTTATGAATATGGCGAATTACTCAAGAGTTTGCATATAAAATGCGAGAATATCGCAAAGATTCTGAATCCTGCGGATTTGCAAAAAGAGCTTGAGAGGATTGAAGCCATTCAAAGTGATGAGGCATTTTGGAATGATGCGCAAAAAGCCACAGAGGTGGCGAAGCAAAAGCGCAAGATTGAAAGAATCTTGGGTAGTTTTAATGCAGTGAAACAAGAGCTTGATGATGCACAAGAACTCTATGAAATAGCCACAAGCGAGGTGGATTCTAGCACTTTGGAGCTCCTTTTTGAATCTGCTCCCTCCCTGCAGGAGCATATCCAAAAGAGTGAAATTGATGTTATGCTTAGTGACGAGAGTGATAGCGCGAATGCCATTATCACGATTCAACCCGGAGCGGGTGGGACAGAGTCGCAGGATTGGGCGAGTATGTTGTATCGTATGTATTTACGTTGGAGTGAGCGCAGGGGATTTAAAGTAGAGTTGCTAGACTTGCAAGATGGTGAGGAAGCGGGAATTAAGGGTGTAGCGTTTATCATCAAGGGTGAAAATGCCTATGGCTATGCAAAATGCGAAAATGGTGTGCATAGGCTCGTGAGAATTTCACCCTTTGATGCTAATGCCAAGCGACACACAAGCTTTGTGAGTGTGCAGGTAAGCCCAGAGCTTGATGATGATATACAGATTGAAATTGAGGATAAGGATATACGCATTGATACCTACCGCGCGAGTGGTGCGGGCGGACAGCACGTCAATAAAACAGAATCTGCGATTAGAATCACGCACTTCCCCACAGGCATAGTCGTGCAATGCCAAAATGATAGAAGTCAGCACAAAAATAAAGCCACCGCAATGAAAATGCTTAAATCTAAGCTCTATGAGTTAGAGAGGCAAAAAATGAGTGAGGGGAGCAATAATAGCGAGAAAAGTGAGATTGGCTGGGGACATCAAATTAGAAGCTATGTCCTCGCTCCCTATCAGCAGGTTAAAGATTTGCGCTCCAACTTTGCCACGAGCGATACAAATGGCGTGCTAGATGGGGATATAGACGCGCTTATAGAATCTGTTTTGGTGCATACAAATATTAAAGATAAAGGCGAGTAGGGTGGTTTAGATTCTAAAAATTGCATTTTTAGAATCTTGTTTGGTTGCTTGGTGGATTTACAAGGTAAGGTTTGTCAAATTTTAATCCTACTGCCCGAAAAATAATTTACCTACAGCTATAAATGCCTCTCTTAACTCGTTTTTAAAGGTATAAATAATCGTAGAAATCGTAAGAATTAGCACGACAAATGCAATAGCGATTTTCACAGGAAAGCCGATAGCTAGGAGATTGAACTGCGGATGAGTTTTCATAATCATACCAAAAATAACATCAGAAAATAAAATAATGGCTAAAACAGGAAAAGCCATAGAGAATCCCACCGCAAAGACATTGCCAAAAGCCTTTACAAAATACGCCACGCTTTTTGGTTCAAAGACAAAGCTTCCAAGTGGCGTGGCATTAAGGCTATGCGATATAATAAGAAAAATCGTATGATGAAAATCAAGACTCAAAGCAATCAACAAGCCCAAAATTGCAATGAGTTGCGCAATAATAGGCTTCTGTGTCCCACTCACAGGATCATAAGCACTTGCCATTGTAAGCCCCATAGTGAAGCTAATAAGCTCCCCACCAAAACTAAGCATAGCAAATACGATTTGCAAACAAATAGAGGCGATGAAGCCTAGCATTACCTCAAACAGAGCCGCAATAAGAAACTCAACCATAGTCATATCTGGCAAACTCGCACTTGCTAAAGGAAAAAACGCCACGCTCATAAAAAACACCATTGCCGCACGGACATTAATGCTAATGAGTTGATTATCAAAAAAGGGAAAAAACGCAAACACTCCGCCAAAACGCGCAAGTAAAAGCAAAAAAACCGCGACATTATATGGTTGAGTAATGTAAGCGACAAGCTCCATTCGCTAGTCTTTAAACTCTTGATAGCGTAATTTTGCTTGCTCTAAAACTTCTTGCGCACTTTTTAGACTTTGCATACCTTTTTCATATAGAGCGAGAGATTCTTTAAGTGTAATTTCTTGCGAATTGAGCTTAGTGAGAATAAGCCTTGCTTTTTCGAGTAACTCCTCAATGTCCTCGGGCTCTTTATTTTGTGTAGATTCTGAATCTGTGCTTATATCATCTGTATATTGTAAATCTGCTTGAGAGTTAGGCTCTGCACTTAAAAGTGTAGGTTTTGCTTTACTTTGCTTTTTGCTTGACATTTACAATCCTTAGCCGTGGTAGTTTGGTGCTTCTTTTGTAATATCCACATCATGCACGTGAGATTCTCTAAGTCCCGCAGAGGTAATCTCCACAAACTGCGCCTTTTCCCACAATTCACCCATATCCTTGCTACCCAAATAGCCCATTGATGATTTGAGCCCACCGATGAGTTGATGAACGACATCGCCCACTTTACCACGATATGGCACACGCCCTTCTACACCCTCTGGCACGAGCTTATCCTGTGCTGTGCCTTCTTGGAAATATCTATCCGCACTGCCCCTTGTCATCGCGCCAAGACTCCCCATACCGCGATAGCTCTTGTATTGTCTGCCTTGATAGATAATCAAATCACCCGGTGATTCTTCAGTCCCTGCTAGAAGTGAGCCTATCATTACGCTTGAAGCCCCAACTGCAAGTGCTTTAGCAATATCACCCGAATATTTTATACCTCCATCAGCAATGATTGGCACATTATGCTTTTTTGCCACTTGTGCGCACGAATCAATAGCAGAGATTTGAGGCATACCCACTCCCGCGACAATGCGCGTGGTGCAGATACTGCCCGGACCTATACCGACTTTTATCGCATCAGCCCCTGCATTAATCAAATCCTGTGTGGCTTGTGCTGTTACGACATTGCCTACGATGATGTCAATGGCGAGTTTGGATTTAATCTTTTCTAAAGTTTTAATGGCATTGACAGAATGTCCGTGCGCACAATCAAGCACGAGCACATCAGCCCCAGCTTCTGTTAGTGCCTCTGCTCTCTCAAACTGCTTCACGCCAATAGCTGCCCCCACTTTCAATCGCCCGAAGTTATCCTTGCAGGAGTTAGGATATTCTATACGTTTTTGTATATCTTTAATAGTGATAAGTCCCTTTAGCGTGTAGTTTTCATCGACAATGGGGAGTTTTTCGATTCTATTTTGATGCATAATTTCTTTTGCTTCTTCTAGTGTTGTGCCAACCTTAGCAGTAACAAGTGAATCTTTTGTCATTAGCTCACCCACGAGCTTATTGAGGTTGTGTTCAAAGCGCACATCTCGGTTTGTGAGGATTCCAATGAGTTTGCCATACTCATCAACTACCGGCACACCTGAAATCTTATAATTATCAGTAATTGCTTTCGCATCAGCTAAAGTGCTATCCGCACGGATATAAATAGGATCAACAATCACACCGCTTTCACTTTTTTTCACGCGTTTAATTTGCTCTACCTGCGTGGCAATATCCATATTTTTATGAATAATCCCAATCCCTCCTAATCGCGCCATAGCAATAGCTGTGCGATATTCTGTAACCGTATCCATTGCCGCGCTTATAAGGGGGATATTAAGCGCGATATTTTTGCTTAGCATCGTTTGTGTATTGACCTCTTGGGGGAGGATTTGAGAATACGCAGGGATAAGCAGGACATCTTCAAAAGTGAGAGCTTTTTGTATGATTTTCATTTTTTTCTCCTTATGCGAGTTCTTTTTCTAATCCATAGGCGGCATTAAGGATTGTCTGTTCGGCAAATTTCGCTCCTATAAGCTGCATACCAATACTTAAGCCATTGCTATCTTTATCCACGGGCATACATATAGCAGGGAGTCCGGCAAGATTCACACCAATGGTATAAATATCACTTAAATACATTTCAAGTGGGGAATGGGTCGCGCCAAATTTAGGAGCAACAGAGGGCGCAATAGGGAGCAAAATCACATCGCATTCATTGAAAATCTCCTCATACTCCGCGCAGATTTTTTTCCGCACTTGTTGCGCCTTGAGATAGTAGGCATCATAATATCCACTACTCAAAACAAAGCTTCCAAGTAAAATACGCCTTTTGACTTCCTCACCAAAATACGCACTGCGCGTGTTGTAATACATATCCTTGAGATTTTCACTTTGCGCCCTTGTGCCATAGCGCACACCATCAAAACGCGCAAGATTTGAGCTTGCCTCCGCAGTGCAGATGATGTAATAAGTAGAGATGTGATAGCGCGTATCAAGCATAGATTTTTCAATGATTGTATGCCCCATAGATTCTAAAATCTTAATTGTTTTCTCATAGGCTTCTTGCACCTCTTGTGTTGCGTCTTTTAAAAAGTCTTTTAGCACAGCGATTTTGTATCGTTTGTTACTATCAAGATTCATAAAAGTGCTAAGGGTAGGGAGTTTCACACTTGTAGAATCTCGTTCATCATATCCGCTTATCGCGTCTATCAAAAGTGCGGCGTCCTCGACATTTTGCGTAATCGGTCCTATTTGGTCAAGGCTTGAGCTATATGCCACCAAACCATAGCGACTTACCCTACCATAGCTAGGTTTTAGTCCCACACAGCCACAAAATCCTGCAGGTTGCCGTATTGAGCCACCTGTATCACTCCCTAGCGAGGCAATAGCTATTCCAGCAGCCACCGCCGCCGCACTACCTCCGCTGCTCCCACCGGGCACACGCGAAGTATCAAAGGGATTTTTCACTCTACCATAACAGCTTGATTCGCTTGTGCTACCCATTGCAAATTCGTCCATATTTGCGCGTCCAAAGGCACACATCTTATTTTGATGAATCTTTGTAATTACTTGCGCATCATAAGGAGAGATATAGCCCTTTAGAATCCTACTTGCGCAAGTAATTTCCCAGCCCTTGACATTGATATTATCTTTGATAAGGATTGGCACACCACTTCCGCTCTCTTGCACATTACCGATATAGGCATTTAGCTCGATATTATCCTTTATTTTTTTGATAAGGTCTTGTTTGATTTCTTTGAGTTCGCCCTCGCTTTTAGTAAGCGCATTTTTGAGTGTTATCATTTTATCTCCTTAAAGCCTTGCATTATAGAATCTTCTTGCTTTAAAATAGCTATAAACATTCATATACTTTTTTGATAAATGTGAGTTGTGAAGTTGTATGCAAAAGGAGCATATCTGCTAACACGAGCGAGACCATAGCCTTAGCGACCACACTTCCACGCACCGCCACGCAAGGGTCGTGCCGTCCTTTGATATGACATATTTGCTCCTCATTTTGTGTGTTAAGCGTGTGTTGTGGGATAAAAATGCTTGGCGTTGGCTTGAAATGGACTTTTATCACGAGTGTATTGCCATTGCTTATACCACCCAAAATGCCCCCGCTATGATTGGTTGTGAATCCTTGTGCGCTCATCTCATCATTATGTTCATTGCCATATTGTGTGCTTGAACGCACACCATCACCAATTTCAACAGCCTTGACTGCATTCAATCCCATAAGCGCATCTGCTAATGCACCATCAAGGCGATGATAGAGTGGCTCTCCTAATCCAGCAGGAAGTCTGCACGCGCGGATAAGTGTCACACCACCTATACTATTGTGAGCGTTTTTTGCACTTGCAATAAGTGTCTTTTGCGCTTCCTCGCATTCTTTGTCAAGCGCGAAAATCTCACTCTGTCTCGCGTGTGAAAAATCATACTCTTTTGCCACAATATCGCCAATGGCGCAGATACCACTTTCAACGCTTATCCCACATTCTCTTAAAAGCATTTGCGCGATTGCACCTGCTGCTACTCTTGCTACACTCTCTCGCGCCGAGCTGCGCCCTCCACCGCGATAATCCCTCACACCATATTTTTTAAAATAGGTAAAGTCTGCGTGTCCGGGACGAAAAATATCTTTGATATTCTCATAATCACTACTTTTTGTCGCTGTGTTTGCCACCCATAGTCCAATAGGTGTGCCAGTGCTTGCTCCCTCAAATACACCACTTAGAATCTCTACTTTGTCAGGTTCCTTACGCGCTGTGGCATAGATATTTTTTCCGGGTGCACGCTCACGCATAGCAGATTCTAAAAATGCTTCATCAATGGCTAACCCAGCAGGAACTCCATCAATCACACAGCCTATGCCTTTGCCGTGAGATTCTCCAAAAGTGCTTACACGAAATGCCACGCCAAAGGTATTCATTCTCTACTCCTTGCTTTAAAATGTTGGTTTTGGGGTAGATTTGTGAGGTTTTGCGCTTTTTTAGGATTTTTGGAAGCCACCTTTTGCGCCGACTTGTTTTGTGTTTCTGCGCCTTTTATAGATTTAGAATCTTTGTCTTTGTGCTTTAGTTTCTCGTATGCTATCTGCGCACTTTGTTGTTGTGCTTCTTTTTTAGAATGTGCCTTGGCTCGTGCATATTCCACGCCCTGCACGATGAGGGCGATTTCAAATATTTTATTATGGCTAGGTCCGCTCTCACTCACTAACTCATAGGTTGGAATCTCCTCATAAATTGCCTGTGTAAGCTCCTGCAAGGCAGTTTTATAGTCCATAAATAAAGATGCCAAATCGATTTTTGCATAATTGCGTTCGAGCAAATCATTCACAATCTCACTTAAGTATGTGAGGCGCGTCTCCATATAAATTGCGCCAATAAGGGCTTCAAAGGCATTTGAGAGGATAGAGGCTTTCTCGCGCCCTTTGTTGCTCTCCTCACTCCCTGAAATATGCAGAAAATCCCCAAGATTGAGTGAATTAGCGAGTTTCATAAAGCCTTTTTCATTGACGATACACGCACGAAGTTTGCTTAATTCCCCTTCTTTAGCATTTGGAAATTTTTTAAACAAATATTCCCCCACAAGTAAGTCAAGCACCGCATCGCCCAAAAACTCTAAACGCTCGTTGTTATAGGGTTTTTTACAACTCTTGTGTGTAAGGGCTTCAAGTAAAAGCTTAGGATTGCGAAAGGAATAGCCAATTTTTTCCTCCAGTAAATGTGGAGATTTTGGCAAAATATTAAGCATTATTCTCTCCTTTGGATAAAAACTCTCTTGCAGATTCTCTTGCCAAGCTATCACATAGCTCATTGTCAGCTATTCCTGCGTGTCCTTTTACCCAGTGGGCTATGACCTTGTGCGGGGCGGATACTTGCAAATAGCTCTGCCACAAGTCGGGATTTTTGACATCTTTAAACGCATTTGCTTGCCATTTTTTGAGCCATTCATTGATACCATTGCATACATAGGAGGAGTCGCTGTAAAGATTTACTATGCAAGGTTCTTTGAGTGCTTTTAAGGATTCTACCACGGCTAAAAGTTCCATACGATTGTTTGTCGTGTGAGGTTCGCCACCTCTTAGAATCTTCTGCTTCTCCCTAAAGCGCAAGATGCCACACCAGCCGCCAGCACCGGGATTCCCAAGCGAGCTACCATCACAATAAAGGGTAACTTGCTTCATTATCAACCTTCCGTATTTTCAGTAGCACATCATTATTGAGTAATTCCCCACAGTGAGAGCATCGAGCGTTTTCAAAAGGGAAAATCTGCTTACAACTATGGCAACGATATTCAAAGTCCAAATCTACTTGTATATGTGAGTGTTGCTTTAAGATTCTCATATTTTCTAGCTCAAAAATATCACAGCTTTGATCGTCCATTACCAATCCCTTTGCACGATATATATCAAGGATAGCTTTATCTTTTATTTGTTGCAGTGGCACATTTTTATCATCAAAAAGCCATAACATATCAATCATATGTTCTTTATGTGCACACTTTGTTATCTCTTCCCAAAACAGCTTGGGATTTGTATCTTTAAAAAATGCAAAAATGATTTTTTCAAGCCTTGGCTCTTTGTTCTTTATTTCGTTAAGTTTGGCGATTTTATCCGCAATTGGTAGCTCAATACTATTGATGATGAGTAGCGTCTGTAAATACGCCTTGTTAAGCTCCAAACCATATATAAATCGTTCGTTTTGATTTGGTGGCATATTTTCATAAATTTCCTCGATACACATCAGTGTGTCAATGGCATTTGTGTATTCGTGCAGATGTTCGTAGATTTTGAGTAAAAAAATGAGTACTTGTGGATTTCGGGGATAATTTTTGAGAATCTCCAAAAATACATCTTTTGCCCTTTGTAAAAATCCCGCACGATAATATGCGCTACCAAGATTTTGTAAAATCTCAATCTTTATCCTTGCTTTCGTGTTATCGGCGGAATGCCCTAGATTCTCTAAAATACCCAGATATATCTTAATTGCCTCTTGTGTATTGCCGCTTTGCATATAGGCATTTGCAATAAATTGCAGAGTGGGAATGGGATTTTGCGAGAGGGCGAGAAATTCCTCTACGCCATCTTTAAGCCCCATAAAATCATATGATTTTGTAAGGTTGCGTAGGGAAATGTCTTTTTGCCTCTCTTTGTAGCGATTACGAAAATAGTCAATTAATGCTACAAGTGCAATGATTCCTACAATGATAATAATGCCAACAAGTGGGTCTTTGTAAGAAAACATTGCTATTCTCTTAAGGTAACGATATTTGCACTTGAGCGGATTTTGTTAAAATGCTCGGCAATGATACTCTGCTCTTTGTGTGCCATAATTTTTTGATTGATAATTGGTTTAGCCTCCTCAAAATCAAGCAGACTTTCGCCTAAACGCTCCTTAATTAAAAAGCACACAAATCCATTTCCACCGGTGGCAAGCACAGGTGTGAATTCATTATTTGGCGTGCTAAGAAAAACCTGTGCAATTTGCGGGCTAAGCGAGGAAAGCGTGATTGTTTCATTAAATTTTTGCACACCTTTGATATTTTTATTAGGTGCAGCTATGGCTTTTTGCAGCTCATCATCACTTTGTGCGAGATAGCGCACCACACGCACAGAAGATGGAACCATAAACTCCTTTTTATTGCGTGTGTAGTAGCTGAGCAGTTCCTCTTCGCTTGAAATATTAACGTTTGAGGCTAGAATTCTTTGCATAAGATCCCTTGTCTGAATCTGCTTTTTTATTTGTGCGCGGTATTCTTGCAAACTCATATCTTTTGTTACTTTTGCCAGAAGCTGCTCTTTGCTAAGATTCATATTTGCAGCAATATGCGCAATCTCCTCATCAACCTTAAAATCATCGACACTAATCTTAAATCGTTCAATTTCATCATCTCGTAGTCGCTCGTTGATAAGTATATCAATTGCCTCTTGTTTTGAGATTCTAAGTTCTTTTTGCGTTTTTTCTATCTCATAGAGTGTGATAGCATATCCATTAACGCGCAGTGCAACCCCAGCTACCACCTCTGCATACAAGCCAACCCCCGCGCATATTAATAATACATAAACGATAGCTTTCATTTGTATCCTTTGCAAAAGCATATTTTATCATATGTAAAGCAATAAGCAACAAAGAGGATTCTATAAATCTGTAATCTCTCATTCAATTATAATATAATATCGCTTTTGCAATTATTGTGGAAATGATAAAGTAATATTTGGAGGCGATATTGATTAAGAGTATATTGAGCAAAAGGGCGCAACTTCAGCAAGAGAGATTTTATAAAAATAGGCTTATTGTGCCAAATGAGAATTATGAAGTGTTAGGGGAAGAGGAAACAGATTTTATGTATGGAAGAATTGGATTTTGTGTGATGCCACATTGGAACATTTTAAAGATTGTGCGTAAATTGCCCCATATTATTTATATTGCGGATTTTGATAAAGTCAATCATAAAGCCTTTCAAGAAAAAATGCCACAAATTTTTGCGAAAGTTTTAGATAAATATGCTCTTACAAATTTAAAATCCTATGCTCAAAAAGAGGAGCAAAAAGCAGCAGATGAGGTTATTGTGCTTGATTGGCAACACTCTTGCTATGCTTATTATCCTAAAAAGCCTAGCGGAGAGTGTTTTCCATATTATGATGAGGCAGAAGAGTATTATGTAGGTAACCCATACTATGAGGCAAATGAAGATGTGAATTATTACTTTCCTACATTCTATCCAGATGGCGACCACTATGCTTTTTTCAAATATGATACAAGGAGTAAGCAAGCTGCCTTTGGTATGGTGGGCATATTTGATTTTGAAAGTAAGGGTAAAAAGACTACAATTACAATTTTTGGAGAACATTTTATAAAACAAATGCGTCATTATGATGAAAAACTCTTTGGCTTTGAAATTGTAGAAATGGTAGGTATCATTCACACAAAACTATAACAGGAGCATATAAAAGATTCTATGAGACAAAAGGTATAAAATATGAAAACAACTAATACAGCAAGTAAAACAATTTTAGTTTTAGCTCTTAGCTCTTTTTGTATGGGCGTTACAGAGTTTATTATCGCAGGTGTTTTACAAGATGTAAAGGCATATTTTGGCGTAGATTCTAATCAGGCGGGATTGCTGACGACTTTGTATGCGGTAGGCGTAGTTGTTGGTGCGCCGCTTTTAAGTATTCCTTTAAGCGGATTTAATCGTAAATTGCAACTTTTACTCAATCTTGGCGTGTTTGCTTTGGCAAATTTTGTGATTTATGTGAGCGATAATTTTATACTCAGTGTGATTGCACGATTTGTTGCAGGCACACAACACGGAGTGTTTTTTGTTATTGCTACACTTACGGCTATTCAAGTTTCTTCTAAGGAAAAAGAATCTCGTAATCTTGCATTAATGGTATCAGGCTTGACGATTGCACTTGTAAGTGGCGTTCCTTTGGGGACATTTATTGGGCAGATTTTTGGCTTTAAATCTATTTTCTTGCTTATTTGCCTTTGCACACTTATTGCTTTTATCAGCGCAATTGCTTTTATGCCAAGCCATTTGCAAGGCTGCAAAACGCATATAAACGCACTTTTTAAGGCTTTTTTACATATTCCATTACTTAAAGCCTATGCAATTACGATATGCACTTGTGGTGGGGCATTTGTACTTTATACTTATGTAACAGATTTACTCACACAAAAAAGCCATTTTGAAGAGAGTAGCATTGTTTATATTTTGTTGCTCTATGGCATATTTGCAATTTTAGGGAATCTTTTTGGCGGTAGGCTTGCAGACAATAAAGGCTCAAGACGCGCTTTACAAATCGTGCTCTTTTTACAAATTATTTTTTACGCTCTTGTGAGTGTGAGCGCCCATTCACAAGTGTTTGTTGTGATTAATTTAGCGATTATGGGTTTTTTATCTTTTGCCTCAATCCCAGCGCTCAAAGTCAATGCGATGAATATGGCGCGCAAATACACACCTGATTCTATGGATAGCTCGGTGAGTGTGAATGAAGCAGCCTTTAATGTAGGTATCGCATTGGCAAATCAAATTGGTGGCTTAGTCGTTGTTGCACCATTTTTAGGCGTGGGGTTTAATCCTCTTTTTGCTTCGCTTTTTGCACTTCCTGCATTTATTTTAGCGCTAAAGAAATAGATATAGGCTTTGGTTTAAGCTTTAGGTTTTTTTGTTGCATAAAAATCTTGCTTCACACAAAAGGGGAGACAAAAATATGCAAGTGTGGGTTCGTGGCTTTACCTTTGCTTTACGTGCCTTATGTTCGCACAATATCTCTTCCTTCTCGTATTTTAGGGATTTATAGTCTCTATCGCTTGATTGATAAGCTCTTTGATACGCGATTGCTTCTCTGGCTCCAAAGAATGAAAAAGTGTTCTTGCATATTCACTACTCATTCGTTCAAGCTTATTCTCACCAATAATATCTAATGCACTTGTTTGATAAAATAAATCTTTTTGCATAGGATTTGCACCTGCTTTGAGTAATGCCTCTACTGCATTGACTAGCCCATATTTGACCGCGTCATTTAGAGGTGGATACCTTTCATCTTTGATATCTGCGCCTGATTGTATTAAAAGCACTGCGAGATTCTCCCTCTCTAACTCTAATGCTGAAGAGAGTGCATTTATGTTATCCCCCTCACGTACAAAATCTTGTGCATTGACATCACCCCCAGATTTTATAAGCAATTCTAAAAGCGGTATGCGGGCTTTATCTTCCTCTTTTGTGCGCTCTTTTTCATCTTTAATAGATAAAAGTCCTTTGCTTTCACCCTCTACAAGTGCAATAATCGGTGTAGTTCCATTATCTTGTGCGCGTAAATTTACATCTGCTCCGTGTTCAAGCAACAATTTTGAGATATGATAATAATTGTTTGTAGCCGCCTCAAGGAGTGGCGTTGTATAATATCCTATAACATTTGAATTTGCTCCAAGCTCTAATAGTATAGCTACTAACTCATCATAGCCAAATTTTGCAGCAAGAAGCAATGCACTCTGTCCTTCATACGCATATATATCTTTAGAAACTTCTTGTTCCTCTTTTAAAACTTCATCAATGTTATCACTCTGCAAAAGCTCTGCTATACACTTTATACCCACTTTGCCATTATATGTGCGCACTACCTCTACCAAACGAGGATTAGCAATACGGCTTATCTCCTGCTCACTCAAATTATTTATACTCTCATCAAAGCTTTTAGAATCTAGTGCGCCCTTGCTTTTTAAGTATTCCTCTATCTCCTCACTTGAACCAAGTGCCACGCGCAACACACTATCGCCTTTTACATTTTTCGCATTTACATTAGCCCCAGCTTCTACAAGAGTTTTAACCTTATCAAATATACAACCCTCTGCTCCACAAAAAAGCGCGTAAAATAATGCACTCTGTCCTTGCTTATCTGTAGCATTCACATCTGCACCTTGTGCAAGAAGATATTTCACCTCATCATCACTCCCATAGGCTGCAAAAAACATAAGCAAAGTCTCTCCATTAGAATCTTTAGCATTAACATCATATTTTTCTAACCACTTTTGAGGACTTTGTGAGCGCAAACTTCTTTCTTCATTGATAAAAGTTTCTTTGGATTGATTTTGTGATTCTTTGGTTTGGCTCACATTTTCTTGTTGCACTTCTTGATTTTTCTCTTGCAGGTTTTGCTTTATCTCATTTTCTTCATTACCACACCCTACAAATATACTTATCATACATAGCAATATAAGCCATTTTTTCATTCCCACTCCTTTTGCTTTGGTTGTGATTTGACTTCTTGGAATTAACAAAATATTGAATCTTGACAGATTCAATATACTTTGAGTTGAGATTCTAAGATTTAAACAATGAGCTTAGCGCGTCAATACCTACTTTTTCACTCTCTGTCGGTTTAGATTCTGTAATTTCTTGCAGCTCAATATCGCATTCGCACAGCATACTCGCTAGGCGAATATTCACGCCATTTTTGCCAATAGCCTTGCTCTTTTGGTCGGTTTTAATCTGTGCAATCGCTTTTTTGCGCTTTGTTTCGGGTGCTTTTTCGTTGTTTTGATTTTCTTTAGAATCTTGCGTGGATTCTATATTTTTATCATCTTTTTGTGGTTCCTGTATCTTTACGCTTAGAATCTGTGCTGGAGTGAGGGCTTTGGCGACAAATATTTCTAAGCTGTTGTGATATTCCACGCAGTCAATATTTTCGTTTGCAAGTTCTTTGCTCACTGCATTAATGCGTACGCCTTTCACGCCCACGCAACAGCCAATAGGATCAATCCTAGGATTATGCGAATACACTGCTACCTTTGCGCGCTCACCCGGGATTCTAGCACTCTTGTGTATCATTACCTCATTATCCTTCACCTCTGGCACTTCTAATGCTAAAAGCTCTTCCAAAAATTTAGGCGTAGTGCGGGAAAGCTCCACTTGCAGTCCATTACGATTAATACCTACAAATTTCAAAATCGCGCGAATCGTATCGCCCACCTTGAAACTCTCGCCTTTTATGCGGTTTTTTTGCGGCAAAACTGCGCGAATAGAATCAATCTCTACAAAGGTATTGCCTAGGCTATCTACGCCTACGACTTGTCCGCTCACGATTTTGCCAAGCTGGGCGCGAAAATTTTGTAAGATTTGGTCTTCAATGGAACGTTGCAAATTGTATTCAAGATTCAAAAAAAGCTTATTAATCGCCCCACGACTCATAGAATCAAGCTGTAGTTCGCAGTCTATTTCATCATTCACGCTCACATCGCCTAATTCTTTTTTCGCCACCGAGAGCGGCATCATACGCGCCTTTTGTTCCTCATTGAGTACTTCATTATCGGCACATACTTTCATACGATAGAAAAGCTTTAAAGTGCGCTCTTTGCTATCCTCCTCGACAAAATAATCATACAGGGGGTTAATCTCATCTTGTGCGATTTTTATTAGTCCGTCCTTTACGATATCGAGCACGACCTTATGTTCTAAGCCCTTTTCGTAGGCAATTAAATCAATAATATCCAAAATCTTTTCCAAAACAACACTCCTAAACTTTTAAGGATTCTCTTATTTGAGGTAGATTAAGCCCTTTTGTATCTGCAGGGCTTTATTTTAGAGGAGCAGGGATTATAATAAAATTTTGCTTAAAGTTTTACAAATATGCCTATTTTTAGCTATAATGGGCAACTTTATCACAATTAAAAAGGATAGTAAATGGAGCTTAAACTCGCAAAAAACGCGCACAAAAGCAAGGTAACCACAAAAACTACTTGCGAAGATGTGTTAAAAAAATGCACTCAAGGGATCAATATTTTTTACTTTGATAAAGAAAATTCACACAAAGATATGCAGAAAGCCTGCGCATTCTTCCAAAAAGCTGGGCATAGCACACATCTACACGAAGTGCGCTATGGGATTGATGAGGAGAGCTATATTTATGAGCTTCATATTATCTAAATTTATCTAAAGCACAATCCAAGAATATTTTATGAAGCTTTTTATCCAAACTCTAGGCTGTGCGATGAATGAGCGCGATAGTGCACATATGATTGCGGAGCTAGAACAAAAGCTGGATTACACACTCACACAAGATTCTAAAGAAGCGGATTTAATCCTCATCAATACCTGCTCGGTGCGCGAAAAGCCGGAAAAAAAGCTATTTTCGGAGATTGGCGCGTTTGCAAAGACAAAAAAGAAAGGTGCAAAAATCGGTATATGTGGCTGCACGGCGAGTCATTTGGGAGAGGAGATTATTAAAAAAGCACCGAGTGTGGATTTTGTGCTTGGGGCGCGTAATGTGTCTAAAATTACGCAGGTGCTTGATACGCCAAAAGCTGTTGAGGTGGATATTGATTACGATGATTCAGCCTATGTCTTTGCCTCGCCGCAAAATATGGGTATCAAAGCCCAGCTTAACATCTCTATTGGCTGTGATAAAAAGTGTAGCTATTGTATCGTGCCTTTCACGCGTGGCAAGGAGGTTTCTATACCCACGCATTTGCTTATGCAGGAGGCGCAAAAGCTCGTGCAAAATGGCACGAAAGAATTGCTCCTTTTGGGGCAGAATGTCAATCACTATGGCGTGAGATTTTCTACCCCGCACCCTAAGACAAACTTCACGCAGCTTTTGCGTAATTTGGGCGAGATTGAAGGATTATATAGAATCCGCTTTACTTCCCCGCACCCGCTGCATATGGACGATGAATTTTTAGAGGAATTTGCCTCTAATCCAAAAATCGCCAAAGGCATACATATCCCGCTACAAAGTGGCTCGAGCGAGATTCTCAAAATGATGAAACGCGGCTATGATAAGCAGTGGTATCTTAATAGGATTGCTAAGCTTAAATCCCTGCTGCCTAATGTAGGCATTGGCACGGATATTATCGTGGGATTTCCTACTGAATCCGAGCAGGATTTTGAAGATACGCTTGATGTGCTTCGTATTGTGGAGTTTGACACGTTGTATAGCTTTGTGTATTCGCCGCGTCCGCACACGAGCGCATATGAATATGATAAAAGTTTGCTTGTGCCGCAAGAAGTCGCTAAAGAGCGTTTAGCGAGATTGCAGAATCTGCATAAGGAGATTCTAGGCAAAAAGGCGATAAAAGAGATTGGCGCACTCCACGAGGTGCTTGTTGAAAATCACCGCGATAATGAGGGACAAATATGGAGCGAAGGGCGAAGTAGCAATAATAAACTCATTAAGATTCTAGGCAGGAAATGTGAGATTGGCTCTATTGTGCAAGTGAAAGTTACACAAAGTGAGGGTGGTGCGCTTATGGGAGAATTTATAAAAGAGCTATCCTTGCAAGAAGCATTGCATCTAAATAGCGCAACAATGCTTAACGCGCACAATTTTAAAGCATACATAAAAGCCCCCATAACAAGCACACAATCTCATACATTATATGAGGATTCAAATCTTACGCAAAAAAGCGCAAAAGAAGAGGGTAGCAATGCTAACTAGAGAGCAAAAACGGCGCATTATGGGGGTGGTAGCTCCTCCGCTTATTTACGGCTTTTTGCGTTTTTTGTATTTCTTTACTCGCCATAGATTTCACCTCAACGAATACAGCAAAACGCATAATTTCATCGGTGCATTTTGGCACGGCGAACTCCTAATGCTGCCCTTTTTGTATAATCATTTTCAAACACAAGTAAGCAAGGAGCGCGATAAGGGTTTTTATATACTCCAATCCGATCATTTTGACGCTCAATTAATGGTTGATGTATGTACGATGTTTGGGCTAAAGAATCTGCGTGGCTCCACCTCTAAGGACGGTTTGAAGGCATTAATAGAATCTTTTAAGCTTTTAAGGGAGGGCTATGATGTCTCGCTTTCCCCCGATGGTCCAAAAGGACCTTATCACTCTATAAGTAATGGCGTGGTGGCGATGAGTCAAAAAACAGGGAAGCCCATCATACCTCTGCGCGTCGTATATAGCCGATATTGGGAATTTAAAAGCTGGGATAAATTCCGCATTCCTAAGCCATTTTCGCGCATAGATTATTATATGCTTGATGAATTTGTCATTAACAAAGATATGAATCTTGATGAAGCAAAAGAGCTAGTGCGCAAAGCTTTAGAAAAGGAACTCTAAGTGCTTATAGATTCACAAATATGTTTTTGCTCATAATGATTTAACATAAAGTGAGGGCTAGGAGTTGCTAAAATTTTTGCTTCGTCCATTTTTTTCTACGATTCTAATTGGTGTGAATCTTGACGCCAAAGTGTGCTCACTAAAAATCGTGGTGATAAAAAGTAATCACGTAAAAAATAGCATTACAAAAGAATTTAAAATTGTGGATAAAGAGCTACCAATGGAGGCAGCAAAACTCATTAAAGACTATAAGCGCAAATACCCCTTTACCTATTTAAGTGCGATGAGTAAGACCTATAATCAGGGTTTGGCAAATTGCTCGAAAAAGGGCGATTTGATTAAATTTGGTATTAATACAAAAACTTCACATATCATAGAAATGCCAAATCAGTGGCTTTTTTATATCCAAAATCTCGCCATAGATGAAAATCGTGTGAAGTTTATCCGTGCTTTGGGCTTAGATTATCTCTTTTCTCCATTTGTGATTGTGTATGAAAATATCAAAAAAAAGCTAGATTCTCAAATAAAGCTTTATGTATTACAGGAGCGTGGTAGTATGACGCTTCTTGTGGCGAATCAAAAGAACGTGTATTTTGGTGGTTTTTTTATGGTGGGAGGAGAGCTAGAGCAGAGTGATGATGACAAAAGCTCAATGAAAGAAGTGCATTCATTGCAGGAGTTGAGCGATTTAGATTCTATACTCGGCTCACTTGATGAACTCAATGAAATTGGCGAATTAGAGGATTTGGACGAGGATCTTATCCGCAAGGAATTTGCACCTGATGAGGTAGATTCGCAAGAGCAACAACAGGCTGAAATATCGCGCTTAGAGGGTTTGAAAGACTTGGCTCGTGCCTCAAATGCAGTGGAGATTCTTAAAAATTCTATTAATGAATTTTATAGCAATCCAATTTACAATGCGCAGTTTATCGAATCTATAGTGATACTTGATAGTTATGGTATGACAGAACAAGCCCAAACGCATATACGCAACGCATTGATGATTGACTTAGAAGTGCGTGAGATAAATATCCCAGATGCACTCATTGAACTTGCAAAAGCAGAATTAAAAAGGGATTAGCGATGAGTTATAGTTTTATACGACCAAAACCAAAGAGTATTTTCAAACGTTACACAAAGATTTGGTGTTTTTATACCATATTAGCAGTTTTGAGCATTCTTGCTTTTGCAAAAGTGCTAGAGTTGCAAGGTGTGGCTAAAATCAACGAACAAACAAAAATACAAGAGGATATACAGCACACGAAGCTTAAGGCGATTGTGGTAAAAGATTATATTGAGCGACTTGATTATGAAGTGAATCTTGGTAAGGAGATCCAAATGCAAAATCAACTCCTTAAAGATGGCTTGTCAAATCTGCTCGGGCTCATACCAGACCAAATAGTCGTAAAAAGCATAGAGCTTGATTATAATACACTTGCTATGCGTGGCTTGACGCCTTCAAAAGAGGTATATAAATTCCTTTTAGAAGCACCTTTGCGCGCGGTTTTCACACAAACAAAAGTAGAATTTTTCCCATTAATGAGTGGGTGGTTTAACTTTGTATCTGTAAGCAAGACAAATCCTACACTCAAGCCATTGAAGCTAGAACAAAAGGAGTCTAACGATGGGTAGTGATTTTCGTATAGACTACGCCCTTAAGAATTTCGTATGGTTTTTGGTATTTAGTGCGATCTGCACATTTTGTATTATGAGTTTTCTTATGCCGCAAATCACAGAATACAAAAAACAAGCCCTAGAGAGCAGGAGAGCGCGTATAACCTTTAATCAAATCAACAAGGATTATCTTGCCATAGAGGCGCAGTTAAGGACATTTTCTATCCAAAATCATAAGCTTTTGGCAAGTCTTAAGAACAAAAATGATGAGGCAAAGCTACTTGAACTTCTTCAAACACAATTTAGCGCAGTCGAGTTAAAAAAGCTAAGTAGCACCAAAGAACAGGAAATTATCGATACACGCTATCAGATTGTTGGATACGCAGTAGATTCACAAAGTATAGAGGATTTTATAGAATGGGCAAATTCTATGCCATATTTTGTAAAAGTGGAGCTTCCTATTAAGATGGAATTTGACGAGAAAAGCAAACATCTTTATTTTGTGATGGTTTTGAGTCTCAAATATTCTGATTACGCGGAGCACCCAATTATCACTGATAATAAATTGCGCTTTGATGACTTTAAGCCCTAAGATTTTATATGTTTAAGCATTTTTCAGTCTTAAAAGATGAATTAGTAAGTGGGCTGCAGTGGCAAGGCGGTGTGCTATTTGACTGCACTTTGGGCTATGGCGGACATAGTCTTGCTTTTTTAGAATCTTCCCAGCAAACAGAAGTATATGCTTTTGATAGAGATAGCTCTGCTATTGCCCTAGCACAAGAGAGATTGCAGATATATGCTTCAAGCATACATTTCCATCACTGCACTTTTTCTTCCGCGCTAGATTCTGTAAATAGGGCAGTTTTGCCTCTGTGTAGGGGGATTATTGCGGATATTGGCGTAAGTTCTATGCAGCTTGATGATGAGCATCGAGGCTTTAGCTTCAACGCGCAGTCTTTAGATATGCGTATGGATATGGAGAGTGAGCTTAGCGCGCAAAAGGTTCTAAATTCCTACTCCCCAACGCATTTAGAGGAGATTTTTAGAATCTATGGTGAAGTGCGCCAGAGCAAAAAGCTTACACATCTTATCGTAGAAGCGAGGGGTAAAAAGCCCTTTAGCTCTTGTGCGGAGCTAAGTGCGCTCATTGAGGGGTATTTTCCACGCATAGGTGGGCTGCACCCGGCGACCTTAGCCTTTCAGGCATTGCGTATTGAAGTTAATGATGAGCTAAATGAGCTACATTCCTTGCTTTCAAGTATAGAATCTGCTGCGCGAGCAGGGGAGATTCAAAACTGCAAGGTAGGCATTATCTCCTTTCATTCGCTAGAAGATAGAATCATTAAACAATATTTTAAGCAATGGGGCAAATCCTGTATCTGCCCGAGCGAAAATTATAAATGCGAATGTGGGAATAATCACGCGTTAGGGGAGATTCTTACCAAAAAGCCAATAATCCCCTCACAGCAAGAAATCGCGCAAAATAGGCGTTCGCGTAGCGCGAAATTACGCATTTTTGCGATAAAATAGGGCAAGAATTTTAGGAGAGAAAATGAGTGAAGAATACCCTTTGCAAGACATTATTTTACCTAAATTGCGCACTAATCAATGGGGTGAGTGGCACACAAAGGCAAATGAGAGAATGAGCCTTGCAAAAGAACACGAGCGTGTGAATGAGTGGGAAAAGGACGCACTTTTAGAATCTTTAGAAGAACAAGAGGTAAAAAAGCCAAGTTTAGGGTTTAAAGAGCTTAGAAACGGGCTTTTAATCGTGCTTTTTGTGCTGTTTTTTTGTGTGCCAAAAATCTACCTGACAAACAATATTTATTACTTAAGTAAGGATATTATCAATTTGCAAACCCAATATGATATATTGCTCGATGAAAATAAACGTCTCAAACACGAGCTAGAGGGTATGCGATATGAGTTTTTGATGGGTAGATAAGTGTGTTTATATTTGCTGTGTTGAGAAGTCATATTAAATAAAAACTACGAGTAAAACTTGCTTCAAAGTGTTTCATTATAGATTTTAATTTTATCTAAAATATCTTTTGTTGTCTTTGGTGAGCCTTGATATAAATGATCAGCATCGCCAAAATCGCTATCGGGTAAAGCCCATATTTTATTGAGTGATATGATATGATATGATATGTATCTTGCATAGTGTTTAAAAAGGCATTGTAATCATTCATAAATTTTTCGTTAAGATGATTAAAAGAGCTTTGGTTAAAGGGCATTTGGTAGTGAAAAATTTGTATATTGTTAGCTTTGGCTAATTCGGCAATTTTATATAGATACAAGCTTATAAGAGGATTTGGCATAAAGTCTTTATGGCTTACTTCCCAATTATGGCTACTTGTGCCTAAATTTTTCCCATAGAAAAAATGTCCTCCATTTTGCTCTAAATTTTGCATAGTTTTTAGATTGACTTTATAGCGACTGCGCCCTTTAATGAGTTCATTAAAAGCATTAAATATTTCAGCATTAAAATTATTAATATTTATTTTATATGCGAAAAAATCAAGTATTTCACATTTTTCTAAAGTTTTGCATTCATTTAATGTTTTAGCATTTCTAGCAACTTCTTTAAAATCATCAATATCTAAAAAATCAAACTTAATAGCCCTTTCCCAAAAAGTGCCTATATGGCTATAATGTAGCGATACATATGATAAGATAATAATCTTTGGGGCTTTGTTGTGTGATAGATAGCGTTTGAGGGTATAGTATCCCACAATAGGTGTTGTCCCACCAATAGCGAGATTAATTTGAGTATTATCTTGTGGTATAAAACCAGCTTTTGCACGAGAATCCCCAATTATGAGAATATCGGCATTATGTGATGACAAAGTCTTATTTTGCACATCTTTGTAGGTTGGATACTTGATATTCATATAAGTCATTTTGCCAAAATGTAGAAAGATATAAAGTATTGGGCAGATGATTAAAGGTAAAATTATCATTAAGAAAGATTGAATTTTATAATGCTTCATTGTTTTAATCCTAAAAATTAAAATACAAAAATTCATTTGCGCGTTCAGCAAAGGTCATCGTAAGAAGGCTCATAGTAAATAAAAATATAGCAAACAGGCATTTTAAATTTGCATTTTTGTCATAATTTTGCATATATTTTATGGCATTCCCCACCCCCAAACACACCACAAACGCTAATATGATATAAATTAAAGTATCATTCCTCCCTCCTATATGCTCTAAGAGTGCAGGCATACGATGTGCCTTTAGAGGCAATTCGACCCAAGTAATCCCAAACATTCCTTTAAGTAGATTGATTGCTCCACTTACATTCTCACTTCTAAAAAATATCCAAGTGATATTTAAGAAATTAAAGGTAAGAATCCAACAAAGGATTTTATAGATTTTACTCCGCAAAAGCTTTTCTTTTGAAGTTGGAATCTCTCTAGTATAAGCCCATAGATTCTATGCACACACATTGCACTTCCGTGTAATACTCCCCATATGACAAATCCCCACCCTGCTCCGTGCCATATACCACTTAAAAAGGCTACAATAAAAAGATTTCTAAGCGTAAGAAGCTTGTTTATAAAATCATAATGTTTAGAGGAGTGATACTTTGTATTTTTATTCCCTCCTAAAGGAATATAGACATATTCTTTTAGGAATCTCCCTAAAGTCATATGCCATCTTCTCCAAAATGCACTAATGTTTAAAGACTTATAAGGAGAGTTAAAATTTATAGGTAGCATTATCCCAAAGAGTAATCCTAATCCTATTGCCATATCACAATATCCACTAAAATCAAAGTAGAGTTGAAAGGTATAAGAGAGTGAAGTAGCCCAAGATTCAAAGATATTTAGTCCTCCTCCACTCTCTACAACACTAAATCCAGCAATTTGCCCATTTAGCAAAAGAATCTGCAATAAAGACTTTTTTAAATAATCCAATGGAGAATATAAAGATTCCCTTAGCCATATGCTCCCAATGAATAAGAGCGCGCGTATTTTTTAAAGCAGCAAATTGAGGCATCATCTCTTTATGATGCACAATAGGACCAGCAATGAGTTGAGGAAAGAAAGAGATAAAGAGAGCATAATCAATAAAGTGAATAGTATGTGAGTTATTCTTATGTGCTTGAGTATATGAATCTTGTTTGATGTTAGAGTCTTGTTCTCCTTGCTTTTGCATATCACTTATATCTATTCTCTTATAACAATCTATCAAAAAAGCAATTTGTTGAAAGGTTACAAAAGAGAGTGCAAGAGGTAAAAGAATATGAGGTAAGGGAATATTTAAATCAAAATTTAAGAGATTGGAAAGGAGATTAAAATTTTCTAAGAAAAAGTCAGTGTATTTAAAAAATCCTAATACAGAGAGATTAAAGATAATGCCAAGGAGGAGGAAAGGTTTAGCATTGTTGGATTGAGATTGAGTGCATTTATATGTGTAAGGCAAATTTTGGCTATGAGATTGAATGTTTAGAGGAGATTCATGATATTGCCTATATTGCATATGAGATTTGCATTTATCGTATGCAATATGAGGATTGATATTGTTATAAACATTTGCTTGATTTATTTCATTATATTGATTTTCTCTCCTTTTACATTCACTTTCGCTCTTATATACATCTTTCCTTTGTATATCCCCCCCCCCCGTTAGCAAGAATCAAACGAGCGAGGTAGAAATTCACAAGCACAGAAGCAATAAGAATAAATACATATTCAACCTTAAAATATCCATAGAAAAACAAACTTGCGCCGATGAGAAAGACTTTAGCCAGAGTGTATTGCTTCATTGCTTGGAGTGTATAAAATCCCAAAAGAGCAAGAGGCAAGAAAGCAAATATAAAGATAAAGGAGCTAAAGAGCATTAAGATTCCTTGTAACTTAAGGGTTGAACTTTCACATCAAATATATATAAAAATAAAAAATGTGTCAAATATATGAAGTAAATTAATGGGGAATCTTTAAGGCTGTATTGTGGATAGAAAAATTAAAAAAATTATGAAAAGTTGTGGTAGGAAGTTGGCTTTTAAAATCCTAAATAAGCAACTTTTAAGCGTGTTTTTACAGAAATATTGAATAATACATTTTATTTTAGCGTGAGGAGCGGAGATGATTTATCAAGGAATGTATCAAGATTCTATCAACACAATTTGTATCGCATTTTCTTACATTTTTGCTGTAATGGAGACAAGATTTAGCATTTTATGCAACTCGCACACTCGGCTAGATTCTCAAAAATTTATAGAATCTCAAGGTGGTTAAATGATGATATTTTTCCTCTTTGCCCTCACTATGTTTTTTATCTATTGGCGTCCTTTTAATTTGCCCTTGTGGGTCTTTAGCACACTTGGGGCATTGGCTGCTTTTGTGCTAGGGCTTGTGAGTGTAGAAGATATGTTGCGTGTGTGGGCAATGGTAGAGGAGAGCACACTCACACTCGTGGGGCTTATTTTACTCACTCTTGCGCTTGAAAAAATTGGCTTTTTCACCTATCTTTCCTCGCTCATTATAGGAATCTTGGCACAAAAAGAACCTAAAAAAGAGCAAATGCAAAATGCGCTCAATCATCTCAATACACAAATACAAAATGAAAGTGCGCAGATTCTTAATGCCTCACATATAAACACGCAAAATCTCACCTCGCAAAACAAAGCACAAATTTTGCAGAATCTAAATCCGCACATTCATTCACACACCACAAATACACCAAAGATTCTCAAAGTCTCTACTGCAAAATTCTATATTTTTCTCATTCTTTTTAGCACATTTTTAAGTGCATTTTTTGCCAACGATGGCGCAATTCTTATTTTAACACCCTTAGTTCTCGCGCTTTTTTCTGCCTCGCATTTGTATCAAGGCGAGCATTCTTTGAATTGTGCCTCATTTTTTACACCGCTTATTTTCTTTTTGCTCCTTGTGAGTTTTGTGAGCGATTTTGCCTCTAATATTTTTGTTATCTCCAATCTCACAAACATCATCACAGCGCAATTTTTTGGCTTAGAATCTACGCACTTTACTTGGCTTATGCTTTTACCCCAAATATTTGTGATAATGGGGGCTTTGTCGTTTTGGTTTGTGCTTAAAAGATTCTTGCCTAAAATGCTTCATTTTGCGCCCACCAAAAGCACATTTTCGTGCGGCAGCATACTTTTTTGTTTTAGTCTCTTATTGGTGCTTTTGTTTGGTATTTTTTACGCACATAAACTTCATTTGCCCCTTTATTTCTTTACATTTATTTGTGCTTTTTTAGCTATTGTTTATGGAAAAATCTTAAGAAAAATGCAGTTTTTTGCAAGTCTCAAAGACGCTCCATTTGGCATCGTGTTTTTCTCGCTTGGGCTTTTTATCGTTGTGTATGGGCTCAAAAATGGCGGAATCTTAAGCTTTCTCACAGAAGCCCTCCCTCTTTTTGCCTCTTTTTCTAAGCAGGTGCAGATTCTATGTTTGGGGTTTGCAAGTAGCATAGGTAGTAGTGTGATGAATAATTTGCCTATGGTAATGCTCGGCAATCTTGCCCTTGCTGATTTGAGGATGCAATTAGAAACTTTTAACGCCCTTATTTTTGCACATTTGCTCGGTTGCAATATCGGCGCAAAGCTCACGCCCATTGGCTCACTTGCCACACTTTTATGGCTCTCTCGATTAAAAGCGTATGGAATCCAACTAGGTTTCTTGCGCTATATGGTGGCGGCATTTCTCATCACTTTGCCCCTTTTGCTTTTGGGGCTTTGTGGCTTGATTTGTTGGGAGTATTTCGCATAAGGTATTACAGAATCTTCGCACAAGATTCAAGCCCTAGTGCTAGTGAAATATAAGTGGGATATAAACTATCTCACCCCTGCAAATCGCTTAGGCTTATCTGTGAAATATTCTTCATTTTGTAGTTTCAACACATTGCTTTTTCTAGCTCTAATAACCACATCTTGCGATTTAGCCCCTCCCAGCATAGCCTGTGAGACTTTTATCGCTTCCTATCACTTGGGTGGCAAGGAATAATGAGGGAGATAGGATTATGCCCTGCATTGCCAACAGCTTGTGCCGACATCTTAGAAATGCCCCTTTGGCGTGCGATTTGCTCTGTAATCTCTTTGTAAGTCTTTGTCTCTCCAAAGGGAATCTTAAGCAAAATTTTCCACACATTTTTGCGGAAATCGCTGCCTTGCAGTAATAAAGGCGGGGTAAAGGGCGGATTCTTCGCAGCAAAATACATTTCTAGCCATTGCTTTGTTGCTTGAAAACAGGCAATTCTTTTTGTTGTGCTTCTTGAATGGGGGCAATGTATTTTTGTCCTTCAAACCACAAGCCAAAGAGAGATTTTCTATCACTCGCCCCTATCATTGTGCCTAGTGGAATGTTATAATATTTTGTGTAAGTCATATCTAAACCTTGTAACAAAGATTTATATATTTGTGATGTTATAAAGCGTAAAAATTCTTACTACAAAATACAAGATTCAAAAGATAAGGGTGCGTTATTCTTTTTGTTTTGAATCTGTCTTTTGATTTTTGTTTTTTACCATTCTGCGCAGAGAGACAAAAAACTTCATCCACTCATCAAGCTCCATAAGCGGATGTCCGCCCCATTTGGTTTTGGGAGGAAGATTCTTACCTACTGCGCCTCTACCAGCCACCTGCACGAAGTCGCCGATATGTATATGCCCTCCTGTGCCTGCCTGCCCACCCATAACGACATTTCTACCTGTGGTTGTAGAACCAGCCAATCCTACTTGCGATACAAGAATGCTATGTTCGCCAACTATGCAGTTATGCCCGATTTGCACGAGATTATCGATTTTTGCACCTTTTTTGATAAGTGTCTCGCCAAAAACCGCCCTATCAATCGTGTTGTTTGCCCCAATTTCCACATCATCTTCTATCACAACGCGCCCGTTATGTTCGATTTTGATATGTTTGCCATCATTTGTATGTGCGTAGCCAAAGCCATCGCAGCCTATCACACTTCCGGCGTGGATTCGCACACGATTGCCAATGAGTGTATCGCGATAGATAACGACATTTGGATAGATGATACAATTCTCCCCAATGCTGACATTCTCGCCTATAACAACATTTGGATAGATGATGCAATTCTCCCCAATGCTGACATTCTCGCCTATAACGACATTCTCGCCTATTTGTGCGTTTGTAGCGCGTGGCTCGCGGTGAGTGAGCGAGAAGCCATCTTGGCTAAAAAGCTGTGAGAGTAGGGCAAAAGCAAGATGAGGATTCTCAACAATAAGGGGTTGTATGTGAGAAGGGACTTTGTCGGCTAGACTTGCGCGGATAAGCACTGCTCCGGCTTTAGAATCTGCAAGAGACACAATGTATTTGTCTTGGTCTATATAGCTTACTTGCGTGGGGGTGGCGGATTCTAAAGGGGCGATACCGCTTAGCTCGAAGTCGTGTGTAATGGCATTTTGCAGGGCGATATAGTCTTTAAAAGCGTGAGAAATGGCGGTGGAGAGTAGCATAGGATACCTTTAGAGTGAGATACGCGCTCATATGAACGGCGCAATGATAGCATATTTATTTGTGGGATAGATTTTGAAATGATAGAGTGTAGGAAAAATGGCACAAAATTGCTTGTTTTTTGTATATTTATGTGGAGTAATTGGAGCAGATTCTTAATAGAATCTGCTACCTTAAAAGTGCTTCCCAAGTGAGATTCCATTTATAGAATCTCGCCCAAGAAATGAGAAAGTAGAAAAAAGAGGCGATTATGACTTCGCATCTTCTACGATGTTGATAATCGTATTTGCCACGCGGCGCGCGGTTTTATCCAAAAATTCTGCAGGAGAAGTAAAGCCCACGCAAGAGCAGTTAATCTCACCCAAAACATACTTATCCTTACCATTTGCATCAGTATCAAGGATAAAGTCTGCTGTCCAAATCAAAGGCAAGTCATAGTTGCCAAGTTTAGTTTTAATCTCTGGGAGATTTGAAAGGAAGTAATCCACTAAGGTGCTCCATTGCTCTGGTTTGTCATAGCGATATTTCGCACCGCTAAAGAGTGTCGCAGAGAACGCGTCCGCGCCTTCAGCTGGTTTTTTATGCACGACATAAATAGGGTCTTTGTAAAGCATAAGGATTCTAATCTCACCTTCTTTAATACGAGGCAAGAATGTCATATCTACGAGCATACCATTATCGCCCTTGAGGTATTTCTCACAAAAATCCATAAACTCGCCAAGCTTATGCTCTTCTACGTGATTATCCACCGCTTCTGTGCAGCGGATAATCGTATCAAGTGGCAATTCGCTCACTTTACCATAGCTACCATCTTTAATCTGCACACGCCAAATCCCCTCACCTGTTGAACCACGATTTTGTTTCAAAACGCGCTCACCTTTTGCAAGTGTTTTAGGGAAATTCTTTTTGAAGTCGTGCTCGCCACCTGCTTCCCATTTCACGCCAATTCTTGCCGCTTCACTTGGGTCATAATACGCCAAAGTGTCTGTTGGCACAAGCTCTGTATTGCGGAGTTTTGTCAAAGCATCTTTCGCACCATAGCCAATCATCGCATCAGGGTGAGGCATACCAATCACGCCATTAGCACAAAGTTCGCGCAACACATCAAAATAGAGTTTCTCCTCTTTGAGATTCCCCGGATTTACGCGTGAAACATACGCATCAGCGGACTTTTTCACATATTCATAGATTTCATTCTTTTTTGCCTCATCTTTTAGAATCTCATCTGTGAAAAACACGACTTCTGCATTCCAGCCAAGCTTTTTGAGATAATCCATCATTGGCACAGTGTCTTTTCTGTGTCCATCTCTGCCTTTGTCGCTACCGCCTACTGCCTCAAAAAACACAACATGTTTTTTCATAAGTCCTCCTTGTGAAAATTTAAAAACACAACATATTACTTTAAACTTTCATAAGATTCGCTCAATTTTTTAATTCTTATATAATTTTTACATTGCTTAGTTAGAATCTACCCATTTTTATGCGATAGGATTTTAATGTGAATCTACACCCTTAAATCTCTTTAGTCGCATAGAGTTGAGCACCACAATGAGCGAGCTAAGACTCATCGACAATGCCGCAAAAAGCGGTATTACAAGTCCTGCCACAGCCAATGGCACACTAAGGGCGTTATAGCCAATGCTAAGCATAATATTTTGTTTAATCGTGCCAAAAGTGCTATGTGCTATGCCAAAGGCATTACACAATGTGCTTAATTTATCATCAAGAATCACTACATCGCTACTCAAAATCGCAATATCACTCCCTGCGCCCATAGAAATAGCCACATCACTTTTACTTAATGCCGGGGCGTCATTAATCCCATCACCCACCATTACGAGCACATCTTTTGGGTGATTTTGTTTATAGGATTCTATCCACTCTGCCTTTTGTAAGGGAGATAGAGTGTAAAAAGCCTGTGTAATGCCACACTTTGCGCTTATTTCTTTCACACTTTGTTCCCTATCGCCACTAAGCAAGACGCTCTCCACACCCTTTTTGCGCAGAGATTCTATGAGTTCCCTCGCAAATGGTTTTGGCTCATCATAGAGTTCAAAAACCTCGCATAACACGCATTTATCCCCTTTTTGAATCCCATAGCCAAAAATCATACCTCCGCCAAGATTCAAAATGGGAATATCAAATCCATTTTGCGCGAGAAAGGCGAGATTCCCACCAAAAAGTCGAGATTGGGAATCTACCGCGCTAATGCCTTTGGCATCATATTGCGTAAAATGCTCTAAAGTAAAGTGCTGTGTTTGAGATGCCAAATCTTTATTTGATTCTAAAAACTGCGCGATACCTTCTGCCACAGGGTGCTTACTTAAGCGCACAAATTCCAAAAGCAGCATTTTGTCATACACCCCATTCAAATGGCATTTTTGCACTTTTGGTTCTCCAAGCGTTAAAGTGCCTGTTTTATCAAATACCACAAGTTTTGCCTTTGCAAGACTTTCTAGGAATCTCGCCTCTCTAAAAAGCACATTATGCTTATAAGATTCTCCAATCCCCACCACAGAGGCGATTGGAGTAGCAAGAGCTAATGCACAAGGACAAGCGATAATAATCACAGATATGGCTATCATCAATGCCTTTTCGCTTCCTACATCACCTATAAAATACCACCCTAAAAAGCAGAGTAGGGCAATGCTTAAAATAACACGTGAAAAATATTGCGAAAGACTATTGGCAAGATTTTGAATCTGTGGGCGATGATTGAGCGAGGAGCTTACAAGGGTGATAATATGGCTCATTAGGCTTTGTGAAAACGCTTTGCTTGCAGTATAAAAAATTTGATGATTAAGATTCACATAGCCAGAAAGCACTTCACCACCTTTGCTTATTTCTAAAGGCAAAGATTCTCCACTTATGGCTTTGGTATCAAAAAGTGCATTTTGAGAGTAAAGCACACCATCAACAGCGATTTTTTCTCCAGCGCGAACTAAGATTTTATCTCCTACTTGCACTTCTTCGGGTGTAACCTCACGCGTTGCTCCAGAATCTTCAACTATCATTACGCTTGTAGGCAAAAGATGATTAAGCTTATCAAGGCTGTCTCCAGCATTTTTTCGCGCACGCACTTCAAGGAATTTGCCAATAAGCACGAAGGTAATAATCATACTCACAGATTCAAAATAAGTCTCGCCACTGCGCGTAAGTGCAGCATAAATAGAATAGCCATAAGTAAGCGTAGAGCCAACTGCTACGAGCAAATCCATACCAATAAAGCCATTTTTAAGTCCATAATAGCTTGAGCGATAAAATACCCAGCCAGAATAAAAGAGTGCAGGAGTGCAGAGGACAAAGGAGGCAAGATTGAGTATATCTTTTGCGTCTTCTTGTATGCCTAGAAAATATCCGCTATATTGTGCGATTGCCACCCACATAATATTCATCGTGCAAAAAAGCGCGACAATGACGCGGATATAATATTCTTTCATCTGTGCTTTATCCGCACTTTCTTGAATCCTGCTATCATACACATATGCGTCATAGCCAATTGAGCGAATGAGCGCGATAATCTCGCTTAGGGCAAGTTTGCTTTTATCCCATATAATTGTAGCTTTGTTGTTGGTGTAATTAATTGCTACACTTTCTACACCCTCTGCATTAAGAAGCATTTTTTCATTGAGCCAAATACACGCTGCGCAGTGAATCCCGCTGATAATGAAATGCACTTCGCTAAGCTCCATATCATCTTTTTTCACGCTCTTAACATATTTTTGCGTAAAAGCCTCACTATCAAAGCGCATTAAATCGTTTTTTTGCACCTTTTGTGTGGGCGGAGAGAGGGGCTTAGTGAGTTTGTCATAAAAGCTATCAAGTTGAGAATCTTGGAGTAAAAAATACACGCTTTCGCAGCCATTACAACAAAAATGCAATTCCTTGCCATTTTTATCACAGCGCGTATAAAGTGCACCCGCATCGTATTCAAGCTGACAATGGGAGCAACGCATTTAGCACTCTGCTAGTTCATTGTATAAAGAATCTCGCTCTATGGCAATAAATCCCGCGTCTTTAATCTGGCTCACAAGCTCTTCTTTGCTTAAACCGCCTTTGCTTTTTGCTCCAGCAGCAGATTGGATTGATTCTATTTGGATTGTCCCGTCCATATCATCTGCGCCAAAATCCTGCGCTACAATGGCGAGATTAAGTCCCAAAGTCGCCCAATATGCTTTGATATGTGGGATATTATGGAGCAAGATTCTCGCTATGCTTATAGTTTTTAGAATCTCCTGCCCGGTAGGAAAATCTGTAATGTTTAAAAAGTTATTCTCCTTTTGATACAAAAGCGGAATAAAGGCATTGAATCCCCCCTGCTTGTTTGCTACCTTATCATCTGGGCTTTGAGCTTCGCGCAAACGCAGCATATGGTCGATTCTATGTTTTCTTTGCTCGGTATGCCCAAAAAGCATTGTGGCATTACTCATTTTGCCGAGGCTGTGCCAATATGTGTGAATCTCAAGCCATCTTTTGGAACTTACCTTGCCCTTGCAGATAAAAGCGCGCACCTCTTCATCAAAAATTTCAGCACCGCCTCCGGGCATAGAATCTACGCCCACTTGCACCATATCTTCAAGTACTTTTTGGTAGCCCTTATGTGAGATTCTATCAATATAATCTACCTCCGCGGCAGTAAGTGCCTTTAAATGCACTTGCGGAAGAGCCTTTTTAATCTCTCTAAAAAGCGTAAAATACCAATCATAAGTATAATCTGGATTATGACTGGAGACGATATGAATCTCCTTTGCGCCATTGTTGTAGGCAGTTTGCGCGTGGGTGAGAATCTCATCAATGCTCATAGAATAGGGATTTGGATTTTTGCGTGAGGCTGAAAAGGCGCAGAACTTGCAGACATCGGCGCAAATATTGCTTGGATTAATATGACGATTGTTGTTAAAAAATACCTTTTTTCCATAGAGATTTGTGCGTATGCTTTGTGCCGCCTCTGCTAGAGTAAAAATATCATAATCATAAAGCCTGCTTAGCTCCTCTGCGCTTGGCTCATCGCGCTCTAAGGCTTTTTGTAGTAAATCTTTTGCCATATCTTGCTCCCCAAATTGTATTCAATTCTTTTATTATGTAAAAGCGCGATTGTATAATATGCAATCTTAGAAACTCTTTTACAATAAGATATTGGTAAAAATGGTGTAAATATACGTCTTGCAAGTATGTTATGTGAATGCGATATTGAACTCCAAGAAATTACAGAATCTAAGCCACTTGAAAATGAAAATACCCCAGCTGAAAAAACAGGTATAGACGCGCTTAGCTCCCTCTTTAAGTCTTAATTTAGATGTTGCGCGATACACTCTTGTATTTTTGTCTCCTCTTTTGCCTGTTGCTCACATAAAAGCTTAAGCACTTCACGATAATAATTTCTAGAAAATATTTCTACCTGCAATGGTATTAATCCTTCATTATTGCGCACTGAAGAATCCCCTCCGAGTGCCAAAAGTTGAGCGATGAGATAAGGGTTGCCTTTTTGTGTCAATATATGCAAGGGCGTATCACCATTTTTATTTTT
Organism: Helicobacter sp. MIT 03-1616; assembly: GCF_000765685.2. Lineage (NCBI taxonomy): Bacteria > Pseudomonadati > Campylobacterota > Epsilonproteobacteria > Campylobacterales > Helicobacteraceae > Helicobacter > Helicobacter sp. MIT 03-1616. The sequence continues at coordinate 10,867 of NZ_JROY02000001.1, read as the reverse complement.
CGCATTCACATCTACACCAAAATCTTTAAGAATATGAAATACACTCATATTGCTTCCGTAGGTTGCATTATATGCAATATGGTGCATTAGTGTATTACCATTTTCATCTTTAGCATTTAAATCAATATCTTCCCCCTTATCCTTTAAGATGATAGGCAATAATTCATAGGATACTCTTTCAAATCCTTTATCAGCAGTATTATCTAGTGCAATTTTTCGCACAAGTGTATAAAACTGCTCTGAAGTAATATCCTCTCGGATTGGTTTGTATAAACGCATAAAGATTCTTTGATTTTGTGCCTTATTTGGAAAAGCCTTTAAAAAGTAACTCAAAAATTCTTGCACATCTTCAAATGCTACCTTTGCCCCTTTATCAAGGAGATATTGCAAACTCAATTCATTAGAAAATGTCATTCTTAAAGAACTTTGCTCTTGGGAAACATCCTCATAAAAATAACTTTTCATGCCCTCATCATCCATTGGCTCAAATCTTTCCCATGTATAATAAACAAGTGGCTTATTTGCCTCTGTTTGATTTGTAATGAGCACTGACAAAGCATTATGACAACCATAGTTTAAGCTTAGATATGTCATAAAATCCCACGCATTATTAAAATATGATATACCCATATTATTAAAATCATCAAGTTCTCCTAGAGTGTCTGGGTAAAATCTATCATAAGGAAATATAGCGAGAGAAAGCACTCTGAGAGCAAGGAGTTCTCTCACACAAAGGCGAGCCTTATTAGAAGGGAGATTCTGACAACTTTGTAAAGTTTTAAGCCAATCGCGTTGCATTGATAAAAGCATATTTTTAAGCTCTTTTTGCCCTATTGCTTGAAGTTGTGGGTTACTTTCAACAAGTGTGGGGATATAATCTTTGACATATTTATAACGTTGTGCCATAAGCGCATCAAGCATAGCAATCTCTTTGTCTTTGCAAATCATTTGTTCTATGGCATTGTGAGCTTTTGTGCAATCAAAACTTGGTGCTTTTATCGGCTCTATATCATCTTTAAGCGTTAAGTCATCATTGAGTGCATTATCAAAGCACACTTCATCACAATTTGCAAAAACTGCCAACGGGTGCTTTCTAAGCTCATCTTTTGCATTTACCCCCAAAGGCAAAATCCACACAAAGACAAAAATATACCAAACCCTCATTAATCTATCTCCTCCATAAAATATAGCAAGATTATAAACTATGAAATTTAATGTTAAAATAAAGAATCTTTCCCATTTTAAGTGTTTCTAATGGAGTTTATTTTATAATTTCACTTACTTTTAATAAAATGAATATTACATTCAAAGGGCATACTTATGAGCTTTACACATCTTCATCTTCATACCGAATACTCCTTACTTGATGGCGCAAATAAAATTAAATTCCTAGCTAAACGCATTCGTGAATTAGGTATGGAATCTGTTGCGATTACTGACCACGGCAATATGTTTGGTGCGCTTGATTTTTATGTAAGTATGAAAGAAGAGGGGCTTAATCCCATTATCGGTATGGAAGCCTATCTGCATAATGGCGATACACTCGGTGATAAAACAATCAAACAGCGATTCCATCTCTGCCTCTTTGCCAAAAATGAAATAGGTTATAAGAATCTAATGTATCTCTCCTCACAATCTTTTATTGAGGGATTTTATTACTATCCTCGTATTAACAAAGCTTTACTAAGAGAGAGGAGCGAAGGGCTTGTTTGCTCTTCAGCCTGCCTACAAGGCGAGATAAATTGGCAGCTTAATATCAGCAATCAACGCAATGTGCGATTTGGAGCAAAAGGTTATGAAGTAGCCAAAGAAGTAGCATTAGAATACAAAGATATTTTTGGTGAAGATTTTTACCTTGAGCTTATGCGACACGGCATTAACGACCAACTTTTCATTGATGAGCAGATTCTAAAGCTTGGCAGAGAGCTTGATATTAAAGTGATTGCGACAAATGATACGCATTATTCTTTACAAGAAGATGCAAGTGCGCAAGAAGTAGCAATGTGTGTGGCAATGGGTAAAACATTTAACGACAAAGATAGACTAAAACATTCAGTTAAAGAATTTTATGTTAAATCCCCGCAGGAGATGCAAAAGCTCTTTTGTGATGTGCCTGAAGTGCTAGAAAATACGCAAGAAATTGCGCAAAAATGCCGACTTCATTTAGATTTGAAAAATATTGAGATTAAAAACAAACATACAGGTGAGATACTATTAAAAAATACTCCAGCAACCCCTCCTACTTTTAAACATACCACAAATTATGCACTCAAAGAAAATTTGCCACAGATTCTTAATTGCTCTTTAGAATCTATTGATGATGCAGTGTATTTCGCCTTTAAATGTCGTCAAGGGCTAGAGGAGCGACTTAAACATATCCCCACAGAATCTCACCCTATGTATAAAAAACGTCTAGAACACGAGATAGAAGTGATTAGTTCAATGAAATTTCCCGGCTATATGCTCATCGTGTGGGATTTTGTCAATTTTGCAAAACAAAATCATATCCCTGTTGGACCCGGACGTGGTTCAGCAGCAGGAAGCCTTGTAGCGTATTCACTTAAGATTACAAATATTGACCCGCTTAAATATGATTTACTTTTTGAGCGATTTTTGAATCCCGAGCGGGTAAGTATGCCCGATATTGATATGGATTTTTGCCAACGCAGACGCGGCGAGATGATAGAATATGTAGCAAATACTTATGGCAAGTTTAATGTCGCACAAGTTATTACCTTTGGTTCGCTCCTTGCAAAAGGTGTGATACGAGATGTCGCACGTGTGCTTAATATGCCCTATAATGATGCTGATGCTTTTGCAAAACTTATCCCAGCAGAGCTTGGTATCACCCTTACAAAACACATAGGTAAAGATGGTAAAGAAAAAGATGGTGCGTGGGAAAAAGAGTCGAGGATTAAAGAACTTGTAGAGAAAAGTCCTTTAGCAAAACAAGTATGGGATTATGCTTTGTTGCTTGAGGGATTAAAACGCAATGCCGGCACACACGCTGCTGCTATTGTGATAGATTCAAAAGAAGAACTATGGCATAAAGTCCCTCTTTATACAAATGATAAAATGAATGGTGTCGCTACGCAGTATTCTATGAATTGGCTTGAGCCTGTGGATTTAATTAAATTTGACTTTTTAGGACTTAAAACGCTCACTGTAATTGATGATGCAATTAATCTTATTAAAAAGCGATACGAAAAAGAAATTGACTTTAGCACAATGGAAATGGACGATTACAAAGTCTATGAAACAATCCAAAGTGGCAATACGCTCGGATTATTCCAAATAGAATCTGAAGGTATGCAGGCAATAGCAAAAAGGCTCAAACCAAGCAATTTTGAAGATGTGGTGGCAATGATTTCCCTCTATCGTCCCGGACCTATGGATCTTATTGATGATTTTATCGCTCGTAAGCACGGATTAGTAAAAATTGAATATCTCATAGACGCGCTAGAGCCGATTTTAAAGCCCACTTATGGCGTGATTGTCTATCAAGAGCAAGTAATGCAGATTGTGCAAACTATTGGTGGATTTTCTCTTGGAGGAGCAGATTTAGTGCGCCGTGCTATGGGAAAAAAGAAGCTTGATGAAATGTTGAGATTAAAAAAGGAATTTGCTGATGGCGCGCAAAAACAAGGCTATAATCGCGCTAAAGCAGAGGATTTATGGGAACTTATTGTGAAGTTTGCCGGCTATGGATTCAATAAATCTCACGCTGCAGCCTATGGAATGATCACCTATCAAACCGCATTTTTAAAAACATATTATGAGCACGAATTTATGGCAGCTATGCTCACAAGTGAAACAAACAAAATAGAATCTGTGGCAAAGTATATTGATGAAGTAAAATCACTTGGTATTGAGATTGTGCCTCCACATGTAAATATCTCTGAAAACAATTTTGGTGTGGGTGAATTTGATGGAGTGAAAAAAATCATTTTTGGACTAAGCGCCATTAAAGGGCTAGGCGATGCACCTATTGAAAATATCATACAAGAGCGTGAAAAAAATGGTGCATACAAGAGTTTGGAAGATTTCATCGCGAGAGTAGATTTTTCTAAGCTCACAAAACGTTCTTTAGAGCCACTTATTAAATCCGGAGGATTGGATAATCTAGGCTACTCGCGTAAAAGTATGCTTGAATATATAGATATACTCTGTGATAAAGGGCGAGAAAAAACTAAAGCGCAAGAGATGGTGCATAACTCACTCTTTGGTGAGGGTGAAGTAGAGATTAATATATATTTGCCTATCACTCATAAAGGTGAATATGATATACGCACTTTGCTTGATTATGAGTATGAATGTATGGGAATCTATATATCGGGACATCCTCTTGATGACTTTAAGGAACAGATACAAAAGATTAAGGGTATGGCTAAGAGTATGGATTTGGAAGAATTAAAGGTAGATTCTACTTGTATGCTTGTGGGAAAAATATTGAATATTAAGCGTAGGATTAGCAAAAAAAGTGGCAAACCTTTTGGCACAATCGACTTCTTAGATTATGGTGGGAAAGTTGAAATAACGGTATTTGAAAAACACCTTGAAACACTTGAAAATCTTGATTTGCAAGAACCTTTAGCATTAAAATGTAAAATAGAGGAAAGGGAAGAAAGCTCAAGTTTTAGAATCTTAAAAATTTTTACACTCGAAGAAGCAGCAAAAGAAAAGATGCGCGTAGAATTTAAAGCTTCGAATATAGAAGAGGAAGAGATTGTCCCCATTGATATGAAGCCTACTGAAATTGATACCTGCACGCCTTTATGCCTTGTGCTGGATTCAAGCTGTGTGGCAAGTGGCATTTTGGATAGAATCAAGGAACATTCGCAAAATGTTAGGGGTGAGCGTGAGCTGCATTTAAGAATTAAGAGCGATAATTTTGGTTATACTTTTGTGAGCAATCTTAAGGTGCATTCGAGTATTAAACATACATTGAATGAGCTTGAATGGTGCGAATAGAAAAAAGGAGTTGTAATGAAAAAATATTTTTGGCTTTTAGGTTTATTTATGATAGGCTGTGGAAATGCGCAGAATGTGGATATTTCAGGCACTTGGTATTTGCAAACGCTTAGTAATAATGGCAGACAAATCAATGTGAGTGCGAGTGAAAGCGGTGCGTTTGTGAGTTTTGAAAATGGTAAAGTAAGTGGTAATGCTGGGTGTAATCAATTTTTTGCGAGTTATACATCAAGTGGGAATGCGATACAATTCTCTAAAGCTGGAATGACGCGTATGATGTGCGCTAATGAGAGTATGGCAGTGGAGGATAGCCTCATCAAGGTATTGAACGATGGCACAAGTCAAATGAGCGCAAGTCATAATGAACTTATTTTGCAAAAAGGCGGAGTGCGGGCAGTTTTTAGCCGATAATGCTTAGGATTTTCAAGGCAAGATGTTGTTGCGTGAGGTTTTGAATGAGATTTAAAATCTCGCTACAAAAGCTTAGATTCACACATTGCGTATCAAAATAGAAATATTCTAATTTTTTCTCAAAATTACTATGCACTCCCTATGAGATGTGTAAGGGAATTGGTCGAAAAGCCCAAAGCGGAAGATTCTATGTGTCTTGCATAGAATCTGCATATCACTTAAAAGTGTGGTGGGATTGCACGAAATATAAATAATCGTGCTAAAGTCTCGCAAAAATGTCAAAATCTCCACATCATTCACACCGCTACGAGGTGGGTCGATAAGCACACAATCAAAGCAAAAACTATCCAAATCAATATCTTTTAAACGAAAAAATGCCCTCTCCCTGCGCAGAGCCTGTAAAGTCTCGTGCGCATTAAGCCTAGAGGGATAAATGTTTGAAATATGATTTTGTGCCATATTGACTTGAAGCTGCTTAATAGCCGACTTTACCACTTCGGTGGCAAGGACTTTGTGAAAGTATGCAGCAAGGATAAGCGTGAAATTTCCGCTCCCGCAATACAGCTCCAAAGCATCGTAACGCGTGTGAGGATAGAGGCTTTGCAAAGAGGTTGCGACAAATTCGAGCATTTTAATATTTATAAAGGGATTTGGTTGGCTAAAAGCCCCCTCCTGCTTTAAATACAAAAGATTATGTGTATTGTTGCAGAGGCTTATAGATTCACAAATTGCGCTTTCCCCTAGAATCAAGGCTTGATTTTTACTGCGTCCAATAATGTGTATGGGCGTATTGAGCGCGTTTGTAAGCGCGCTTTGTAGCTCGCGTGCATTTTTTTCCCACACTGCATCTAAATGTTTGTGATAAATCAATGTGATAATGACTTCCTCGCTTGTGCCATTTATGTTGTGTGCATTGATAATCTGCCCTATCTGGGTTGCATTTGAAAAACCACACAGCAAATTACACGCATAAATTTTTGACTTGAGCATTTCTTTTGTATTGATAAATTCACATAAAAGTGGCATAAGATTCTGTAAGATGGGGCGTAAAATTGTGCAGGTATTGATTGGCACTTTATGTGGGGCTTGCGAGGCGTTCATCATAGCAAAGCTTAGGTTGCTGCCCTCATAAAAAAAGCGCATTTCGCTCCGCGCCCTAAAGCCACTCTCTGGTGATAAAAATACTTCAATATTGCCATTGGTGTTGGCAGATTCTAAAAATGGTTCAAATTCTTCTAAGGTGCGCTTATATTTGCCTTGAAGATGCTCTGTGTAGCTTTGAGTAAAATTATCACAACCCCCGCAGATTCCAAAATAGCGACACTCCATACACAAACTTTAGAATCTAAGCTACTTAAAGCCCTGCACGAGATTGCCAACGAGGAGATTCCACCCGTCTATAAGCACAAAGACAAGCACTTTAAATGGGAGTGAAATCATTACCGGTGGGAGCATCATCATACCCATTGCCATAAGCACGGAGCTAATCACCATATCAATTACTAAAAATGGCAGATATAGCAAGAATCCAATCCAAAACGCGGTTTTAAGCTCACTAATCATAAAAGCGGGTATAAGCACACTCAGTGGCACATCATCTACGCTTTTAGGATTTTCAAGGTGGCGGATTCTAAAGAATAGGGCTAAATCTTTCTCACGCGTGTTTTTAATCATAAAGTCCTTAAAGGGCACGATAGCTCGTTCAAATGCTTCATCATAGGAGATTTGCTTCTCACTATAAGGTTTAATGCCAACCTCATAGCTTTTACTTACCACCGGTTCCATAATAAAAAATGTAAGAATGAGTGCAAGGCTTACGAGAATCTGCGTGGGTGGGGACTGCTGTGTGCCAAGCGCGGTGCGTAAGAAAGCAAAGACAATGATAATGCGCGTGAAGCTTGTCATCACGAGTATGAGCGAGGGCGCAATCACAAGCAATGTGATGATAAGGACAATGTTGAGAGTAGCTACAAGCTCGGTAGGCTCTTGAGGTGCGGTGAGAGATAAATCCACAGAGGGCAAAACAGGGTTACTTGGTGGGAGCTGCGCGGGTGCGATTTGTGATAGCTCGGGAAGCACCGGGGAAGCTGGTGTATCGGCTTGAGCGCACACACACGCAAGGCATACAAAAATCCATAAAAGTCTCTTCACATTCGCTCCACATTCATTATGAGTATTTAAAGAGAGGGATTATAAATTTTTGTGTGTTAAAATTACATAAAATAAGGCAAATTTATTTCTAAGGAAAGATAATGAGTGTATCAGTGGTGATTCTCGCAGCCGGAGCTGGAACGCGTATGAAGTCGCAAACACCAAAAGTGCTTCATAGAATCTGTGGTAAGGAGATGCTTTTTTATAGCATTGATGAGGCGTTGGAGTTAAGTGATGATGTACATATCGTGCTTTTTCACCAAAAGGATTTAATCAAGGATAGGGTGCTTAAACATTATGGAGATTCGCACAAAAATGGTGTATTGCATTTTCATATCCAAGATTGTGAAAATTTTCCCGGCACGGGTGGTGCGCTTATGCAGGGTGCAAATCTTGTAAAGGGCAGAGATTTAGAATCTTCGCGCAAATCTAGCCCAAAGCAGCTTTTTACCTGTAAATACGATGAGATTCTTATCCTTAATGGCGATATGCCCCTTGTGCGCGCTCAAACGCTTAAGAATCTATGTGAGCCAAATGCACCTATTGTAATGAGTATATTGCATTTATCTTGCCCAAATGGCTATGGGCGGGTGCTTATAAAAGAGGGCAAAATGCAAAAAATTATCGAGCAAAAGGACGCAAGTGCGCAGGAATTACTTATACAAGATGTCAATGCTGGTGTGTATAAAATCAAAAAGAACATTTTGCAGGATTACCTTCAACGACTAGAGAACACAAACGCGCAAAAGGAGTTTTACCTCACCGATGTGATTTCTTTTGCCACGCAGGATAATGTGGAGATAAAGGCTTTGCAAGTGAATGAAGAGGAATTTATGGGGGTAAATTCCAAGTCTCAACTCGCCGCCGCGCAAGAGGTAATGCTTCATCGCTTGAGAGAGGCGGCAATGGAGCAGGGTGTGATTATGCACCTGCCACATACGATTTATATAGAATCTGCTGTGCGTTTTTTGGGCGAGTGTATTATCGAACAAGGTGTGCAAATAAGTGGGGAATGCGAGATTAAAGATTCACATATTAAAGCCCATAGCATTATAGAATCAAGCATTATAGAATCAAGTGATGTAGGACCTTTGGCGCATATCCGCCCAAAAAGTCGTATTAAGGATACGCATATTGGTAATTTTGTTGAAACAAAGGCAAGCGTGCTTAATGGTGTGAAAGCCGGGCATTTGAGCTATTTGGGGGATTGTGAAGTAGAATCTGGAAGCAATATTGGCGCAGGATTTATTACTTGCAACTATGATGGCAAGGGCAAACATAAGAGTATTATTGGTAAAAATGTCTTTGTAGGTAGCGATGTGCAGCTTGTCGCGCCTGTGAAAATCGCCTCCAATGTGCTTATTGGTGCGGGAAGCACGATTACAAAAGATGTCAATGAGGGCGATTTGGTGCTTTCACGCGTCCCACAAAAGCACATACCCAATGGATTTTTTAAATTTTTTGGTAAAAAGGATTCTTAAATGAGTAAGATTTTGCTGAATGGCAAGGATTATGAGTTAGTCGCAAATTGCACACTTTTAGCACTCATTGAGCATTTGGGTATAGCGCATAAGGCAATGGCGATAGCAATTAATACGCAGGTGATAAAAAAGCCATTGTGGGAAAGCTATGTATTGCAAAATGGTGATGAGGTTGAGATTTTAGATTTTGTAGGTGGCGGTTGATGCGTTTTTTGGCGGTTGTGTGCGTTTTATGTATAGGGGTTTTTGCCTGCACAGGGGATTGCAAAGCTTGTCATCAAAAGCTTGATTATACAAAAGACAGCCGACATAGCCCTATGGCGGTTTGCAAGACTTGCCACACTGATGAGAAAATGGCGCAAATTGATATGGGTGCGTGTGGCGCGGACTGCTTTGCCTGCCACGATATGAAAAAAATCCAAGCTCCCAAAATAGCCAAAGACCATACTATGCTTAATGCGTGTATGCAATGCCATTTGCAGCTTTCTTCCTCGCCCTTTGATAGTGGCATAAATGTGTTTGAAAAGGGCATAAAAAGCTTTAGCGATAAGCTTTTACTCAAGTGAAAATATCTCATTTATGTGGGTTTGGTGTGCAGGATTAGAAAGTAGCCCCTGCTTATATTTGGCACGATTCTACAACTAATATTTTAGAATCCCACACAAGCATTCATCATTTTGTCATAACCCTGCAAGGCTTTTGTGATAAATGCCTTGTCGTGACTTATGAGTAGCGTTTCAAAATTATTTTCGAAAGCATTTTTGCTCCAATTTGCCGAGCCGATGATAAGCGTATCTCTATCGATAATTGCCATTTTTTGGTGCATAATGCCAAAATGCTTTTTACCCTTTGCGCGCACACCGCTAAGGAGGCACACCGAGATGTTGTTGTATTTGGCAAGGTAGCCGATTGTAGAAGATTTGTTGTTGGCATTACTTTCCTTATCGTAGATGATATGGACTTGCACACCCCTTTTGGCACTATCCCGCAAAATTTTAGCAATGTCATTATGCGTGAAGCTATAAATGCTGATTTTTATCTCACTTTGCGCGTTTTGCAAAGCATTTTTGAGCGTGTTAAGTGCCTTGTCCTGCTCGTAGGGTAGCATATAAAAACTATCTGCTCCAAAGGCACTAAGCCCACAAATCCACACAAAAACGCAAGAGGTAAGCAATTTTGTTAATTTTTGCCTCATTTTATTCCTTTTATAGTATCGATTTGGCTATAATTTTAGGATTCTATTATAAAAAAGCAATAAAGCGCGGGAGTTCCTAATGAAATTTTTGCTGATTAATACTAATCAAATTGTCCAAAAGCTCGTTGAAATCACAGCCAAAAAGGCGGGAGCAAAGATTACAAGCATTACCGAATCAAGCAAAATGGGGGATTTGACACAATATGATTATGTGATTATTGATGATGATTGTTTGTTGTTAGATGAGCAAACTTACATTGATAGCCTTAAAGACAAGCATAAATGTCTTATCTACAATAAGGGAACTAAGCGCATTGAGGGCTTTGACGACTATATACAAAAGCCATTTTTACCAACGAGTATTTTAGATATTTTTACCGAGCAATTAAAGAAAAATGCGCATATCGCAGACGAGGAGAGTGATCTGCTTGCTGGAGAGGATATAAGCCTTGATAATCTTGATGATAGCCTAGACAAGATTGATTCGCTCCTTGCCGAGGAAGATTCACTTGATGAGCCGACAAAGACAGATATAAGCATAGAGGACAAAACAAACGATGATATATTAGGCGATGAGGAATTAGGCGCAGATGTGGCAGAGGATTCTATTACAGATGAAGCCACAGCAGAAGATGATAAATCAAGTGAATCTACTGAA
>NZ_JROY02000019.1:0-6515 GCF_000765685.2 Helicobacter sp. MIT 03-1616 | reverse complement strand
TTCCCTATCCCTGCATCGACCTACATTCCCACACTTGAAAAGTGCAGTATCATCGGCGAAGAGAAGCTTAACTGCCAGGTTCGGAATGGAGCTGGGTGTTGCCTTCTCTCTATAGACACAAGAAAAAGGGAAATAAAGATAAGATAGGCTAGATTCTAAAAACTTTAAGAATCTAAGGCTTAAAGTCTAAAGCATTAACTCTCTAAAAAGCTTATGCCTTTAGCCTCATTACCCTAGCAAGCAATAAGCCCCTTCTAGACAATCTCTTGTTTATTAGTTTATTCATAAGCTAAGATGCTAAGCTTGTAAAGCTTAGAGACTTAACATTTTTCTTGCCTAGTCTCTTTATTATTCTTTTTATGCAATGTTTTTAAATCATAAGATGTAAAGCTATCATTGCATTAAGCTCTGCTTATCCTTATTTCCATTTTTCTTTACGACTTGCTTTAAAGTAAAGAGAGAAATTATAATATTTGCTGTTTTATACTCTCTTTTTAGATTCTAAACATTGCTAGAATCCTTCAAAGCTCGCTTTATGTAAAGTATTGTAAAGCCTTAGTAATCTCTACAACCACGCTTTTATCTTATGTTTAGAATCTCATCTCTTTAAGACTTAAGACTCCCATACACTCAATAAGGCAGTATCTTAGAAAAAAGCCAAGCGGTCTATTAGTAGTAGTCAGCTAAACACATTACTATGCTTACACATCTACCCTATCAAGCAGCTAGTCTTGCTGCGACCTTCAGGGAAAGTTCATCTTGGAGTTGGCTTCCCGCTTAGATGCTTTCAGCGGTTATCACATCCACGCGTAGCTACCCAGCGATGCTCTTGGCAGAACAACTGGTACACCAGTGGCGTGTCCATCCCGGTCCTCTCGTACTAGGGACAGCTCTCCTCAACTTTCCTACGCCCACGGCAGATAGGGACCGAACTGTCTCACGACGTTCTGAACCCAGCTCGCGTACCGCTTTAAATGGCGAACAGCCATACCCTTGGGACCTGCTCCAGCCCCAGGATGCGATGAGCCGACATCGAGGTGCCAAACCTCCCCGTCGATGTGAGCTCTTGGGGGAGATCAGCCTGTTATCCCCGGGGTACCTTTTATCCTTTGAGCGATGACCCTTCCACACAGAATCACCGGATCACTATGACCGACTTTCGTCTCTGCTTGACTTGTTTGTCTTGCAGTCAGGCTGGCTTATGCCATTACACTCTTCTTGCGATTTCCAACCGCAATGAGCCAACCTTTGTAAGCCTCCGTTACTTTTTAGGAGGCGACCGCCCCAGTCAAACTACCCACCAGGCATTGTCCTACTTGAGGATAACTCAAGCTAGTTAGCAGACAGAAACATTAAGGGTGGTATCTCAACGATGGCTCCATCTCCACCAGAGTGAAGACTTCAAAGCCTCCCACCTATCCTGCGCATAATGCTCCCATCGGCAGTGCCAAGCTGTAGTAAAGGTCCACGGGGTCTTTCCGTCTTGCCGCGGGTAGGAGGAATTTTCACCTCCACTACAATTTCACTGAATCCCTGGTTGAGACAGCTCCCATCTCGTTACGCCATTCATGCAGGTCGGTATTTAACCGACAAGGAATTTCGCTACCTTAGGACCGTTATAGTTACGGCCGCCGTTTACTCGGGCTTCAATTCAACGCTTCGCATTGCTGCTAACGGATCCTCTTAACCTTCGAGCACCGGGCAGGCGTCACACCTTATACTTCCTCTTACGAGTTTGCAAAGTGCTGTGTTTTTGGTAAACAGTCGGGAGGGACTCTTTGCTGAGACCACATTGCTGTGGCACACCTTATCGCGAACTTACGGTGCTAGTTTGCAGAGTTCCTTAACCAGAGTTCTTTCACGCGCCTTAGAATACTCATCTCATCTACCTGTGTCGGTTTGCGGTACGGGCAACATAAGCTAAACTTAGAGGCTTTTCTTGGCACGACGGCGTCAGTAGCACTCCAATTGATCCGAAGATCGCTTGAAGCTATTGGAGTTTCAAATACAGAGGCGGATTTGCCAATCCTCCAATCTACACTCTTAAGTTAGCACTTCCATCAGCTAACGCTACTTAGCCCTATGCGTCCCCCCATCGCACACTTATGTTGGTATGGGAATATTAACCCATTTGCCATCGACTACCCCTTTCGGACTTGTCTTAGGACCCGACTAACCCTACGATGACGAGCATCGCGTAGGAAACCTTAGATTTTCGGCGAAGTGGATTCTCACCACTTTTATCGCTACTCATTCCTGCATGCTCACTTCGCATCGCTCCAGCACTCCTTACCGGTATGCCTTCAACGCTGATACGAACGCTCTTCTACCACTGTGCATCAGCACAATCTACAACTTCGGTGTCTATCTTAGCCCCGTTATATTTTCTGCGCAAAATCACTAGACCAGTGAGCTGTTACGCTTTCTTTAAAGGATGGCTGCTTCTAAGCCAACCTCCTGGTTGTCTAAGTAACTTCACATCATTTTCCACTTAGAATAGAACTTTGGGACCTTAGTTGGTAGTCTGGGTTGTTTCCCTCTTGACGATTGATTTTATCACCCACCGCCTGACTCCCAAGATACGGTAATAGGTATTCGTAGTTTGACAGGGGTTGGTACCGCGGTGAGCAGCCCTAGCCCAATCAGAGCTCTACCCCCTATTACTATCACTTGAGGCTATACCTAAATATATTTCGAAGAGAACCAGCTATCACCAAGTTTGTTTGGCCTTTCACCCCTATCCACAGCTCATCCCAGCCCGTTTCAATGGGCACGAGTTCAGTCCTCCATAAGCTATTACACTTACTTCAACTTGGCCATGGATAGATCACTTGGCTTCGGGTCTGCAGCATCTGACTAAACGCCCTTTCAGACTCGCTTTCGCTACGGCTTCGCGTTTGCTTAACCTCGCCAGATACCACAACTCGCAGGATCATTATGCAAAAGGCAGTCCATCACCCTGATAAATCATAGGGCTCTGAATGATTGTAGGCAAATGGTTTCAGGTTCTATTTCACTCCGCTCACTGCGGTTCTTTTCACCTTTCCCTCACGGTACTTGTTCGCTATCGGTGTGATAGGAGTATTTAGGGTTGGAGAGTGGTCTCCCCTGCTTCAGCCCGGATTTCACGTGTCCTGACCTACTCTGGATACTGCTACCTAGCAATCTCTTTTCGCATACGGGACTATCACCCTCTATGATTATCCTTTCCAGAATATTCTGCTAAAAGATTGCAGTGGATATTGCAGTCCTCAACCCCCAATGCAAGCATTGGGTTTGCCCTCTTCCCCGTTCGCTCGCCGCTACTAAGAGAATCTCGTTTGATTTCTTTTCCTCTAGCTACTGAGATGTTTCACTTCGCTAGGTTCGCTCCATTAAAGGTAATACCTATCTCTAGGTATTGGGTTGCCCCATTCGGAAATCTACGGATCAAAGCTTCTTGACAGCTCCCCGTAGCTTATCGCAGTCTAGTACGTCCTTCATCGCCTCTATCACCCAAGGCATCCACCATTTGCCCTTACAAGCTTTTACTTCTAAGGATACTGCCTTATTGAATGTATGACAAACAATAAAACAATATATCGCGTAATTGTAGTTAATTACTATTTTAGGCTTTAACAATAAGTTTTCAAATAACACTTAGACTAAAGTCTAATGCAAAGTTTAAGAACCTTTTTGCTTCTGCTTAATTCCTTGTTTCTAAGCTTACAAGCTTTAAGCCTTGCATTAAACTTTTTTGTCTCTCATCATCACACAATCGCATACATAAAGCTAAATATGAAAGATAAATCCTTAGATTCTATAACTTCATAAAAAACTTATGCAATCTCTGTATAAGACTTTATGGATTTATATCAATCTCTCACATTGCAACTTAAGATTCTACAAGTGGTGGAGAATAGCGGGATCGAACCGCTGACCTCCTGCGTGCAAAGCAGGCGCTCTCCCAGCTGAGCTAATTCCCCAAGAGAACTATTAAATTAGAATCTAATCTCTCTAATAGTTTGATAATTTTAAAATTAGTTATCTTTGATGAAAAAGTGCTGATTATTGTCTTTGAAAGGGATTACCAAGTAAGTAATGACTAAAAAAACAATGAGGAATCAGTGCTTTATCGCAAAAAGAACAATTTTGGTGGGCTTAGGAGGACTTGAACCTCCGACCTCACCCTTATCAGGGGTGCGCTCTAACCACCTGAGCTATAAGCCCCTTAAGCTTACTATTTAAACTGCTATTTTGGAGATCCCTGAAAACTAAGCAAGTCCATTGAGTATTTTATTCTCTCTTCAAATACAGAGTTGGTTAAAACAAGCGAATGTTTTAACATATCTCTAGAAAGGAGGTGATCCAACCGCAGGTTCACCTACGGTTACCTTGTTACGACTTCACCCCAGTCGCTGCATCCGCCGTGGGCGGTAACCAATTTAGTATCCCGACTTAAGGCGAATACAACTCCCATGGTGTGACGGGCGGTGAGTACAAGACCCGGGAACGTATTCACCGCAACATTGCTGATTTGCGATTACTAGCGATTCCAGCTTCATGTAGTCGAGTTGCAGACTACAATCCGAACTGAGAGACATTTTAGAGATTTGCTCCACCTCGCGGTATTGCTCCTCATTGTATGCCCCATTGTAGCACGTGTGTAGCCCTAGGCGTAAGGGCCATGATGACTTGACGTCGTCCTCACCTTCCTCCTCCTTACGAAGGCAGTCTCCTTAGAGTGCTCAGCCGAGCTGCTAGCAACTAAGGACGAGGGTTGCGCTCGTTGCGGGACTTAACCCAACATCTCACGACACGAGCTGACGACAGCCGTGCAGCACCTGTTTTCAAGCTCTGGCAAGCCAGCACTCCACTATCTCTAGCGGATTCTATCAATGTCAAGCCTAGGTAAGGTTCTTCGCGTATCCTCGAATTAAACCACATGCTCCACCGCTTGTGCGGGTCCCCGTCTATTCCTTTGAGTTTTAATCTTGCGACCGTACTCCCCAGGCGGAATGCTTAATGCGTTAGCTGCATTACTGCCCTGACAAGCAGGGCAACAACTAGCATTCATCGTTTAGGGCGTGGACTACCAGGGTATCTAATCCTGTTTGCTCCCCACGCTTTCGTGCATGAGCGTCAGTAATGTTCCAGTAGGTCGCCTTCGCAATGAGTATTCCTCTTGATCTCTACGGATTTTACCCCTACACCAAGAATTCCACCTACCTCTCCCATACTCTAGAGTGATAGTTTCAAATGCAGTTCTGTAGTTAAGCTACAGGATTTCACATCTGACTTACCACCCCGCCTGCGCACTCTTTACGCCCAGTGATTCCGAGTAACGCTTGCACCCTCCGTATTACCGCGGCTGCTGGCACGGAGTTAGCCGGTGCTTATTCGTGAGATACCGTCATAATCTTCTCTCACAAAAGGAGTTTACAATCCTAAAACCTTCATCCTCCACGCGGCGTTGCTGCTTCAGGGTTTCCCCCATTGAGCAATATTCCCTACTGCTGCCTCCCGTAGGAGTCTGGACCGTGTCTCAGTTCCAGTGTGTCCGATCACCCTCTCAGGCCGGATACCCGTCATAGCCTTGGTGAGCCATTACCTCACCAACAAGCTGATAGGACATAGGCTGATCCTTTAGCGGAGACTCTTAAATATACCCCTAGAATATCTTTAAATTCAAAAAATTCATCGTGTTTGAATGCGTCAAATTGTTTTGACTTATTTTTATAAGCCTTCTACAATTTTCCTTTTCACTCACGCGACTTCTTGTTTTAAAAATACTCTAGGAGCATATTTAAGAGTCCCTTTCCCCCGTAGGGAGTATCCAGTATTAATCACCGTTTCCAGTGGCTATCCCAGACTAAAGGGCACATAACCTATGCATTACTCACCCGTGCGCCACTAATCCACTTCTAGCAAGCTAAAAGCTTCATCGTTCGACTTGCATGTATTAGGCACGCCGCCAGCGTTCACTCTGAGCCAGGATCAAACTCTCCATAAAATGCTTCACATTAATCACTAAATAAATGTGATTGCTTTGATAAGTTTGTCCTTCATCTCTTAGTGTTTCTTTATCACAAAGACTAGAGTTTATAGATTCTATTATGCTATTTTTGCTTTATTAAAGTAAAAATAGATTCTAAAATCTCTCAAAGTCATATTTGAGTTATTAAGAATTGAACTAAGAAATACAAGTTTTTATTGTCTTTACTCTTATTAAAAGATTAAGAAATAAAATACTTCATTTTCTTGCTTAGATGTCAAAGATCATACCAAATATAACCAGCAAAAACAGCTTTAAGCTCATCTTAAAAGCTAATGCAAACATTGATTATATTGATAAAGAACAACCATAAGAAATAACCCTTAGTATCTTTGATGCAGTTTTTAAACATAAGTCTATGCTCTCAATGTTTATGATAAACAAAAAAGCTCATACATTTGCTAAACCTACAAGAAGAGACAGAAGCTCAATCAAATGGGAGTGAAATATTACAAAAGCGAGGCTTAAAGTGGGCTTAATA
>NZ_JROY02000018.1:0-6938 GCF_000765685.2 Helicobacter sp. MIT 03-1616 | reverse complement strand
CTATTCCTAATCTCTTGTCTTTACCACAAAGTTGCGTGGTGCTAGACATCAAAGGGGAGCTTTATCAAAAAACAGCAGGATACAGACAGCAAAAGCTTGATAATAAAGTTTTGCTTTTCTCCCCTTTTAGTGATGAAAATACAATGTTTTTTAATCCATTTGACAATAAAGTGATTAAAGATATGAATTTTGTGCAAATGAAAAAACTTGCCGACCAAATAGCAGGGACAATTTTTGTAGGAGAAAAAGGAAAAGAAAACGACCATTGGGTTGTTTCAGCTAAAACAATGTTTAGCTTCTTTGCTCTGTATAATATGGAGAAATTTAAACACACTACACTTGCAGACCTCGCACAAGCTCCAAAAAAAGATTATTACAATGAGCTACAAGGTGAATTTTTAGAAATGTGTCAAATACAAAATGAAGAAACAGGAGAAATTGAGAGAAACCCTAAAGAAGATACACTTAAAGCCTTTTTCTTGCAAGTATCAAATGACGAATCTTTGAATGATATTGTGCGAAATCAAGCAAGACAATATAGCACTGCGGCTCAAAATGAATTTGCAAGTATTAAATCAACCTATGATACCTTTATGGCAGTCTTTAGTAATCCTCAAGTCGCTAAAGCAGTATCAAAGATGAGCTTTAACTATGAGGATTTAAGAGAAGAGCATATCACAATGTATATTGTTATACAAACTGAAGATATGGATATTCTAGCTCCACTTATACGCATTCTCTTAGAATCTATGTGTAAAAAGCTTATGACAAACGAAAATAGCGACCCTAACAAGTTTATTTACCTTATCCTTGATGAGTTTGTGCGTTTTGGAAAAATGCCATTTTTACTTGAAATGCCTGCACTTTGCAGAAGCTTTGGGCTTGTGCCACTCTATATTACTCAAAGCTATGAGCAAATTAAAAAGTATTATGGCGAAGATGATTTAAGAATTATTAGAGCCAATGTAGCTTATCAAGTTGTCTTTAGAATGAATAGTTTTGAAGACGCAGAAACTCTAAGCAAGATGATAGGAGACTTCACACGAGAAAAAGTAAGCACCTCTAAAGGAAACTTAGATTTACTTAAACATAATGTATCTACAAATGCAGAGGGCTATAAACTCATAACCGCGCAAGATATTCTAAGTAATCCCATTGATAAAATCTATATCCTTGTAGGAGGATTCTTAAACCGACCCATTAAAGCAGATGTAAATTTTTGGTTTAAGGTAAAAGAATGGGAGGGAGCAGACAAGATAGCCTACATACCACCAAATGACGAGGCACAAACATCAACAGAGCAAAACTCACAAGAAGAACAAATAACGAAAGAGGAGACAGAATCTAATCAAAATAACTATACCTATGGTTTTAGAAGTTTTAAGGGCTATTAAACAAAGTCCAAATATCTACTCTACCCCCGAACAAAGAGTAAGTATTTGGGCTTTGTGAATTAGAGCGCAAAGCCTACTCATAGCTCAATCTCTTTTAATGTCAAAAGATGAGTTTAGAGCTATGAGATTCTTATACTTAAGGAGTTGCTTATGGAAAATGAAGTGCTCATACCAAATGAGCAAATCGTTATCAGCCAAGAGGAAGCTCAAGAATTGCTACAAAGCGGCTTGAGTCAAGAACAAGATTTAGATATGCAAGAAACAGACGAGCAAGACTAAAATATACATCACAAGGAGAAAAAATGTCAGCACAACCAAAAAAATGGGCAGAATACACCCACGAGGAAAGAAGAGAAAGCTTCAATAATTATGCTAAATACAACATAATTCAAGCTATTAAGTCTCAAACTGCACCTTGGCTTAAAGCAAAAAGTGCAGAAGAGATACAAGCCACACGACCATTTAACGCCCAAACAGGTAAAGCATACGAAGGACTAAATGCCATACTTTTAGAATCTCAACAGAATGCTAAAGGCTATCAAAATGGAGCTTGGATTACAGCAAAACAGGCAAATTTCTTGGGAGCAAGGCTTACAAGCGAACAGCTCAAACAAATGGAAGGCGTAAAAATTTCTTATATCAAAACAAAGGAAGCCACAAAAATATGCGACAAAGATGGCAAACCGCTTGTAAAAACCTATGTAGGCAAAGATGGCAAAACAAAAATCAATCCTAAGACAAATGAGCCATACTACGATTTTGTGTATGATATTAAAGAGTTGCCAAAGCCTATATTAGAGACCACAACACTTTATCATACTTCACAAATCCCAAGTCTTAATCAAGATAAGCTCAAAAATCTTATCTCAAGAGAACCACAAGAAGTATCTCCACATATTCTAAAAAATATAGGCTTAACTGAATACACAGAAAAGCAAATAAATAATTATCTTAAAGCTCAAGCAGGACACGAAAAATATGTTCCGCTTCAAAAGGCAAAACCTCAAGAGAAAGCCCAAGATAAAAGCAAAGAAAGATAATCTCCCTTTACAAGGGGGAGATATTACACAAAGGAAAGACAATGAATAAGCCAAATATAGCAAATTTCTTAGGAATAAACCAAGAACAAGAAACGATACAAGAAAAATACGAAATCGTAGAAAGTATTACTCAAGAAGATTTAAAAGAATATGAATATCTCCTTCAAAAAGAAGAGGAAAAAGAAAATGAGCAATAGCATTTTGGAAAAAATAGCACAAGAGCTTGAAGAGAACATTGTAAGAGAACTTGAAAAAGGCACTGCACCTTGGATAAAGCCTTGGATAAATGAAGGCATTATGCCATATAATCCATACACAGGCACAATTTATAAAGGTTGCAATGCCTTAAGACTTATGCTTAATAAATACGAGGAACTTAGATATTTGACTTTTAATCAAGTCAAAGAATTAGGAGGATATGTAAAGAAGGGAGAGAAAGCAAGTTGTGTGCTTTTTGTAGGAAAAAGACAGATAGATAAAAACCAAGAAACAAAAGGTTTAATTTTTGAAGATAATGAGGGGAACTTATGGCAAAAAGTCTTTAAAGCATATTCTATGTTTAATATTTCACAATGCAACAATATAGATATGGAAAAGCTCAAAGAACATCAAAAGAAAAATAATCTCTCTTTTGAAACAAAACCAAGAAATAGATTTGAAAAGAATCCTTTTATAGAGCAGATTCTAGCAAATTCTAACATTCAAATTATACATACAAAACAAGACAAAGCCTATTATGAAGTTTCAAATGATAAAATCGTATTACCACCAAAAGAAAATTTCATTAATAACGAACAATACTACTCCACTGCTTTACACGAGTTAGGACACGCAACAGGACATCAAAATAGGCTCAATAGAGATTTAAATCATTCCTTTGGAAGCGAAGGTTATGCAAGAGAAGAGTTAAGAGCAGAGCTTTATTCTTTTTTACAAGCTATGGAGCTTGGCATTGATTATAATTTAAAAAATCACGCTTCTTATATGGATAGTTGGCTTAAAGTGCTTAAAGATGATAAAAGTGAAATTTCAAAGGCTATTAAAGATTCCGTCAAAATGGTGAGTTTTGTAAAAGAGCATTGGTATCCTACAAAAGAACAAATCATAACTAAAAACAAGCAAATAAAGAATATTTATAAGGATTCCCAAAAAATACAACAAGGAAAAGAAAGATGAATAATATAAGCCACAAAACATCTAAGCTTATATTATTGATAAGCTTAGGTATTCTAGGATTTATTATTAGCCAATTTAGCAATTTTAATCTTACCTATCTTATGCCAAGTAAAGAAGTGCAAGGAAGTATTATTAAGGTTTATGATGGCGATACTCTAACAATACTTCATAATGGAGAGAAGTTCAAAGTAAGGCTTTATGGCATTGATGCACCAGAATCTAACCAAAGCTATGGCAAAGAGGCTACATCTCATCTTTTAACTCTTTGCCCCATAGGAAGTAATGCCACACTTAAAATCAAAGATAAAGATAAATACAACAGAATTGTAGCCATAGTCTTTTGCAATGATATTGATGTCAATGCAAACTTAGTAGAAAATGGTTTTGCTTGGGCTTATAAAGAATATTCTAATGCTTACACTCATTTAGAAATAAAAGCAAGATTAGCTCATAAAGGCTTATGGAAAGATTCTAATCCTATAAAACCGAGTGTGTTTAGGAAGCAAGAAAAACTTAAGGAGATAAAATGAAATTACAAGATTCTATTATTATCATAGAAGCACCAAATAAATGTGAAAAGATAGAGAAGTTTAGCGGAGCTAAAGTTTTTGCGACAAAAGGACATTTTAAATCATTACCTTTAGAAAATTACATAAATTGGGATACTTATGAGCCATATTATGAATTTTCTAACACAGAGCGCAAAAAGGCAATGGATTATATATTTTCTGCCTGTCGTGGCAAAGATGTATATATAGCCACCGACCCAGATAGAGAAGGATATGCCATAGGATATATGTTTTATGAAGTCATTAAAAACATAGCAAAAAGTGTCAAAAGAGCAGAGTTCTTTGAGATTACACAAAGTGGTATCAATAAAGGCATAGAATCCGCAGTGAGTTTTGAAAACACAAATAAAAATCTCTATGAAGCCTTTAAGGCAAGAAGTGTGGGCGATAGACTATGTGGCTTTATTCTTTCTCCAAAACTTATGAAAGCATTAGGAGAGAGAGGGAATGTAAGTGTAGGTAGAGTGCAAACCCCAGCTCTTTATCAAATTGTAACAAGAGAAATAGAAATAGAAAACTTTGAGAAGCTAGATTCTAGCAAGAAAATAGATTATAGAGTTATTGCAAATGCCACCATACAGGATAAAAAAGTAGAATTAAAAAACCAATCTCTTTTTGCCACAAAAGAAGAGGCACAAGATTTTCTCAATGCCATTATTGATACACAAGAAGCGATAGTATCAAAAAAAGAATGCAAAGAGACTAAGAGCAGCCCTAATAAACCATTTCAAGCAGCCACCCTTATACAAAAGGCAAATATTGCTTTTGGATTTAGTAGTGAAACAACGATGAATCTCGCGCAAAACCTCTATGAAAAAGGACTGATTACTTATCACAGAACAGACGCAGAAAACTTAAGCCTAGAATTTATTACAGAAGTGGAATCTATGTTTGGCAAAGAGGAATGGTATCAAAGAAGAGAATACAAAGCAGGTGCTCAAAGTCAAGCAGAAGCTCACGAAGCTACAAGAATTACTCACTGCCATAAATTTGAAGATATAGAAACGATGATACAAGATGAAAATCTCACAAAAAATCATCAAGAGCTATACACTCTTATATATCTTAACTCCATTCTTTCACAAGCAAAAGACGCCATATACGAAAGCCTAAACTTTGAAGCTAATATTAAGGGAAGAATATTTAATCTTAGAGCAACTAAGCTCATCTATAATGGATTTAAGGGCGTTTTTAAACAATTAGATGAAGAAGAAAACCAAGAAGAAGTAAGCTTAGATTCTACACTTGAGCTTAAAGAGGGAGACAAAATCAATATACAATCTTTTGAAATAAAAGATGTAAAGAAAAAAGCTCCAAGTCGCTTTAAAGAAAGTGATTTTATTCCCCTTTTACAAAAGTTAGGTATAGGCAGACCAAGCACTTATGCCTCTTTTGTGCCTACTCTACTGAAAAGGGAGTTTATAGAGATAATAACCAAAGGCAAGAAACAAGAGCTTAAAGCTACAAGCAAAGGCAAAAGAGCCATAGAAAGCTTGAAGCAAAGCGATGAGTGGATTACTCAACACGAATTTACTAAGGCAATGGAAGAAGTGTTAGATTCTATTACTCAAGGACAATCACAATATTTAGACTTTATTAAGCCCCTACACGAAAAATTAGGTTTTGAAAGAATGGAAACACAAAGCAAAGCTCCAACAGAAAATCAAATCAAACTTGCTAAAGATTTAGCAACACAAATGAATGTAGAAATGCCACAAGAAGTATTAGATTCTATGAAAGTGTGTAGCGATTTTATAGAATCTATGAAAAAGAAATTGCCACCAAAACCACCCAGCCAAAAACAAATAGACTTAGCTCTCAAGCTTTCAAAAGAAAAAGGCTTAGAGCTACCAAAAAATTATGAGTTTGATTATAAAATCTGCTCAAGTTTCATAGACAAAGCTTTTAAATCAAAACCAAAGGAGAAAAAATGAATAGCATAAATATCAGCGGAAACCTCATTAGAAATGCGGAAATTAAGTATATAGGCAAAAACAATACACCTTGTGTAGAATTTGTCATTGCTAAGAATCATAAGTTTAAAAATGAAAGAGGTAATACAGAGGAGCAAGTTATGTTCTTTGAAGTAGTGCTATTTGGACAATTTGGAGAAAGAATCTTGCAGTTTCTAAACAAGGGAAAAAAAGTCTATATACAAGGAGAATTACGCCAAGAAGCGTGGGAGTATGAGGGCAAAAAATATGCTCGAGTGAAAATAATAGCAAATCGGGTATATTTAGAGGGACAAGACAAACACAAGAATCAGGCTAAAGACACTCAAAGTATAGAAAGCCAAACAAATGGTGCAGTAGTTGAAGAAAACTTAGATGTGAAAACCATAGACATCACAGATGAAGACATACCATTTTAATCACTTAAGAGAGCTTTTATTGATGTGGATTCTGTGCCAATCAATTGCCTGTGTCGCTTTAAAATTTTGTGGTAGAATACCACAATCTAAAACACTAAAAAGGAGACAAAGCTATGGCTAAAGATAAAGCAAAAGACGATAAGTTTTTTAACACTCAAGAGAAACACGAGATAGATTATGTGGTAAATCAGTATCCACAAAAAGATAGAGAAAAAATAAAACAATTACTAAAGAATGGAGAATGTGGCGAATACCAACCACACGATGAAATTTATAAATGCTTACAAAAGCGGTAGGGGGAGATGAATCGCGAGAATCCTCACTAAAGCCTTTCTTTCCCCTTTTTAAAAGTCTCATTTTTAGCTTACTAGGGTAAAACAACGCGTTG
>NZ_JROY02000017.1:0-12157 GCF_000765685.2 Helicobacter sp. MIT 03-1616 | reverse complement strand
TTTCATATCAACTTTGCTTCAAATTCAATACAAAATCATAGACTAACAATTTCACTTAAATTGAATACAACTTTGCCACAAACTTAAGAGCATTTCAAGCTTCATACTTCGATACAAAATTAAAAAAACTTCATATCAAAATTTTTCTTAAATCTTATGCCACTTTGGCACATACTTAAAAGCATATTCCCAAGACTTAAAAGCATTATAAATTTTATACTTCAAGGCAAAAAGTTTTTTTAAGCTTTATAAAATATTCTAGCTGAAATATAATAACACAGATTCTATTACAAATAAAATTACTATAAAGAGAATCTTATATTACCTTTTCCCTTATATTAGAATCTAATATGTGTGGAAATTAATTTCCAAAGTTTTAAAAGAGCCCTAAGCAAAGGTAATGAATAGAGAAATGATAGACAAAGACTAGAGACAAGATAAAATGTTTTTAAGGGATAAAAAAGAAAAGTGTGTGAGAGTGTGTTTAATGATTTTTTAAGGTTAATGCGTGTAGATTCCCAAAATATTTTTACTCCCATTCCTTTAAAAAAGCTTTAGAATCTGATTTTACATAAAGTGCAAATTCTAACGATAATAAAAACTTTAGAATCTGTCTTATTTGTGGCAAAAGCACGATTTATTGGTGGCATAATTTTAGAGATTTTTAGTTTCTATCCAAAGCCTCCCACGCAATAGGCTCTTTTGCGTGTGCCAAGAGATACTCATTTGCCTCTACAAATACATTGCTCCCCACAAAACCCTGCGCAAGAGGGCTTGGGTGCGGTGCAGTGATGATTTTGTGCTTCGTGTTGTCAATGAATACTGCCTTTTTCTTTGCATAATTTCCCCACAACATAAATACCAAATGTTCCTTATGTGCGGATAATGCTTTAATCACGCCATCGGTAAAAATCTCCCAGCCAAAATACTTATGTGAAGCGGGTGCATTTGCCCTAACCGATAAAATGCTATTAAGGAGTAAAACACCTTGTTTCGCCCAGCCGCTCAAATCCCCGTGTGTGGGTGGTGTAATATGAAGACTAAGGGCTAATTCCTTGTAAATATTTTGTAATGAGGGCGGGATTCTCACACCACAAGGCACACTAAAGCTTAAGCCCATAGCTTGAGGCATGAGGATTCCATTTATCATCTCACTGCCGTGATATGGGTCTTGCCCGAGTATGACGACTTTAAGCGCATCTAAGGGTGTTAAAGCAAAGGCAGCAAAGAGTTGTGAGGGTTTAGGATACACGACCTCACCCTTTTGTAGAGCCTCCATATAATGCGCCTTTATCTGCGCGAAATATGGACTTAGAAACTCATCTTTAAGGAGTTCTTTCCAATCATTTGGTATTTTTATCTTATCAAGCGAAATTATCATTCGATGATTTTAGGCACAATAAAAAAGTTATCTTGCGCCTTTGGTGCGTGAGATAAGACATCTTTAGCGATTTGTGAATCCTTTGGAATATCTTCTCTTAAGGGCGTTTTTAACTCTTCACTAAAGCAATCCTGTGGAACTTCTATTGCACTTAGATTCTCTACAAAGCCCACAATTTCTGTGAGCTGCTCCTGCGTCTGTGTGCGTTTCTTATCATCAATGCGAATCATAGAAAGTCGCTCAAGCTTACTTAAAAGAGCATCATCAATTTGCATATTCTCTCCTTAAAAATGGTAATTATAGCATAATCTTATCCGTGGATTAGAATCTAAAGTTTCTATTTTGCAGCATTGTGCGCTTTGTGGCGCTAAAAATCAATAATTATTCAGCTAAAGCAGTGCTTCTCTCATAATTTGTGCAATTTGTGTGGATTCTAAACCTGCTATGTACGTCCCACTTACCCTCGCATCATTTGCACTACTCATATTTTGGCAAAAGAGTTTAAAAGCGATAGCGGCTTGATAAATCAGCATATCCTTGCCGTCATCACAAATAAGGTGAGAATCTGCCGCCAAGGCGAGAAAAGGCGTTTGTTTGCCATAGATGAGGTCAAAGGCGTAAGAGGCATTTGCAAAAAGAGATTCTAAAAGTGGCTTCGGGCAAGGCAAATGCGTATCGCCAAGCCCGGCACTCGTGGTGTTAATGATTATATCATAAGAATCTTTGGGTTTAAATTCATCGCTCACATAGCAAACAAAGCCCTTATCAGCAAAAAATGTGAGTTTTTGCGCAGAGCGATTGATAATGCTTGTATGAATATTATGCGCCTTAAGGGCTATTGCCACTGCCTTTGCCGCACCTCCCGCACCAATAACTAGCGCATTTTTAATATGATAATCCTTGATACATTCATAAAATCCCTGCGCATCTGTGTTGTAGCCAATCACCCTTTCATTCTCGCGCACCCAAGTATTACACGCGCCAATCTCCTGTGCAATACCGCGCACCTCATCGCAAAGAGTATAGGCGTTTTCTTTAAAGGGAATTGTGATGTTTGCACCACTTAAACCAAATGTATCAAAATTTTTGCGTAATGCCTCGCCATTTTCAAGCAAGATTCTCCCATAACACGCACTTAGTCCATATTTTGTAAAAACGTGATTATGTAAAAGCGGGGATTTGGAATGGGCTATGGGATTGCCATACACAGCAAAGAATCTAAGCATTACTGCGCTTTTGTGATAAATCGTAGCGCGGTATAAGCATATCGCCCATTCGCAAGTGAGATTTTCGCCCATTCGCCTTGTATATCAATCACATACACACGCTCATTGTGGTTCAGCTTACCAACCACATCCGAGCGTCTATCAGGCTCCGCACGCACATTGAGTGAATCCACCAAGACTACATAAAGTTCTTTATGTGCCGCATTCTCATTGCTTGTGTGTGTAGTCTGCGTATTTGCACTTCCTTTGTCTATAAGACGCGAGGCGATATATCCCTCCGCACCATTTTGCCGCCTTATCTTGCTCCACTCACCTTGATTTGACAAAAGTTCTAGCATTTCTCCCTTTGCCACACCCGCGATGACGACAGATTCAGAAGATGGCGCATTACGAATATTTGCACGATGTTTGGCGTAATAAACCTCCTGCACAGGCTCAAGTTGTGGTTGTTGCTCAACCTCTGGTGCAGGTATTGGCTGTATCGTCTCAACTTGCGGCATTTGTGGTATATCCACCTCGGCAACTTGTGTCGTATCAGTACCTAAAGGCGTTTCTGCCGCATCTATGTGCGTATTTGTCTCATTTGTTTCTATGGCGGCGATAGTATTTGTATCTATTGGCTTAGAAGCTCCCTCATTCACATCGCCCATATTTCCATTCTGTGCGGTGTGTGCATCTGTGTGCCATTGAAGTTTCTGTAAATTATCTTGACTTAGAACAAGATTATCTTTATCCATAAAAATCACTATGAAAGCATATACGACAAGCCCACTCAAAACAATTAGGAATGGAAATAAATAAACTTTAAAAAAATCCCTTATACTCACTTGTAGCCCCTATTTGTTGTATGAAATCTACATAAAAGCAATGCTATTTTGGGTACCCACTTCACCGATGATATACCCATCAAACGGCCTTGAAGCACGGAGCATCTCATCAGCCTTGTTGCTATCTACAGCAAGAATCATACCAACTCCCATATTGAAAGTACGATACATCTCATTTTTTTCTACATATTTGCCAAGGAGCGTAAAAATTGGCAAACTCTGTAGTGATGCTTCATCAATCTTAGCACCAAGCCCAGTGGGGAGTATGCGAGGGAGATTTTCGACTATGCCGCCCCCTGTGATATGAGCCAAGCCGTGCAAATATGGACGCAAACTCGATGAGCAAATCTCCCTAAAAAGAGGCACATAAATGCGTGTAGGCGCGAGTAATGTTTCAATAAGACTCTGTCCTTCAAAAGATTCTGTAAAAGACATTTTCAAATGCTCAAAAAGCACCTTTCTTACTAGCGAATAGCCATTGCTGTGAATCCCGCTACTCTTTAGGGCAATCAGCACATCTCCAACTTTCACACGCTGCGTTTGTATATCCTCCCTCTCGGCAATGCCCACCGCAAATCCAGCCAAATCAAAATCATCTTTTGCATACATTCCGGGCATTTCCGCACTCTCTCCACCAATGAGGGCGCACTCGGCGATTTTACAACCCTGCGCAATAGATTCTATTACTTTAAGAGCAATACTCTTATCAAGTTTCCCGGTCGCGTAATAGTCGAGAAAAAATATAGGGGCGGCAAAGTTACAAATCAAATCATTCACGCACATTGCTACCAAGTCAATGCCAATCGTGTCAAACTTTTGTGAATCTATGGCGAGTCTTAGCTTTGTGCCAACACCATCGGTCGCACCTAAAATCACGGGATTCTTATAATGAGGGGGCATCGCATACGCCCCAGCAAACGAGCCAATCCCACCAATCACATTGCTATCAAAAGTCGATTTTACAATCCCTTTCAATCCCTCTACAAGCGCATTTCCTTCATCAATATCCACACCAGAATCTTTATAACTTATCATCACAGCTTCCTTAAATACATCATTATGCAACAAAGGCTTTGATTATATCATAAGCTGCGTATTTTCGTTACTTGCTATGCCAAATATTATGAATCTTTTAGTTTTTTAAGCATAAATTATTTATCGCATTGATACTTAGCATTTTCTAATTGCTCGTGCGATAGCGGAATTGCCCCTTCTTAAATACAAGTTTTGCACCACCAATACCAAAAAGCCACTTATTTTCAATGAAGTTTTTCAAAAATGCCGCAATCTCACCGCTAATATTCTTTTTATAAACAACACCCACGCCATCAGTATGCCCGATAGAGCAAACCGTCCCACGATGCTTAAATGAAAATACTTTTTTTTGTGTCTTGCCATTAAGAATCTTAACAAGACTCTTGCCCACATAATCCCCCATTTGCGCTGCTAACTGCGCAGTTGGCGCGTGTATCACATCGCGTGAAGCCGCCAAGGCACAATCCCCAACCACATAAATATTTTGATACTGCGGACATCGCAAATATTCATCAACTCTAATGCGTCCTTTTTTATTCTCTAAACAGGAGTTTTCCACGCTATCATTGCCCTTCACACCAGCACTCCACAAAATCGTATTACCCTTAATATGCTTTGTCTCGCCATTATGCTTAATCATTACGCCATTTTTTAGGCACTCCTGCACTTCGCCACCACAAATAACCTCTACACCAAAAGCCTCAAGTTTCTTTTTTGCCAATGCACTACCCTTTTTGCTAAACATCGGTAAGATTCTATCGCTTCTACCAATACAGGTAATTTTAGGCACATCACGTGGGATCCCACTAATGAGGCACAGCTCATCAAGCCTCGAGCCGAGTTCTGCAGAAAACTCAATCCCTGTAAAGCCCGTGCCACAAACGATAATGCTTAAATCATCGGCGTTTTTTGTGTGGCAATACTCCTTAAATTTATATTCAATCTCTTTATCAAGTTTAAGTGCAGCATTGAGCGAAGAGAGCTTGTGCGCATATTTATCCACGCCCTTAATGCCAAAATCATCGGGTTTAAACCCAAGCGCGATAACAAGATAATCATACTCATACGCCCCACCATTACCTATTACGCGATTTTTTTCTGGCTCAAAGGACAAAATCTTATCTTTGATAAAATGCACTTTTTTGAGATTCAAAACCTTACGAAAATACACGCGTGATTTGCGCGCACTAAGTGTGCCAATAGCAACTTTGTGCAAAAGTGTGGTCTGGTAATGATAGTCGTGCTTGCTAATAAGTGTGATATTTGCCTCAACATCAAGCTTCTCCTGAAGCGTCATAGCCGTGCGTAAGCCTCCATATCCACCACCAACAATCAAAATCTTGGGATTCATTCCTATCCTCTTTTGTAAAGATTTAGAAGTGGAATTATATCGTTTTTTGCATAAAACTCATAGGGCATAGATAAAAAAGTAAAAAAATAATTTATTTTTTACTCTTTTACTCAATACCTTGCCTATCTTGCTACACTTATCACAATAGCATCTGTGCCATATAGTTTCTTGCATAGATTTTATTTTGCAAACACTTCTTATTGTTAGAGTATATAATTTTGATGATGTTATCAAATCCACTTAAAATAAATCTCAAATAGATGTGAAAATAGAGCATTTCATATATATTTCACACTTTTGGTGTAGCAATGATACGCGTAGTAGATAGGGGTTTATATGGAATCTTAATGCTTATGCACAAAATACGAGCTAGGGGTTTCAAGTTCTCTTTTTTTGATATGATTGCCATTGGCTTTGGTATCTCAATGCTACTTTTTTATCTCTCTGGCTTGATTATTACTTCATTTTGCAAAGGCAAACGCAAGTCTGCCTTTGGTGTTTTGGGAGCAGGGTTTATTATCACCACACTTGCAGTGTATTTAAGCATTTAGTGTAAGAGCTTTCCCAAACACGGCAAAACTTGTCTTTGCCCCAAACCAATGCGCTAAGTTTGTTTTGTTTGCACTTCTTCAATCACATAACGCGGACACCTTTTAGATTCGGCATAAATCTTGCCAATATACTCCCCGATAATGCCAAGGCTTAAAAGCTGAATCCCGCTAAAGAAACAAAGCAATATCGCCGTAGAAGCCCAGCCCACAATCGCTTGATTTGCCCAAAATTTCGCATACAGCACATAGCCTAGAAAAAGAAAAGCAAGACAGAAAAAAGTAATTCCCATAGTGCTAACTAGCCGCAAGGGTGCAACAGAAAAACTTGTAATGCTATTAAGCGCAAAGGAGCACATTTTTTTCAATGTATATTTACTTTCGCCACCGCTGCGAGGTTTCACATCAAAATATACTTTATCAATTTTTAACCCCATATCCATAATCACACCGCGTAAAAATAAATTGCTTTCTTTGTATTGGGTTAATAACTGCAATGCCCGAGTGCTCAACAACCGATAATCAGCGTGATTTTAATAACCTTTGTCCCCATAAGATTCATAAAATCATAGAACAAAGAGGCACTATATTTTTTAAATAAAGAATCTGTGTTGCGATTGTTGCGAATACCTAGCACAATGTCGTTACCTGCCTTATATTTTGCAATAAACTCATCAAACATATTTTTAATGTCCAAAATTGCGTGAAAGTTTAAGAGAGATAAGAGATAAAGAAGATTCTTTGCTTTTAGCGCAAGTGGGGGGGGGGTGAAAATTGATTTATTTGTTGCCAAGTGCCATCGCTACTGCCATCATCGATACACACTATCGCACTTTGGGGCGCAATCAAAGTAGATTCTATCATTGTATGAAGTTTATGTAAAAGTCGATTTAAAGTCTGCGTAATCACATCTTCTTCATTAAAACAAGGGACGACAACATAGAGTTTAGGAGGAGTGTATAACATTATAGAAAGCCTTTTAGATATGGTGTCAAAGGGGAGACTTGAACTCCCGACCTCCGGCTTATGAGACCAGCGCTCTAACCAGCTGAGCTACCCTGACTTATTGAAGCTAAAACTCGTGAATCTAGCGAAGCAAATAAAGCCCGCAATTTTATGCAAAAAGCACTAAAAAGTCAAGTTTGCCTCGTTTTAGCCTACAAATCTTACAAATTTGCTTGCAAAATCCATTTTGCTTTTTTAGTGTATAAAATCCGTGCTTTTGCAGATTTTATACACAATAATCATTTTAGAATCTTAGCCTATGCGCCACTTTAGCCCTCAAACTGCGTCTGCATAAGCTTGCCATACGCGTTTTTATAGCGCTGAATAAAATCCTCTATCATCGAATGCTCCACGCCAAAAGCCTTGTGCGCGTTGAGTTTTTGCACATCAAGTTGTGTATCATCTGCAGAATCTTTACCCTGATAAAACGCAGTGAAGCGGTATAAACTCTGCGCCATAAGGATTTTTTCACTCTCACTCAAATCCTGCGTAGCCCACAAAAATGCTTGATACTCTTGGTCGCTCATTAGCTCAATGACTTTTAGCCCATAAGTAATGCGAGTTTTATCACCCTCTAAATGCGTAATACGTGTAGAAGATTCTAATCTATCCACTGCCCCAGCAGAATGCACACCGCTAATCTCATCCGCTGAATCTATATCCTCTCTGCCACCTATATCTTGTTTGCCTTGTGCCCGATTCTCCGCATTTTGTGTGCTTTTTTGTGAATCTGCACTCTGCTGTTTATTGTTTTGTATCACATTTTGCGCGTTTTCGCCGCCCTTAGCGTAATTTGTCGGATTTGATATTTGAGGCATACTTGATTCTATACGCAAATCACACTCCTTATTTATCCCAATAAAATTGTATTTTTGCGTCTGCTCTAGCAAAAAATGCTCCAAAATTGCTACATTTTACTTTTTGGGATACAATGCGCGACTTAAATACTAGCTGCCTTTGCATCTTTATGGAGGTTAAAAAATGGATTTAGCAAAGATTCAAAAACTTGATGAAGAGTTTATTTTACACACTTATGCGCGTTTGCCTGTGGCATTTGTGCGCGGCGAGAATGCAAAATTATTTGACACACAAGGCAAGGACTATATCGATTTTGGTGCAGGGATTGCCGTGTGTAGCGTGGGACACGCAAATAAACAATTAGCTTCTGCCATAGCCACCCAAGCACAGAATCTCCTGCATACTTCAAACCTCTACTACATACAAAATCAAGCAGCATTAGCGCAAAGCCTTATCACGCTTTATCTTGACAAAATGCCCGAAAAAAAGCAAATGCGCGCGTTTTTTTGCAACTCTGGCGCGGAAGCAAATGAGTGCGCCATAAAAATTGCACGAAAATATGGAAAAAGCAAAAATGCTTACAAGATTATCACGCTCGATTCAAGCTTTCACGGACGCACTATCGCTTCACTCAAAGCCACTGCGCAGGAGAAAATGCACGCAGATTTTGGACCATATCCTGATGGATTCATATATGCAAAAGACCTTGATGATGTGTATAATCATCTCGATAGCCACACTTGCGCGGTTTTGCTCGAACTCGTGCAAGGCGAGGGGGGCATTTGCCCTATGGATAGGGAGAAAATCATCGCACTAGGCACACATTTAAGGGCAAAAGGGATTTTATTAATGGTTGATGAAGTGCAAACCGGAATCTACCGCTGTGGGGAGATTTTCGCCTCTAAGGTATATGGTATCACGCCCGATGTGATAAGCACCGCAAAAGGTTTAGCCGGTGGCGTGCCTATTGGTGCAGTCATGACCTCGCTTGTCGATATTTTTGAACCAAGCGACCACGGAAGCACCTTTGGGGGCAATCCTCTAAGCTGTGCAGCAGGGCTTGAAGTGCTTAAGATTCTAAGCCAATTACACACAAATGGGGTATTAGCACAAACAATAGAATCTTTTCATAAAGCGCTTGATGAAATTGTAGCAAATTTTCCTCATATTTTCACGCACAAAGTCGGGCTAGGACTAATGTGCGGACTATGCACCAAGGATAGCGCGATGCAGGGGCGCATTATCAGCACAGCTTTAGAATCTGGTGTCATCGTGCTTAAATCCGGTAAAGGTGTGGTGCGCTTCCTCCCCGCACTCACAATCACAAAAGACGAGATAGACGAGGGCTTTAGACGATTTACAAACGCACTAAAAAACTTGTAGGTTGAATTTCTATCACTAGGCAGACTTGTGAATCCCACCATTCCCTTTAGCGCATATATGTCTGCTAGTCTCTATGATAAGCAGAATGGCTACTATGTGAATCCTCATCGAGTAGGCACAAAGGGAGATTTTTACACCTCTGTGAGCGTGAGTAAATTTTTTGGCGGGAGCATTGCCTCTTATATTCTCTCTTTGCTTGAAAATGGCGATTTATCCCTGCCTTTGCACATTGCAGAGGTTGGCGCAGACAAGGGGCATTTGCTTGGCGATATTGCGCTTTTCCTTGACGCACTTGGCGATAATATCCTACAACACTGCGCCTTTACCACCATAGAACCATTGCCTCCACTCGCACAGATTCAAAAAGATTATTTTTCATCACTTCCCTGCTCTGCCCCGCTACACTTTGCCACCTTTGCAGATTTCAAATCCTATCCTGCGCCAGATGAGCCAACAAGCCTCTTTGTCATAGCCAACGAACTTTTTGATAGCTTTCCTTGCGAGGTAATTAATAATGGCAAGATACTTCACATCGTGCAAGATTCTAATATGTGGCGTGGCATTTGGCAAGACATAGAGCAAAGTAACCAAAGCAATTTGTTGCACGATATTTTGCGACACTATATAGACAGCGCGGACATTGCAAACTTCACCCAAATGAGTGGCATTATACCCCTATGGCAAGATTTCATCACTTCCCTCACTCACTGCGCTAGAGCCTACAAACATAGCTATTTTTTGAGCTTTGACTATGGAGATTTTGCACCTGCTACGCTCAAGACAAATCCTAGATTCTATAAATCACATCAAGTAGAGAATCTAGAATCTTTCCTCGCGCAAGAGGGCAACTTTCACACGCTTTATCAACAAGCAGATATTACCTATGATGTGGATTTTATACTCCTTGATAGACTTTTGCGTCAAGCCGGATTCATATCTGTATTTTGCACTTCACAGGCTCGAGCACTTATTGAGCAAATGCGGATTCTAGAGCTTTTAGAATCTTTTAGCACACAAAAGGGATTTAGCGCGTATTTTAGGGAGATTCACAAGATCAAAACCCTACTTCACACAATGGGTGAGCGGTTTAAAAGTGTATGCTACAAAATGTAACTTTACGCTAGAAAAAAACGCGTCCCAGAATTATGTAAAGTATTTTAGAGATATAATCCTAGGTTAATCTTAATTCACAAATGAAGGGGCGGATTATGGGTAAATCTTTGGTAACTAAGCTCATAGGCGTTGTTGTTGGCATTTTTATAATTCTCATTGCAACACTTAGCTTTTTTAACTACAAAAATACATCAAATGATGTGAGCAATATATATAAGGGACTACAACAATTGGCACTTAGCTCCTCATATACGACCATTAATATCACTATGAATATTGAGGCAAAGCAGCATTTGGATATGTTGGCAGAATACATCGGGCAGCTTGATGAAAATGATATTATTGCGCAACGCGAAATGCTTTTTCACATAGCCGAACTTGTGCAATATCCCTCTGTATATATCACCTATGAAGAAACAGGCAAAACCTTGACAGAGGATTTTGTACCACATAGAAAAACACCTCTTTCTAGGCAATGGGACGATAAGCCAGACTTAAGGGGACGTAATTGGTATGTTGCTACCAAAAATGCGAATGGACTGCTTGTAACGCCAAGCTATGTTTCACAAGTAGGTGCAAACAAGGGCAAAATTTTATCTACGGCAGCAATACCATTTTATAAGAATGGCAAGTTTGCTGGCGTTATTGCGGTAGATATTTTTGTCGATGGATTTCAAGAGAGATTCAAAAACTTCAAGCGCCCTGAGTTGCCGAGTATGGAAGTATTTATTGCCGATAATACGGGCTATATATTTTCTAGAGAACACCCAATCGAAAATACGAACGGCAAGCCTACACCTTTAGAAGATGCTCTGTTGCAAGCATTAAAGAGTAATTCAACGGGCGAAATTGAATTTGACAACTTCGGCACGAAACGCATAGCCTACTACAAGCAATTTCCTTTTGGTTGGACTATCGTTGTCGCAGCGAACAAAAGCGACTATCAGGAAGCAACAAATAAAAACTTTATCTTTACCATTGTCTTGTCTTTAGTCCTGCTTGTCATTGGCGTAGTTGTGCTTTTTGTTATCATTAAGATTCTAATCGCACCTGTTAAGACAATCAAAGATGGCTTACTTACATTTTTTGCCTTTCTCAATTATGAAACAAACACCGCGCCAGTGCTTAAGGTTTCATCACAAGATGAACTAGGCGAAATGGCACAAGCTATTAATAACAATGTCAAAAAGACGCAAGAGGGCTTAGAGCAAGACCAAAAGCTTGTAGAGCAGTCTTTGCAGGTTATTGAAAGGGCAAAACAAGGATATGTTGACACGCTTATTGAACTTAAAGGACATAATCCCGAATTGAATAAATTACGAGATTCTATGAATGACCTTTTAGAACTTCTCCAAAATGCGGTAGGAAAGAATCTCCCAGAGATTGTTCGTGTATTCGATAGCTATACTAAACTAGACTTCACCACAGAAGTAAAAGATGCAAGTGGTAGAGTAGAAGTTGTAACAAATACTCTAGGCGAAGAGATTAGA
>NZ_JROY02000016.1:0-27577 GCF_000765685.2 Helicobacter sp. MIT 03-1616 | reverse complement strand
TACACCTACAAGTGCAAATGTGGTAAAAAATAGACCGATTATATAGGGCAGAGTGAATCCTAATGATAAATCTTTCAAATATACATTAAGTAGAGCACACGATATGAGAAATTACTCTATATGCCTTACTTAATCTTTAACATCAAGCAAATAACTCGTATCAATCTCAAAGTCAAAAAATTCGGATTCAAACTTACTATTGGCAAGCCTATCATAATGCTGCGTGGCTGCCCGCATATTTTTGCCCTCTTGGTAGAGTAGTCCTAGCGCATAACGAGCTTCAAAATTTGTAGGAGATTCATTTTTTGTAAGCTGCAACAACGCCACGGCGTTTTCGTGGCGATTTGCGCCCATAGCCGCAATAGCGGACAAGAAACGCGTTTGTGAATCTTCCTCGTGCAAGTCATCAAGCAGTGAGTTATACAGCGCGAAAGCCTTTTCAAAGTCATTACTATAAATATTTGAAAGTGCTAAGGCTTGTAAAATGCCATTATTTGTGCGTGTCTCAACAACGAGCCTTGCTTCTAGCTCCTCTTGGATTGAGCGCAAAGAGCCCGTTACAAATCCCACATAGATATACAACTCACGCGCAAGAGATGGTCCATAGTAGATAGAATTCATATCGAGCTTTTTATCCTTATACATTGCATTCATTTGCAGGGCAACATCTTTAAGATTTAGTCTAAAACGTTTGCCTAGCTCATACATCGTATTTGCCACCACATCTTTTGCATAGATCTTTTTCAAATACTCAAACGCATCAACTAGCTGCTTATCATTGTTTGTATATATCGCATACACCGCTTCGAGCGCGAAATAGATAGGTTTGCGCTCAAAAACAGGCTGCTTTTTCATATCATTAAGCCAATCAAGCGAATCTGCCGGAGCATCACTTGTATAGCGAAAAAGCGAAAGTAAAAATTGATTCTCGACCTGATTTGTGAAATCAATCTCTGCTAAATCATTTGAAATGGAGTTAATCAAGCGCGCCCTGTCTCTGTATGTCAGCTCCGCGCACATAAGCGCAAAAATTCCCGCCATAGTGTTGTTTGAATCTAAATGATATGCACGAATAAAATGCAAATATGCATTGTCAAAATCGTTCATCTGTGCATACAAAAGCCCAACATCATAGTGCAAAACAGAATGATTTGGATAAGTTTTAAGAGATTTTTCCATTGATTTAATCGTATCGCGTATATCCTGATTAAGTGCCAAAGAGCGCAGATCGTTCGCAAGATGATTATTAATCTGCGAAACCTTTTGCCCCTCTTGCAATATACTCTTTGCGCTCTCTATATTGCTCGAATACGCATTAAGATTCCCATCATCAATAATCGCCAAAGCCTGTTTAGCATCAAAAACTAAAAATGGAGCATAATAAAACAGAATCTTATAGCCAAGCATTTTATTATGTTCAAAGCGACGATTCCAAAAATTCTCTTGGGCAAGATTGATGTCAAACAACTCATCGCGCAACTTCGCCTTGATAGGATACACATCAAATACCTTTGCGTCCTCCTCTTTCGCATTGAGCCTATCTAAAATCAGCGCACCTTCTTTGTAATTCCCCCCCTTTAGCTCAATAAGCTGTAAAGCCATTAGAGCCTGTGGGTCGCCCGGGTGGGCACCAAGGTATTCATAAAGATACTGCTTTGCCTGTCCATATTCGCCAAGTCTAGCGTGCAAAAGTGCAATAGCGAGATTATCGTCCCTATTTGAGGCTTGTTTGAGCTGTGCGAGGGCATTATACTCATCGCCAAAAATCAAAAATACCTCCGAGGCGAGTCTTTTAGATTCTGTGCTGTAACTTTGAGAGCTAGGATTTAAAAAAGGCGAGAGAGATTCAAAATAGAATCCTTTGTAATACTGCAACAATCCATAAAGATAAGAATAAAGCGGTTGATTTGCTGTGTGATACAAATAATTTGAGCTAATGCCGAGATAGTATTCATACAGATTCATATCGCCGAGCATATACGCGCTATATGCAGCATTAAATGCACTCACGCTAATATCCTCTCCCACGCTAATTGCGCCATCAAAGGAATTAATCGCCTTTTGATAATCCCCCTCTTTTATTTTAATCACGCCCAAATTATAATAAGCAATTGATTGCGAATAAGCAGCGATACTATCAAAAATATCTAATGCCTCTAGCTTATCGCCCTGTTCGTAAAGAATATTTGCCTTTTTTATCATATTGCCAAGCTCGGTATCATCAACTTCAAGTCGTTTTGGTCCGCTCAAAATTGGGGCTGGTTGGACAATCTTGCGCGAAATCGGTGGTGGAGCACTCTCCTCTTTTTCATCATCTCCGCTTAACGCAAATATGATAAACACAATAATAAGCAACAAAACAAGCACCGCTATGACGATAAGCCCTATCAATAATAACTTATTCTCTTTTACCTGCGTGAGTAGGGGTTGAATCCTCCCTGTTACTTGCGCAAGGAGAGCTTTTACCTTGCTTTCTTTTGCTTCAGCTGGTGTTTCTTTACTAGATTCAGTATTTTCTCCCTCCGGTGCAGAATCCACATTTGTAGATTCTGCATTGTCTTGTGGTTGTGAATCTTGGATTTCTAAACCATCGCCGAGATTGTTTTCATCTACCATAACACACCCTTAGAGGTATTTTTGTAACACATCGGGGATAGCTATATCGCCATTAGCCTGTTGATAGTTTTCCATAATCGCAATAAGTGTGCGTCCCACCGCTAAAGATGAGCCATTGAGCGTATGCACGAGTGCGTTTTTACCTTTTTCTTTATAGCGGATTTTTGCTCTACGCGCCTGAAAATCACGCGTATTTGAGATAGAACTAATCTCACGATAGCAATTTTGCCCGGGTAGCCACACCTCAATATCAATCGTATTACTCGCGCTAAAGCCCAAATCCCCACCACATAGCTGCACTAAACGATGAGGAAGATTGAGTGCGCTTAAAATATCACTTGCGGTTTGCACCATTTTTGCCTGCATTGCTGCACTTTCATTTGGGTGAGTGATAGCCACAAGCTCCACCTTATCAAATTGATGTTGGCGTATCATACCGCGTGTATCGCGCCCAGCACTCCCGGCTTCTTTGCGAAAACAAGGCGTGTGTGAGGTAAGCATTATAGGTAATTTTTCGCTTGGGATAATACTATCTTGGTAAAGATTTGTGAGCGTGATTTCGGAAGTGGAGATAAGATACAAATCATTTTCACTTTCCTCATCATCAAAATGAGAATCCACCTTAAACATATCGTTTTCAAATTTAGGTAGCTGCCCTGTGCCAAAAAGTGCGCGAGCATTGACAATCACGGGAGTTACAACAGATTCAAATCCTGCCTTTTGGTTACATTCAAGCATAAAATTAATAAGCGCACGATTGAGCCTTGCACCCATACCGCGCAAAACAGAAAAGCGCGACTTTGCGAGTTTCACACCAGATTCAAAATCTATCCAGCCATTTGCCACGCCTAGTTCCCAATGCTCCTTTGGGGTAAAATCAAACACTTTAGGGGCAAGCACCTTTTTAATCTCTATGTTGTCGTTTTCGTCTTCACCCGCTGGAGTAGCAGAATCTGGGAGATTTGGGATATTGTAAAGAAAATCTTGTAGTTTAGTTTCTATGGTATTTAGAGCAGATTCTGCTTTATTTATAGCGATTTTATTTACATCAAGCTGCGGTTTTAAATCATCAATTAAATCTTGGCAACCACCACTTCTATACCATTGTCCAATCTTTCGCGAACCATCATTTTGAAAGGCTTGGAGATCCTCAAGCTCTTGCTTGCAGGTTTTGTAAGAAATAGCGAGGTTTTTTAGTTCATTCAAAGTCTCTTTGCTCACTTTCTTAATGCTTAACTGCTCACATACTCGCTCATAATCATTCACTAAAGCCTTTGTATCAATCATCTACCGCCCTTATTTGCAAATTCGTTATTGTAGCAAAAAAGCATTTTTTATTCCTAAAAGGCGCGTGAAAAATATATGCCAAATGTCGCAAAATTACTAAAGTTATTATAAAATGCGCGTTCTATTCTACTCTCAAAGTGTGCGGGATAACGCTTTGTATAAACTTAAGGTGTGCTATGTTTGGTGTTGGTATTTTTGAAATCTTAGTTATTCTCATCGTGGCAGTAATTGCTCTAGGTCCAAACAAACTACCACAAGCCATAATCGATATTGTGAAATTCTTTCGTGCGGTAAAAAAAACTATGGCAGAGGCAAAGGATACTTTTGATAAGGAAATTCAACTATCAGAAATCAAAAAAGAAGCACTCAAATACAAGGACACACTCACAAATGAGGTTAATAAGCTCACCAAGGATATGGAGCTTGACAAACTGCGCGAGATAAGCACGGATTCTGTTGTGAAGCCACTGCAAGATGCCACAAAGGAGCTAGAGCAATCCACGCAGGAGCTAAACTCCACCTTGCAAACACTCAATACCGAAATAGGCTACGATAAACCAAACACGACACAAGTGAGTGCCACACCAGATTCAAAAGATATAGAATCTACAAAATCTTTAGAAGATTCAAAGGTTATAACTCCAAGTGAGGCGCAAGATTCACACCATATGCCAAAACAAGAAAAGGATAGTTAGAAATGCTAGAAGATTTAAAGCCCCACATAGAAGACTTACGCAAAAGGCTTATAATTAGCATCAGTGTGCTTTTTATAGCCTTTTGTGTCTGCTTTGTCTTTTGGGAGCATATCTTCGCCTTTATCAAAACACCGCTAGATTCGGTTTTAGGGCACGATGTGCGCGGTAAATTTATCGCTTCAGGTATGATAGAGGGTGTATTTATAGCGATGAAATCCGCCCTATTTGCTGCACTTGTCATCTCTATGCCGATTATTTTTTGGCAGATATGGATTTTTGTCGCACCGGGCTTATATAAACACGAAAAAAAAGTGGTAATTCCCTTTGTAATTTTTGGCACGACAATGTTTGCTGTGGGTGTGATTTTTGCCTACTATGCAGTGCTGCCCTTTATCATCAAAAATGTTTTACTCTTTGGCAACGACCAATTTGAAGCCTACATTACCGCGGAGAATTATTTTAGATTCTTTACGCGCTTGGTTATTGGCTTTGGCATTGCCTTTGAATTACCCG
Organism: Helicobacter sp. MIT 03-1616; assembly: GCF_000765685.2. Taxonomy (NCBI): domain Bacteria; kingdom Pseudomonadati; phylum Campylobacterota; class Epsilonproteobacteria; order Campylobacterales; family Helicobacteraceae; genus Helicobacter; species Helicobacter sp. MIT 03-1616. Next base: position 22,466 of record NZ_JROY02000016.1, on the reverse strand, counting down.
TGCTGTGCTTTTTTTTAGGGCAAGTGGGACTTATCACAGATGAAAGCCTCAAAAACTTTTTTAAATATGCAGTTGTGCTAATTTTCATCATCGCCGCGCTCATCGCCCCACCCGATGTAATTTCGCAGATTCTATTAGCCATACCGCTTATTATGCTCTATGGGGTCTCAATTTTTGTGCTAAAATTTGTAAATCCTGCGCCAAAAGAACAAGAAATTGATGATGAGGGGGACGACATAGAGGATAGCTCACAGAAGGCGCAAGTATGAGCTATAATCCAAGCGATTTTTTGCTTTCAAATTATGATTACAACTTGCCACAAAATGCCATAGCACAAAATCCAGCCAATCCGCGAGAGAATGCAAAACTTCTCGTATATGAAAGAAGCAGTGGGCGCATTATCCATAGCGATTTTTATCATTTTTGTGATTTTGTGCCACAAGATACGCTCATCGTGATGAATGATACAAAGGTATTAAAAGCTAGAATCTACGCGCATAAACTCGATTCAAACACACAAAGCCTCAGTCAAAAAAAATATGAAATATTTTTTCATAAAGCTCTAGATTGTGTTAATCCCACAAATCATCCTGCGAGTGCTACGCGTTTCCTCGCACAAATCAAGGGACGTGTGAAAATAGGCAGTAGGCTTGTGCTAAGTTCAGAATCTAAAGCAGACAACGCAAATATAAGCCATACGCAGCACAGCGCAAATCCCCCTATAATCGCGGAAGTCAAGGAATGCCTTAGAAATGGATTGCGCGTAGTATGCTTTATGCAAGGGGAGAAAATCTTATCTTACCTCGATGTGCTTTCTATGCTTGAAGTGTGCGGACATATCCCCCTGCCACCATACATTAAACGCGATGATAGTTTGAGTGATGAAACATTTTATCAAAGCGTGTTTGCGCACAATCTCGGCTCAATCGCCGCACCCACCGCTTCATTGCACTTTAGTGAAAGGAGTTTAGAATCTCTTCAAAATTGCTTTGAAACTTGCTTTATTACCTTACATATTGGTGCGGGAACATTTATGAGCGTGGAGAGTGATGATATTCGTCAGCACGAGATTCACACAGAAACCTACTCATTAGAGAAAAATTGTGCAAATGCCATAGAAAATGCGCGCAAAGTATTGTGTGTTGGCACGACAAGTGCTAGATGTGTGGAGCATTATATGCGATGTAAGAGTCTAAGTGGGGAATGTGATATGTTTTTATATCCTAGTGTGGAATTTAAACGCGTGGATTATCTGCTGACAAATTTTCATCTCCCAAAAAGCACCTTGCTTATGCTCGTGAGTGCGATGATAGGGCGGGAGAAATGCCTTGAGCTTTACACACTTGCTCTAAGCAAGGGGTATAGATTCTATTCTTATGGTGATGGAATGTTAATACTATGATGGACTTAAAAGAACGACTAAACAATCAGCGCATTTTTCTGCCTGAACTCTGCTACAAGCACCTTGCAACCTTTGGCGAGGAGCTTTTGAAATGGAATAAGATTCACAATCTCACAGGTGCAAGCAGCATCGAATCTGTGGAAGAAAATATCTATGATTCACTCTATCCCATTAAGTTTATCGATGATTTTGATAGTTGTCTAGATATAGGCTCTGGAGGCGGATTCCCCGCTATACCCTTGGCTATTGCCTATCCTCACTCGACTTTTTTTCTCACAGAGCCAAGACAAAAACGCGCTTCATTTTTGCAACATATTGCTTTGCAGCTTGGCTTAGAAAATGTGCGTGTAAAGACATTACCCATACAGGAATTGCCAATTAGTGAGGTGAATAATATTGCGCTTGTTACCTCACGCGCCCTTATGGACGCAAAAATGCTTATCACATTATCGCGTAAATTTATGAAAAGCGATGGGTATTTTTTGCTCTATAAAGGCACGCAGTTCCGCAAAGAAATGCCGAGTATGAGCGTAGAGGAATGCTTCGTGCGGGAAAATCGCATTTATTATTACAAACATAGTCGCGACATATAGGATCTAAGGAGAAGCGAATGAAATTTTTAATTATACTTTTTGCGTTGGCGCTACTCGCCTATATGATTGCGCGTCCTTTTATACGCGGCAGTGGTGGCAAAAAGAGCAAGAAAGAGCAAGAAAATGTCGAGGAAATGCACCAATGCGCACATTGTGGCGTATATGTATCAAATACTGAATCTATACTCGCTGATGGAATGTATTTTTGCTCCAAAGACTGCTTGAAAAAAGGTGTGAAGCAATGATTATCATCGGGCATAGCGCAATAAGACACGAGCAATTTATTAAGATAAAGAGCATAGCGGATATTGAGCGCACACATCAAGATTGTATTGTGTGGTTTGATAGTGCATTGCTTAAACAAAGGGGCTTTGAAATTGCTACACATTGCAATGATAATGAAGTGAGCTATGCGGTGCTGATACACTCCATAGAGGAGCTGCTGCTCTATGCGGCACTTTGCCCGAAATATCTTATTTTGGGTAAAGACGAGCAGCCCAAGGCGAAGTCGTATCAAGCACTTGTAGAGCATTATTTGCTTGATTGCAAGCTTTTGTGTGTGATTAAATCAAATGCACAGCTAACAAAAGTCGCGCAACTTGGCATTGACGGGGTGATTTTTAAGCAAGTTTTAGATAGCATACCCCTTTGCTAACGCTTGAATTTTGCTTTTTTGTGTAAAGCGAGATGTTTAGACTGCGTATAGAGAGGTGTCCGAGTGGTTGAAGGAGCACGCCTGGAACGCGTGTAAAGTGCAAGCTTTCGAGGGTTCGAATCCCTTCCTCTCTGCCATAGTTTCTTTTCTTTCATTTCACTTGATTTCAAAAACCTGCCAAATAGTTTCATTCAGGGAACTTTTCCTTTTAATCATCATTGCTTTTAAGCCAATATGCTATAATAGCAACATACTTTAGGGCAAAGGAGATACTATGACGACACCTATCACAAAAAAAGCTATTTTTGGCACAAGATTTGAGCTTGATGAGGAAAAAATATTGCGTGAGGATATATATGACTTACAAGATATGTATGCAAAGATAGAGGAATTCGCCATAAAAAGAGCTGGGCTTACAAAGGTATCTAAAAATCATTATGAGTTTAGAGGTGAGAAAAATGCTCAAGCACATTTGGGAATCTTGGTATTTAATTGTTTATTACATTGTGATTGGTTCACAAAAAATGTCAAAAACTGGGAATGGCTAGGCGATAGCAATGATGAAAACTATGTGGGGGATATGATAGAATTTTTTAAAAGAGATCCAGAGAATGAAATTTGGCAAAACCGATAATAAGAGACTCAAATCCATAGCCTTTGACTTAGATACTAAAGCTTTGCAAGAGCATTACACAAAAGGTGATTGGCATAATGCTTATAATGATATAGCTGCTTTTTTAGGTAAGCAGCATTTTACACTTTCTCAAGGTTCTGTGTATGATTCTACGACAAAATTCAGTGATAGGGAATTGGGATTTTTAATTGAAACAATGAGTGAGGAACTCACTTGGCTACCTCATTGTGTTAAAAGCATACGAGGTTTATGACCAACCTGTAATGATTGATTATACACAGCAGCTAAGAGATAGTGCTACACAAGATTTAAGCTTAACCAACAAACAAGATAAAGCCACGCAAAAGCTCAAGGAAAAGATAGGTAACTAAGATTTGAAAGAATATTAAATTACGATGAGAATCTAGGAGATTTTAAAACAACCTCCATTTTGCACAACCCCCTAAACCAAATAATGCCCAAATTTATTTTAGCCCTATTTAGGATCAAATATGTTAAGAAACTGCTCCAAACAAAAAAGCTGCCATTTTTGATCTCCACTTAATTGAATGTTGGGAGAAAGCAGAAATTCATCTCGTTTTGGCTCATAATCTCTCAACCAATAATCCACCTCCCGTGGCATAGGAATTTTATTTGGAATCTCCATTCCCTTATATCGCATTGAAAAAAGCTCTCGCACTATATATTTTGGCTCACCATTTCTAATTCTATACAAATCTAATGGGGCAGACATTCTAACTTTTTGAGCGGGATCAAGGTATCTCATATTATTTTTTTGGAACATATGCCAATAAGAAGTGCTTGATTCTATGGCAAATACTTCGTCCATAAATCTTAAAAAATCAATCTTGTTACCCAAACGATATGGCTCAAACATACATTTTGTATCAACATATGATTTCAATGCTAGACTTGGTTCTAAAAAAGTATAACGTTCTACAAACTCATCAAATCCCCAATCTTTAGCGAGTAATTTATCCATACCGCCAAATACTAAGTCAAAACTTTCACCCACACACATTGTGTCAATCCCAAGTCTTTTGGCAGTGCTTAACGCAATATCAATCAAGGGTTCTATGGAATGGCAAGGCACACCATCAAATGCAAAAATGTCGGGCAATCTCGCTACAACATCTTCCCAATAAACAGGCACTACAATATGCTCTAGCCCATAATACTCTGCATATCTATGCGCATTTTCTGTCTCATCAATAGCATTAGGTGAACCTATACATTTTAATGTAAAAGCCTTTGCGCCTTTTGGGAGATAGGAAGCAACAATAGCAGAATCTATTCCTCCGCTTAGCATAATACCCGTGCTGTTGGGATTAAGTCCTTGCATTTTTTTAGCAATATAAGAATCTAGCTCTTTTGCATCTGCAATAGTGTCTATGGTGGAATCTAAAACAAGATTTCGATGCGATAAATGAGGAAAAAAATTCCTAGACTCATCTGCAACATACCTAAAAGCCAAATAGTGGCTCATACAATATACCTTATCATCTAGTATGGAATCACTTGTTCCCATAATTACTCCTTTAGTAAGATTTACAGCAAATATGCCCTCAAATACAAACAGGCAACATAAGAAACAAATAGTGCAAAAAGAATAAGTAACCGAAAGAAAGTGAAAGAATAAAAAGTAAGAACTAGAAGTGATTTATAATATGTAGCACAATTAAGTGCTACCCCCCCCCGATATTTATCAAACACTTCCACGAAAGTGTTTAGATTATATATCATAAATTTCTCCCAAGCGGTGAAACAACTCAAATCATTGCTTTTAAAAATTTGTGTATGCAAATCCATAGTAAAAGGCTTTTTCTTATCCCATAAGGCAAATGGAACAGGAAAGCCTTTTTTGACACGATTAATGATAGATTCTGGAAGATATGATTTAGCAATATATTTTAATAAAAACTTCGCAATACAATATTTATCGCTAAAATATTTATAATCTTTAATATATTGTGGCACAGGAATATTTGCACATACTTTATAATCAAATGGAAGACTATTTACAAAATCTATTAATGCAGAATCTAAAAACACAAAACCATTTTCAAAGCCACAAAAACTAAGTGCATTAGCCCCTCTATCAACTAAGCCACGAGTATGCAAAGATTGTATGAAATGTAGCATAATATTACGTATATCATCTGGCATATTTACCAAAGACAATGGGGCAATGAGTTCCATATCATCTACAATATACTGGTCGTGAATAATTGATTTTAATTTTTGTGATGAGATATAACGATAGTTGGATAAAATATAGCGATAAAAATCTTTCTTGTCCCCTTGAAAGCTGACATACATCAGTAAATTATGAGAATAGCCGCCAAACAAGTCATCTGCACCTTCCCCACACAAAACAATATCACAACAATCTTTTCTAGCCTGTGTTTCAGCATAAGCAAGTGGCAATTCATTTGGGTGTAAGGGTGCAGCCTTATGCTTGATTAAGGCTTTCATCAAAGAATCTTTGTCAAAAAAATCTGTGTAATCTAGCACCTTTTCATAATGAATAGTAAAAAATCTATTGGCAACTTCTCTAGAGTATTCAAACTCATCATCTCCATAAAAGCCCATACTATATGTGTAAATTTCCCTTTCTGGATATAGTCTTTTACATATTGCCACAAGTAAGGAGCTGTCAAGTCCGCCGCTTAATAAAATACCAATTCTACGCGCATTTTGAACCTTTTTTTTAATAGATTCTATAAGTAAATATTCAGCTATTGTAGCAGATTGACTAATACTTATGTCTTTCCTAGTATCAAACCTAAGAGAATTAAAGGAATCTAAATGACTCTTGCGTCTAAAATCATCAAACATTGTCCAATGCAACACAGGATAACGGAAGCTAAAAAAACTTGTGATTCCATAAGCACTATAATCACTAAAGCCATTTTTACAAACAGCCTGTGATAAATTCTCATAATAGATTTGTTCATCTATTTTATGAAACCTATTCTGTAATCCAAACATCATTTCATACATTATTTACCCTTACTCAACTTTACTTTATTTCTGCTAACTCTTGTTTAGTCATTTGAGCGCCCGGTGTAACTTGCTCTCCCTCGCTACCATAACAATAATAGCACGCACTAATTGGAGAAGCTGCTCGTATAAAGTCTTGTAAATTCCTATAGCTAAACACAGGCAGCACCCCCCCCCCCCGAATCTCGTAAGGGTGTCAAATATTCTTTGAGCATTCGGTCGCACGTGTATGCCATCTAATGCACATAGAGAAAAATTTTGCACAATATGTGAAATAGTTGCCCTAGAACAACGCGTAATAAAACCATTTTCCATTGTTAAACACTCTTTGGCAAAAGTGCAAGAATCAAATACTTTTTGCATATATTCTTCTGGCAGTCTCTTCATATATTTGTCGCCACATTTGCTCCACAAACCTTCGCCCCTATAAACATTCCTCCGAATCACAGCTACGCCATATTTGTCTAGCATTTCTTCTAGTTTTTCAGCACTTTTTGCATTCACTTCTCCATAATCAGACACCCTAACAAAAAATTTTTTATGCTGTAAAAGTTTTAATACAGGATCTTTTGGAATAATCGTGGCATTTGTAGCCACACAAACATATCGTATTCTGTCTTGTTTTGCTACAAATTCTAAAATATCCTTACAATGAGGATGCAAGAAAAATTCACCACCCTGAAATTGTAAATAAGCAATCCTAGATTCTGTGATGAGCGCTTGTATATCAGCAATAATCTCTTCGTAAGGATAAAATGGTAATTGCTTTGCGAGATATGGGGAGAAGTTAGCACAATTCCTGCACTTCAATGTGCAATTTTGCCCGACTATCACAACAATATTATTAATCGTATTAACATATTGTATGAGCAGCTTATCTTTGTAGCTAGATTCTGGTAAAAGTTGAATAAGTTTTTTTCTTGCAAATCTTCCAATCTTATACATAATATCCATATTGCACTCCTCCATTATTGATTTTGTTCTGCTTCTTGCCGAAGTGAGAGTAAAACATTATTAAGCAAGGTTGAACTTGTGCCTTGTGTGTATGGAAAATATACAATTCTCACACCTCTTTTTGCAAATTCTTCATCAATTTTTTGCCATTTTGGCGTAGCAAACCAATCATCGCCAACAAACATAATGTCAAATTTTAATTTATCGTGCATAGCAAGCTTGTCCATATTTTCTTGTGGAATAACAGCATCTACAAATCTAATATTTCTCACAATTTCCATTCTCTCGTGAAAAGGAATAACTGCTTTTTTGTTCTTATAACCTACTAACTCATCAGTAGTAATTCCAACAATTAGCTTATCGCACATAGATTTTGCATTACGCAATAAATTCAAATGTCCAATATGAAACAAATCATAAACACCAGTTGTATAACCAACTATCATTGTTGCTCCTCCAATCACTTATAGGTTTTTTGCATATCTTCAAGTAATACTGATAAAATAGTATTTGTGCTACCATTCTTAGGAAAATAAAAATTCTGTTTCAAAATTTCATCCCTAAGAGCAAATCTAGTAAAGAAAGTTGCCTCATAGTCATCACGAAATCGTGCCAAAAACTCCAATAAATCATCTGCATTACTAGCAATAAAACAACCTTGCAATACGCGCAATGCCCACCAATTAACTTCTGAACGAAAATCGCCCTGTGTATAGATTGTAGGCTTACCACTAAGAAATGCGTAAATCAACATAGAGCTTGTGTCTGAGACCAAAACATCAGCGCGTGAAAAACTCTCAATAATGCTAGGACTTTCGTCCCAAAGCCCATTTTGCTGCACATCATTTTTAAAACTATCCCATTGCGCTTGTGTCATAATTTTTTGATTATGGACAACATAATCGTGGAGATTTGGGTGCGGACGAAAATGTAAAAGGATTCTGCTAGCTTTTGCTTCTAGTAACAGCAATTTGGTATAGCTTAAAAAAGTGGAGTGTGTCTCCTTGACACCCCACCGAGGCATATAGAGCACACGAATGCGATGAGGACATCTTACTGAATCTGGTTTGAGTGATGCTTGATGTTGCTGTATAGTTTGTGCGCTATTAGCATATGCAATCAATTCATCAAATCTTGCGCACCCGGTAACTTTAATTGTAAGCAGACTTTTATTTTTCTGTTGAGCACCTGCAACTTGAGCGTGAAATGTTGTAGGTGAAAATAGGTAGTCATAATAACGTAGATTATCCTCACTATAGGCGCAAACATCATCGTGTAATTCAAAAGCATATACTCCATATTCAACATAGCAAAGCTTAGAAATAATTGCAATATGTCTGCTATGCCAAGTTTCTGGACGTAGCCCACTATAAGGGCGAGTAGTAAAGCAATAATGCGCCATACAATCACTAGGGGTGAGATAGGTCATTGCATTAAAAGCGTGATTCTCTTCCCATTTATCAAATCCCAAAATGCAAAGCAAGTTTGTTTGTGTTTGTAGGGATTGAGAGAATAGAGAGTTGATTACCTGTGCGTAAGATTTATGCTTTTGCTCTTGATTGATTCTTAATTCTGCACAAACTCTATCTAAATCTTCTTTTGTAATGACAGGACAATGCATTTTGTGAGCAAATGTTTGCAAGCAATGACTAGCACCTAAATCATAAAATCTATTACTGCTGACCTTTGAGGGCATAGCAAGCACAATGACTTCAAAAACTGGATTTTTTAAAAAAGTGTGCGCTATTGGCTCTAACGCCTCCCAACTTGCTCCCCAATCATTGTAAAAAACAACACGAATTTTATATGTAATGTCTAATAAATCAGTATTTTGCGGGGGGGGGGGGGGGAGCAAATGCACTAGGGGCGCAAATGGTGCGAGATTGAAAAAGTGTATTAAAGTTTTTCTGCTCTTGATGTCTAGCTATGGCTTGACGCATTGATTGTAATTTACGCCAAAGCATAGTAGGACACAGCTTTTTGACTATCTGTTTGAATGTCCTAATAACCTTTACTACCACCACTATCTCCAAATATGCTTGTCTGCCTCTTACTGCCTTTCAAGCTTAACATCTTAGGCTATAAAATATATGCAAAGTATCAAATACAAAAACAAAGAGCGGATTGTAATACAACAAAGACAATTTTGTACTTAAACCTTGTAAAATCTAAGAATGCTACCATACAAATATCGTTTTGCTCAATCTCTTAAATAGCTTATATATCATCTCGTCTCAATACCCAATGCCGCAGAGATACAAGCCATTAGGCTTAAGGACAAAGCGGTGCGCTCATAATTTGGTAGCGATACAAATAAAACATCAATCGCAATGGTTTGTGTGCCTTGCCTTACTTAACTAGCATATTGATTTTATAGAAAACTTCATATTTCTTTTTGTCTTAAAACATAAAACACCGCTACGCCAACAGCACTCCAAACTATAAGGGCGACAATTGAAGGAGTTTTAAGTGCAGCTGGGGAAAATGGCACAAACTCAAGCAATAAAAATACAATACTCAATAAAATACTAACAAGGTTTAGAATACTTAATGAATGTAACTCGCGCCTTTTGACATAAAAAGCTACAATACTCACATATAAGAATCCTACGATAATCCCCACACAAGCCATATCTACAATATAGAGCAATGCCTCTCTGCCAAAAATCACCATAGAGCAAGAAAGTAACCCAACAATACATACTATGCGATAGGATATGCCAAAACGATTTATATCTAAAAGACTTTTTGGCAAAAAGTGATGAGTGCTTAAGGATTCTAAAAGTTTGCTTGTCGTTATAAAAAAGCCGTTAATGCCACTCAATATAGCACATAGCACACCCACGCACAAACACACTACTCCAGCATAACCAAAGGACTGATAAATCCCCTCATATATCGCCCAAGGATACGAGAGAATATGATAGGCATCTACACCCAAAGCAACAATACAAATAAGCAAAACATAGAGTATATAGCCAATCCAAATTGAAAGATATGTGAAAAGATTAAAAATGCGTTTGTTATAATGTATAGATTCTATGATTTGTGTCGCACATTCAAAGCCTAGATAAGCCCAAGGAGCAAGTGAAAAAACAATCAAAATAGAATGGATATTTAAAGATTCAAAATGTATATAAGAACTAAAATGTATTTGCGATACACTATCAACACTCATCATAATAAAAAATACCACTACACTGCCACATAGCACAAACACGAGCAATTTCTGCAATACAAAAGCTATTTTGATACCTAGAACATTAATAACCCCAATAATAGCGATACTTGCCGCACTCACAAGAATATCTGTAAGATATATAGGTGTATCATTAATATGATACAAAAGGACATAGCCGCTTAAGCCCAAGGAGTTACACATAATGTTTAAGGCGGTAGCATTTAAGGGAATAATACACAAATACGCCAAACTTAAAAACCACCCACAAATAAAGCCGTGTGTCCTACCTAACACTTCAAGTGTAAAGTAAAATTCACCACCGCTTTTCCGCAGTGATGTAAGCAAAAAAGCATAATTTGAGGCGATAACGCAAATTGCTACCCCACCTAAAAAAAGCCCAATAATACTCTCGCTCAAACCAATGCGCGATAAAAACAAATCTTGAGGTAACACAAATGCTCCCCAACCCACAATGCAGCCAACACACAAAAATATGATATTGACATTTTTCATTGCCACATCTCGCCAAAGATTCTATCATAACGATATGGCTCAAAACGCGCAGCGCCACCATTTGGAGTAAATGTCAGCTCCCCTGCAAAGATTCTATTTTGTATACAATACAAATCAACGCGCACATACTTAAATGGTGTCGATAAACACTTAGCTATTGCGCACATATCACGCAAAGATTCAGGTTTTGCTGGGGGAATTTCACTGGGCGGATTGAGATATGTTATATCTAAGACATTCCACTGCGTGTCAAAAAGTGTATTGCGCGTATGGGTAGTGTTTGCCACTTGGATAAATTGAGGCACACCGCCAAAGCAATGGAATCTAAAATCGTGTAAATCTTCCCCCAATAGCTCCTCTGCAAAGATTCTAGGCTCTATATCTTTGTAATGCCACTCTCTATACATCGTATAATAGTTTATTTTAAGATGCTCTGTGAGTTTTTGTGTGGATTGTGTAAGAATTTTAGAATCTGCTAGAAAAACATCTTTATCAGGCACTATTACTACGCCCCCACAATCGTGATTGGTCTTTAAAACAAAACTTTGGGGAAGCTGTGAAAAGTCTATCTCATCTATGCTCTTATAAATACCATAAAGCTTTGGGAGATAAGGACAAGTATTTGTAGCAAACAGCGTATCTGTGAGTAAATCAATAGACTGAAAGAGTGGAGATTGTGGAGAGAGGATAGAATCTAAATATGTGCGATTGCGAATCTGTGTTGTTCTGTGGGTAGGATTAGATTGTAAGCTATCTTGTGGGTTAGTTTCTTTGTAGATTCCTAAAATATTAGAATCTATTTGTTTTAGGCTATAAGGCTGCTCCCCCCCCCAACAACTATTTGCATTATCACACTCTTTTAGGAGCGTAGCAATATACATTCTTGCTTTGAGTTTATCTGCTAAGGCAGTATAAATTGGACTTCTATCAAACAAGATTCTATGAATAATTTTTTCATTGTAAGTTTGAGGATTTTTAAAATCCGGCACATAGCCAAAAACTTTTTTATGTCGCTTAATGAAGTATTCTTCATCACTTAGTTTAGCTAAGGCTCTCTCTTTCCATTTTGCCCGTATTGGTCTTATGAAGTTTTTATAGAGACAATTTTCTCTTACAATATCTTTTATTCCCATTTCGAATCCTTTGTAGCTCTAAGGTAACAAAAGTATAATGAAAAATAATAATATTTTAACTTAAAAGGGCAGCACAAATTTTTGCGCAAAATATTACAATAACTCGCTCTAAGCGCATCACTCCTAATGTTTTTCACTATCTTGGTTTTCTAAAGCCTTTTTTGCACTCTCTGCTCCATTTTTCCATAGTGTATGCCTGTGTAAAATGTAGTCTGCACTCACTTTTCCACTAAACATTCCACTAAGCAAAGGACGATTTGCTTTAAAGATAAAAGCAGCTAAATGCCCAATAATTGCTAAAATCATCAAAAACATTCCCAAATTATGCAGCTGCGTAACCCAAAACATTGTCCCCTCACTTAGATTAAATCCCGCTAGGTTTTTATAAGTTTTAATCATTCCAGTAACAACCAAAAGCAAAATCACCATCGCAATTCCCACATAAGCAAGTCTTTGCTCGGGCAAATATTTCTCACTTGGTGGCTCCTCTCCCTTAAACAACATCGCCTTAATCACAGCAATGCTTTTACCAAAATCGCCCTTTTTAGGGAGTATATCAAACTCCTTTCGCCCAAAGTGAAACATCAAATGGAATCCCACAAAGAATAATAAAGCAATCGCAAACACATAATGCACAACTAAAGAGATAGAATAATCCCCGCTCCAAGCCATTAAAGGCAATTCATTGAGCATATAACGCTTACTGATTGGCATTTGCAAGATTCCGCTAAAAATAAGCCCAAAAATACTTATTGCAACACCCCAATGCACGATTCTATTTTGCGCACTTTGTCTTTGTATTTTTGCCTCTTTCATTTTCCCTCCTTTTTATCGGTTCTATTTGCCATTGCCACAGCAATACCTCCTGCTATTACCCCCGCAACAGGAGCTAAAAGCACACTTTTAATCAAAGCAGAATCCTCACTCACAAAGTTTTTAATTGCAAGATTCATATGGGGAATCCCCATTTTTTGTGGTTGTTCTTGTGTGAAATTGTGTTTTTTGTTTAAAGATTCTTGGATTTGCTCAAACGACACTGGCGAGACATAAAATGTAGAAGTGCCACCATTTTGCGTATCCCCATAGATATAAGTCCCCTCTTTGTCTCCCTTATACGCTTTTTGCAATGCCTTAGCTTTGGTAAGTATTTCCTCTCTATCTCCAAAGATTATGGCTTTTTTGGGGCATTGCACCTCACAAGCTGGTTTTTGATTCTTGGCGAGTAAATCCGCGCAGCTATCGCATTTATACATTGCTCCTCCCCCTGCAAGTTTGGGTGCTATTTTCAAATAGATTCCAACTCCTGCTTGTCTTTGTGGAATCCCCCAAGGGCATACATCTCTACATTTTGCACCGCCAAAGCAATATTCATCATCAATTTTTACTGCGCCATTAGAATCCTTAGAAATCACGCCAAAGGGGCAGAGCTTCTGGCAAGTCGGGTCATCGCAGTGCATACAACGTCTAGGCACATATATGTCTCTATCCTCAACCTTTAGAGATTCCACATAAGTCCAATTATAAGGGGTTAAACGCTTAGCATTTGCTCTATCTTTGGAATAATCCTCATAGACCTTTCGCGGAAAATAATATGGAATCTCCGCTATTGGCTCGGGAAAATTTGTCGTATTTTTTGCTTTACACGCCTCAACACAAGCAGGAATCTCCCTATCTCTGCACCCATCGCACAATCCCAAATCTATAATGGAAGCCATTTTATATTGTGGTTGCTTAGAATCTGTAGATTGTGCCGCATTAACGCTTACAGCACTCACACTCGCCACACCTAGAAATTTTAAAAAATTCCTACGCGATGTATTTGTCTGATTGTTTTGATTGGTTTCTTCCATAATTTTAACCTTGATTTAGCCTTAAAAATATGGAAGTATATAAAATTGCAAAGAAAATAAAAGTGATATTATCACATTTGCACTAAGCCCTACCCAAACATTCCATTAAAGTCATTTTCAATTTGAGTATATCTAGTGCAGCGGCAATTTGTCTGCGATGATGCGTAGCGTAGTAAAGCAACGAAATAGAATAAAGCAATATAAATCTAAGCTATTATAAACAATATTTAATGTATCTTTAATGAGTTTTAATAGATGGAGGTTTGTAGATGAGGATTCTTGGTTTTGATATAGGCATTACAAGCATTGGTTGGGCATATGTAGAGAGCAATGAGCTTAAAGATTGTGGGGTGAGAATCTTTACCAAAGCAGAGAATCCAAAAAATGGAAAATCTTTGGCATTGCCTCGTAGAGAGGCACGGGGAGCTAGGCGTAGGTTAGCACGGAGAAAAGCTAGGCTTAATGCAATTAAAAGGCTGCTTTGCAAAGAGTTTGGGCTAAATGTAAGTGATTATTTTGCAAATGATGGGGAATTACCAAAGGCATACGAGACAACCAAAGATACCAAAAGCCCCTATGAATTGCGCTCTCTTGCTTTGGAGCAAAAGTTAGAGCCTAAAGAGTTAGCAAGAGTGATTTTACACATTGCTAAACATCGCGGCTATGGGAACAAACACGCAAAAACAGGAAGCGATAAAGATTCTGGAAAGGTGCTAAGTGCGATTAAAGTAAATGAAACAGCTATGAAAGATAAGTATCAAAGCGTAGGTGAATATCTCTATAAAGAATTTTATCAAAAGCTAAGATTAGAAAGTGAGAAAAAAGGTAACAATATTACAAAAGAGTTTAAAAATGTGCGCAATAAAAAAGAAAGTTACGAGCATTGCGTGGCACAAGAGCAAGTAAGGGCAGAGTTAGAGCTCATCTTTGCAAAGCAAAAAGACTTTGGGGCAACTTTTAGCAAAAATTTTGAATCCCAAATCATAGAAACAGCCTTTTACCAAAGAGATTTAAAAAGTTTTGAAGATAAAGTCGGTAAATGTGTATTTTATGAAAATGAAAATCGCGCACCCAAAGATTCCTTAAGTGCTATGGAGTTTGTTGCTCTCACACGCATTATCAACACCCTAAAAAACCTTGAGAAAAAAAGTAAGAATCTTGGCATTGGTGAAACCTATGGAAAAGATAAGATTCAAGAGATTCTAAAAAATGTGTTTGATAAAGGCGAGATGAGTTATAAAGAATTGCGAAAAATCCTTAAACTTAATGAGTCAATTTTATTTGCTAAAGATTCTAAGCTTGATTATACCAAAGGAATGCAAGAAGCTGAAAAGGCAAAGTTTATTGAGCTAAAAAATCTTAAAGCTTTCAAAAAAGCAATGGGTGGAGACTTTAGCAAGTTTCCTCGTGAGGAGCTAGATAAAATCGCTACCGATATTGTCCTCATTAAAAGCAAAGAAAATTTAGCTAAAAAATTGCAAAACTATTCCGCATTAAGCAAGGAGCAAGTAGAAGCCTTAAGCAATTTGAATTTTGCAAAGCATATTGATTTAAGCCTTAAAGCACTTGATAAGATTCTACCCTTTATGCGTGAGGGGTTGAGCTATGATGAGGCGGTGAAAAAGGTAGGATTGCAAGAGCATAGAAAGTATAAGCAAAAGGGCGAGTTTTTAATCCCGCTAAAAGAGTATGAACCCTATTTGGCAAATCCAGTCGTTGCAAGAGCATTAAGCGAGTATCGCAAGGTGCTAAATGCACTTTTAAGAAAATATGGAAATGTGCATAAGATTCATTTAGAATTTACGCGTGAGGCAGGCAAAAACTATGATGAACGCAAGAAAATTGAAAAAGAGCAAAGAGAGCATTTTGAGGCAAACCAAAAAGCGATACAGCAATGCGAGATTCTAGGATTACCCATTAATGGCGCAAATATTCTTAAGATGAAGCTTTGGATAGAGCAAGGGGAATGTTGCGTTTATAGTGGAGAGAAAATCACAAGTAAGCATTTTTTTGATTCTAATGCCTTGCAAGTGGATCATATTTACCCCTACTCACGCAGTTTTGATGATAGCTATATGAATAAGGTGCTTGTGTTTGCTAAAGAAAATCAAAATAAGCTTAATAAAACGCCTTTTGAAGCCTTTGGAAATAATAAAGAGAAGTGGGATAGGATTCTTAGCCTTAGTGCAAACCTTCCTAAACAAAAGCAACGTAGAATCAGCAATAAGGACTTTAAAGATAAAGAACTTGGCTTTATTGCACGCAACATCAATGATACAGGCTATATTGCAAGGTTAGCAAGTCAATGGACGAATAATTGCCTAAAGTTTGAAAATCTAAGTGAAAATGAAGTAACGATTGCAGGAGAAAAGGGCAGCAGTGTGCATATAGAGGTGGTAAGCGGAAAGTTGACTTCAACCTTGCGGCATTATTGGGGCTTGGGTGATAAAGATAGAAACAATCACCTCCACCACGCAGTGGATGCAGTTATCTTAGCCTATACCAACAATGCGATGATTGAAGCATTTGCAAATTTTAAGAAAACGCAAGAACAAAATAAGAGAAAATTCTATGCTAAGCAAATTGCAGAATCTGAATACAAAGCTAAAAAAGCATTCTTTGAGCCTTGCAAGGATTTTAGAAGCAAGGTGCTAGAAAAAATAGATTCTATTTTTGTCTCCAAGCCTCCTAGAAAAAGGGCTAGAGGGGCGTTGCACGAGGAGACATTCTATTCTTTTGAGGACGAAAAGCTTTTAAAAAAATATGGTGGGAAACAGGGTGTGCAAAAGGCGATTGCTCTTGGAAAAATCCGCCAAGTAGGCACAAAGATTGTGAGTAATGGTGCAATGGTGCGCGTGGATATTTTTAAAGACAAAAAAGGCAAATTCTATGCTGTGCCCATTTATACAATGGATTTTGCACTTGGAATCCTGCCTAATAAAGCAGTAGTGCAAGGCAAAAGCAAAGAAGATGGGGTGATTAAAGATTGGATAGAAATGGATTCTAACTATACATTCTGCTTCTCACTTTTTAAAGATGATTTAATCTTGGTGCAGAAAAAAGAAATGGAAAAGGCGGAGTTGTGCTATTTTGTAAGTTTTGGCTCTGCCAATGCACAAATTAATGTAGAAAAACATAACAATAAATTTGAGGGTTTGAGCGAGAATGAAAAGATTCTCTATTCTAATGCTACACAAAAGGAGGTAGTGGGCAAAAGCATAGGAATCCAAAATCTTAAAACCTTTGAAAAATACCAAGTCTCTCCTTTGGGTGAAATGCAAAAGGCAGAGTTTGAACCTTGCCAAGATATTGCACTCAAAAGCAGTCCTAAAAGAAAAAATTAAGCGATAAGAATCTAAAGGAGGGCAAGGAATGTTTGATTCAGCCTTTCGCACCTTATTTTTAAGCACACCCGCGCGATTAAGCCTACAAGACAAACATCTTTGCATAGTCCAAAAAGACAAAGAAAGTGTAAAGATTCCGCTTGTAGATATTTTGTGTGTGATGTTAGAATCTCATCAAATCACGCTTACAAATGCGCTGCTTAATGCATTTGCACAATACAAAATTATCCTCTTTGCTTGCGATGAATCGCATTTGCCAAGTGGGCTATTTATGCCATTTTTGGGGCATTTTAGAAGCTTTAGTGTGTTGCAATCTCAAATAGCCTTAAACAAACAAAGAAAGGCGATTCTTTGGCAGCAAATAGTGAAGGCAAAAATTAACAATCAAGCCCTTTTACTAAAAATGCAAAACAAAAAAGAATATGAGGAGTTAGAATCTTTAGCAAAAAGTGTGAATTTAGGGGATTCAAACAATAATGAAGCCAAAGCAGCGGCAATTTATTTCAAAGCTCTTTTTGGTAAAAACTTCTCCCGCAAGGTGCAAATTTTTGAAGATAGCAAAATGGGAACGATAAATGCTGCACTTAATTATGGTTATGCAATTGTGCGAGGGATTATCACAAGAAGCCTTTGTGTAAGCGGACTAAATCCTGCACTTGGGATAAATCATAAAAATCAGTTTAATGCCTTTAACTTAGCAGATGATTTGATAGAACCTTATAGAATCTTTGTAGATTCTGTTGTTGTGCAGATGGTTGAAGTTGGGGAATTAGAGGAGAGCTTAAGTTTGCAAAATCGTGCGAAGCTGGTAAGTATTTTACAGAGTGCGGTTATAGTAGAAAACAAGCTTTATCCACTTACTCGCGCGGGCGTAGTGAGTGCGCAAAGCGTAGTGAAATGCCTTGAGATAGAGAATCTTAAGCTCAAACTTCCGCTATTTTGCGAGGAAAAGAGTAATGGAAGAAAAATTTATGAGAGTGTTAGTGATGTTTGATATGCCAACTTGTAGCAAAAAAGAGCGTAAAGATTATGCAAGATTCCGTAAGAATCTTATCAAAGATGGCTTTATGATGTTGCAATATAGCGTGTATATGAGAATCTGCAAAGGTGTGGCAAGTGCCAATAATTATTTAGATAAGGTGGGTTTGATTGTGCCTCCCAAAGGGCATATTAGGGCATTAATCCTTACTGAAAAGCAATTTGATAATATGCGATTATTGCTAGGCAGTAGAAGTGAGAATGAAAAAGCTAATGCACCAAGACAGCTTACGCTTTTTTAGTCTATTGTCAAGTTATAAGGACAAAGTTTCTAAAGATTTAATCGCTAAAATGTTTGAAAATACTTATTGGTAAAAAGATTTAAAGTAGATTCGGTTTTAAGGGATTGTAACCCTGCGGAGACCGAAAACTCCTTATTTTAGCCGCTTGTTAAATTCTTTAGTGGGATTATATCTTAGATTTTCTTAAAAATCACTCATTTAGGATATTTTACACCCTTAAAGCCTTTCAAATACCGCAAAATACGATAATTGAGAAAGTGGATTTTACCATAAAAGAATTTAATAAGCGGCTAAAACAAATTTGGTTATATTCAAAATGCGGCTATTATTTTACCATAAAAGAATTTAATAAGCGGCTAAAACCATTGCTTGGCTCTCGTGTTGAGGTTTATCATTTTACCATAAAAGAATTTAATAAGCGGCTAAAACTGAGTCATATGCGGATGCCGGTGGATTGTGATTTTACCATAAAAGAATTTAATAAGCGGCTAAAACACCACATCATCGCTTAAATATTTCTTTGCCATTTTACCATAAAAGAATTTAATAAGCGGCTAAAACAAAACAGTAGAAGTCGAACTTGCAGCACTTATTTTACCATAAAAGAATTTAATAAGCGGCTAAAACTACCGTGTATGTGCGAATCGTAAAAACGATATTTTACCATAAAAGAATTTAATAAGCGGCTAAAACCCGATAGGTCTTCGACCGATTTTGGAGATTATTTTACCATAAAAGAATTTAATAAGCGGCTAAAACTTAAACTATGAAAGGAGGTGCTTTGCTATGATTTTACCATAAAAGAATTTAATAAGCGGCTAAAACCGCTCGAGCAGATAATGTTGCATAGTGGAAATTTTACCATAAAAGAATTTAATAAGCGGCTAAAACAAAGCGACATTATCAAAGACATTTTTTGCAATTTTACCATAAAAGAATTTAATAAGCGGCTAAAACGGGATGTTTAAACGCGAGCTCGCAGACTGGATTTTACCATAAAAGAATTTAATAAGCGGCTAAAACTTAAATCTATGAAAGGAGGTGCTTTGCTATATTTTACCATAAAAGAATTTAATAAGCGGCTAAAACAATTTGATCTTTATACTGCTTAACCATCTGATTTTACCATAAAAGAATTTAATAAGCGGCTAAAACTTTTGATATAAACTCCTTGCATTTTAATTTATTTTACCATAAAAGAATTTAATAAGCGGCTAAAACAGCTTTTAAAGGGAACTCCTTGCCTTGATATTTTACCATAAAAGAATTTAATAAGCGGCTAAAACATTTTCATCAATCGTAGGATCCGATGCACAATTTTACCATAAAAGAATTTAATAAGCGGCTAAAACCCTGTTTTGGATTTAGGAAAACTTTCTCGCATTTTACCATAAAAGAATTTAATAAGCGGCTAAAACAATAGCTCGCTTTCATTGGATACATCATTTATTTTACCATAAAAGAATTTAATAAGCGGCTAAAACTTGTGTTGCGCAATTGGTTTTATACAAAATATTTTACCATAAAAGAATTTAATAAGCGGCTAAAACGCGTTCTTGGCGAATTTCTCCATAACCCAAATTTTACCATAAAAGAATTTAATAAGCGGCTAAAACCTCTTGGAGCAGATGCCGCTAAGCTTGCCCATTTTACCATAAAAGAATTTAATAAGCGGCTAAAACAAGTGAAGCAATCTTTTTAGCACTAAAATCATTTTACCATAAAAGAATTTAATAAGCGGCTAAAACGGGGTAATAGTCCTCAACAAGCGACGTGTGATTTTACCATAAAAGAATTTAATAAGCGGCTAAAACTGGTTGCGGTGAATATGGTAGTAAGTTTGGATTTTACCATAAAAGAATTTAATAAGCGGCTAAAACTAATACTTTGATATGTTGAGCATTAACAAGATTGCCATATCATTATTATGATTTCATACATTTGATACCAAAATAAAGGAGGAGCAATGAAAGCAAAAGTTATGAGTTTAGCACTGATGTTAGCCTTATCTAGCACGCTCTTTGCTACACCGCCGGTCCCTACAAAGCCACAGCCACATATCAAGGGCGTTTTACCAGAGGTTTTTAACAATGCGAGTTTTGATAAAAAAAGAGAGGCTTTAAAAGCAGATTTCAAGGAAAGGGAAGCCATTGATAAGAAAAGAGAGGAATTAAGAGGCAAAATCAAAGCACTAGAGCTAGAGAAAAAAATCCTAGAAATCAACTTGCAAGAGGCAAAGGCAACAAGAGATGATACTAAAATTAACGCGACTTTAGCTCAAATCGTGCAACAAGAAGCAAAGATTTCACAAGAAAAGGCTAAAGAAAAGCAAATTATCGCCGAAATGGAACAAAGCGCAATTAGTAAGATTAACAAGATTTTAGGATATTAAGGAGATTCTATCAATCCGCACAATGCACTTGCTTGGCTGAATTTCTTTATCGCCGATGTGCGAGATGGTTTAGGTCCCTATTTGGGTGTGTTTTTGAAACAACACAACTTTATGGAATCCCAAATCGGGCTTATCTCCACAATTGCCTCCCTTTGTGCATTACTTTTTGCAATCCCCTTAGGGATTTTCATAGACAAGACATCGCACAAAAAAGCCCTGATAGCCTTTTGTATCCTCGCCATAGTCTTTGCGACTTTGGCAAATTACTTCTACCCACATTTTGGCTTTACGCTTTTAGCCCAAATGAGTGTAGCTCTGTGCGGAGTGTGCCTTGCTCCCGCATTTGCAGCCCTCACACTTGGAATCGTGGGACTATCTGATTATAGCAGACAAGTGAGCCTCAATGAAGCCTATAAACACGCAGGAACAGCCTTTAGCGCATTGCTTAGTCTTGGATTCGCATTTTATTATGGAATCGGTGCGATTTTTGTGATTACCGCGCTTATGGGCGTATTCTCACTTTTGTTTCTTAGCCTTATACGCAGTAGTAGCATTAATCATAAAGTCGCAAGGGGGCAAGAGGACGACACGAGTATATCTCTATGGGAAGCCTTAAGCGATAAATCCGTGCTTATCTTGGGTGCGGCGATGTTTTGCTTTCATTTGAGTAATGCGTATATGCTCCCCTTGCTTAGTCAAAGGGCGCACACGCTTGGCATTGATTCTAGCGGGGCATATGCAGCTGCGACAATCCTTATTGCTCAAAGCACAATGATTGCGGTTTCGCTCGTGTGTATGAAGATTCTCACGCGTCCTCATTCTCTTGCAGTTGCTCCCCGCTTTTCTCAAGTTTATTTTATCCTAATGGCTCTTTGCTTTGTTGCTCTTATTATGCGCGGGGGCATAGCAGCGCATTTTGAAAATCTTATCGGAATGGTCGCTACACAGATTCTTGATGGCATTGGAGCCGGGATTACAGGCGTGATTTTACCTGTTTTAGTAGCGATAATGTTGCGCGGAAGCGGACATATCAATGCTGCCCTTGCCTGTGTGATGACTCTTGGCAGCATAGGCGCAGCACTAAGCGGGAGTTTGGGAGGATTTATAGCGCAATATTATGGATATTTTTATGCGTATATCGCCCTCTCTTGTGTTGCCTTTGCGGGATTGCTGCTTTGGATTGTCTCTTTTAAAATCTTAGAGACACAAAGGCGGTGGGGTTAGGTGGATAAAGCAAACTAAAACGCAAGATTATACCTAATTTCCCCTAATTATTCGTCCAAGAAAATGCACTTTTATTTGTATCAAACCCTTTAAGAATCCGCATATCCTGCGCACTTAAAGAAAAATCAAAGACATTAAGATTTTCTTGCATTCTTGCTCTTTTAGAAGTTTTTGGTATGACAGAGATTCCTTGTTCAATCAAAAATCGTAAAACCACTTGTGCGGGTGTTTTGTTGTATTTTTGTGCAATGCTTTTAAGTGCGGGATTTTCTAAAATCGAGCCTTTCCCCGCGATAAAAGGACTCCAG
>NZ_JROY02000015.1:0-37180 GCF_000765685.2 Helicobacter sp. MIT 03-1616 | reverse complement strand
TTTCATATCAACTTTGCTTCAAATTCAATACAAAATCATAGACTAACAATTTCACTTAAATTGAATACAACTTTGCCACAAACTTAAGAGCATTTCAAGATTCATACTTCGATACAAAATTAAAAAAACTTCATAGCAAACTTCATATTTTTTTAACTTAAGAACAGAAAAAATAAAATTTAAAAACAACTTAAGATTAGCTTCAAGGCAAAAAGTTTTTTAAGCTTTATAAAATATTCTAGCTGAAATATAATGACACAGATTCTATTACAAATAAAATTACTATAAAGAGAATCTTATATTACCTTTTCCCTTATATTAGAATCTAATATGTATGGAAATTAATTTCCAAAGTTTTAAAAAAGCTCTAAGCAAAAGCAATGAATAGAGAAATGATAGACAAAGACTAGAGACAAGATAAAATGTTTTTAAGGGATAAAAAAGAAAAGTGTGTGAGAGTGTGTTTAATGATTTTTTAAGGTTAATGCGTGTAGATTCCCAAAATATTTTTACTCCCATTCCTTTAAAAAAGCTTTAGAATCTGATTTTACTTAAAATAAGTTGATTTGCGCTTAAAAGATTCTATAAAACTCTCTTTAACGTCCATTATGTATAAGATTCTGAATCTGATGGGCGATTTTCATCGCCTCCATTCCCTCGCGCTCATTGGGGCGGTTTGAAGTTATGCTTGGCTTATTTTTACATAGATTCACAAAATCAATGAGTTCCGCAAGCAATGCCTCCTGCCCACGCACCTCAATCGTCTCTGTGCTTGCACAAACGGAAACATTATCAAGCCGCTGCTCAAAGCTCTGCTTATCTACAAAAATCTCCTTATGCAACAAATTACAATCAATGTATTCATCTTCAGTCGTGATAGAAATCTGCCGTTTGCGCTTATGTGTGATACGACTTGCCACGATATTTGAAAACGCCCCATTGCGATGCACGAGACACGCACGCGCATATTCAATCATTCCTTTTTCAATCACACCGTGTGCATAAATATCCACTACCTCGCCATTAAAGCGCAGTGCCAAATCAATATCGTGAATCATCAAATCAATCACCACATCTACATCTGTGATGCGACTACTCATTTTATTTGTGCGTGTGAGGTCAATATTAATAATCTTATGCTTATTTGCGCCTAAGATTTGCCGCAGGGTAATCACAGCGGGATTATATCGCTCAATAAAACCCACTTGGATATTAAGATTTTTTTGTTTCGCAAGATCAACAATCACTTGTGTAGATTCTAATGTATTGGTAAGAGGCTTTTCTACAAAGATATTTTTCACGCAATTACTGACTTTATTGATATAGTCAAAATGCGTAAAAGTAGGTGTTACAATAATTGCTCCATCGCAACTTTTGAGGTCGCTATCAAGATTTTCTAGAATCTTAATGCCAAATTTTTTGCTTAAATCCACGCACAATTCCTCATTTACATCATAAAGGAATGCAACTTCCACATCTTTAAGCATACTCAGGATTCTTAAATGATTTTGCCCCATTTTACCAATGCCAAAGAGGGCAATTCGCACAGGTTTATCCATTGACTGCCCTTATCACTTGACATTGCTCATCTTCTGTAAGGAATGGGCTAAAAGGCAAAGATAAAATCTCCTCGCATACCACCTCACTCACAGGAAAATCGCCTTTTTTATATCCATACACTTTACACACTACCTCTTGCAAATGCAGCGGAATAGGATAATGCACCGCATAAGGAATATGAGCGGATTCTAATTTTTTCATAAGCTCTGCACGATTGTGGGTGCGGATAGAATACTGCGCATACGCACTTGTATTATTTGGAGCAACAAAAGGTGTAATCACATTTTTAAGATTCTCATCATACACCCTTGCAATATCCTGCCTTTTATCAATCTCTTTATCTAAATGCTTTAGCTTCACCTGCAATATCGCTGCTTGAATCGCATCTAGTCGCGCGTTTAACCCAATGAAACTATGTTTATATCGCTCTGTCTGTCCGTGATTGAGGAGATAGCGAAGCTTTTGAGCCAAAACTTCATCATTTGTAAATACTGCCCCGCCATCACCATAGCAGCCTAGAGGTTTGCTTGGGAAAAAGCTCGTAGTGGCGATTGTGCTTGCATCACAAGATTTTATCTTTTTACCTTTTTGAATCTGACTTGCCCCAAAGCTTTGCGCGGCATCTTCAATCACAGGAATATTGTGCTTTGCGGCGATTGCATTAATAGATTCCATATCTGCCATCTGCCCAAAAATCGCCACAGGAATGATTGCCTTTGTTTGAAGTGTAATAGCCGATTCTAAAAGAGCTGGATTAAGGTTATAAGTCCCTTCATCAATATCCACAAACACAGGTTTCGCACCAAGGAGCATTATCGCCTCCACACTCGCAATAAAGCTAAAAGGTGAGGTAATCACCTCATCGCCACTTTTAATATCAAGTGCCAAAAGTGCCAAAATAAGCGCATCTGTCCCGCTGCTACAACCTATAGCGTGTTTTGAACCCACATAAACAGACATAGCAGATTCTAAATCACTCACTGCCTTACCCATAATAAACTGCGATGAGTTCAGCACATCTTGCATAGCCCTATCAATATCACCTTTGTAGCATTCATACTGCGCTTTAAGATTAATAAATTCCACTTTATTACCCCTTGTTGTAAAAGTGCTAATTGTAGCAAAAAATGATACATATATCATAAGGTTTGTTACATAAAGCCTAGATTCTGTGTTTTTGCTCCGCACATTCTATAATCTGCCTCGCACTCTCTGTTATGGAGCTTACACCGCTCACCACATAATGAGCTTGTTTCTCATATATCTTTTTGCGCTCATTATAGAGTCGCCTCGCCTCTGTTATGTCTGCAAAAAGAGGTCGCTTCGCCCGCTCACTCTTGCTCATTCGCTCACTAATGCACTCAAAGCCCACATCAAGAAAAAAAATCTTACCCATATATCGAATGTCATTATAGATTGGCATTCCCCCACCTGTAGCGATAACTGCGTTTTTTACATTAGCAGAGAGCCACAAGATGAGCTGGGATTCTATGCGGCGGAATCCCTCCTCGCCTACTGAAGCAAAAATATCCTTTATACTTTTACCCATATTTTGCTCTATGAGCTGGTCTGTATCGAGTAAGAATCTCCCGCCGCAAAGCGCAATTTCTCTACCTATGGTCGTTTTGCCACTCCCCATAAAGCCAATTAAAACAATATTCTCCAACATCTACTCCAAGCTAATCACAAAACCATCGCGTTGTGGGGAGATGTGATATTTATATCGTCCATCAAAACCTATGGAGACTCTATAAAATCCTTCGTGCGTGGAGATTTCTGCATCACTAAAATATTTCTTATCGAGTTTAAGCTGCTGATGCTCGTTGCTTTTTACACCTTCAAAATCAAGAACTAACCGATAGGGCTTAGGCAAAATAAAATCACGCAATAATTTCTTACGCGTGGCGATAAAAAGCTTACTATGATTGATGATAATCTCAAATTCGCCGAGCTTAAAGCGATTTTCCACTTTGTAAGTAGCACCTTGGGCTTTTTGCGAGATAAGTAAAGGATAGTGCCAATCAATACTCTCATCAAGCTGAATGATCTTATTTTCAATAGAGCCATCAAGATTTTGATAGGTAACCTGCACGCTTTTTAACACTCGCGCGGTGCTAGGCAAAACAAACTCTATGCTAGAAAGCGGGTCTTGGTGCATACCCTGTGCGTTATGCTCCTCCTCTTTTTGTGTAATCACAGATTCAAAAGGATTTTGCCTCGCCCATAGGGTACACACGCATAGACTTACAATTAATACGCTATTTCTTAGGATTTTCTTTTTCAAAATCTGCTCCTTTTAGCTCAAAAATTTGCCTTTGCAAAAGCGCGTTTTGCTCCTGCATTTTATGAGCCTCCTCTATAAAATATGTTTTTTGCTTGTGTAAAGATAAAAGCACTTCCACAGAATTATTACCAAAGAGCAGATACCCTATATACACGCCCAGCGCAATCACAACACCAAAAATAATAATCCACACACGATTAATATAAAATAGTCTCTTTAATCTTTGTGGCTCACCTAGTAGCTCATCGTATGCGCTCATCGTATGCCTTTAAGCTCTGCACCTTTATCGTTTAAAAAGGCTCTTGCCAATATATTCTGTATCACTCACCTCACGTTCAATTTCAAGCAAGCGATTATATTTTGCTATGCGCTCACTTCGCGCTGTTGAACCTGTTTTTATCTCGCCGGTATTAAGTGCCACCGCAAAATCCGCGATAAAGGTATCCTCACTCTCGCCACTGCGATGACTCATAATACACTTATAATTATTGCGTTGGGCAAGACGCACGGATTGCATTGTCTCACTCACACTCCCAATTTGATTAGGTTTAATCAAAATG
The DNA here is from genome assembly GCF_000765685.2 of Helicobacter sp. MIT 03-1616. Taxonomy (NCBI): domain Bacteria; kingdom Pseudomonadati; phylum Campylobacterota; class Epsilonproteobacteria; order Campylobacterales; family Helicobacteraceae; genus Helicobacter; species Helicobacter sp. MIT 03-1616. The sequence continues at coordinate 32,776 of NZ_JROY02000015.1, read as the reverse complement.
GCATTTGCAACATTTTTATCAATCCCCTCTTGCAAAATCTTTTTATTTGTAACAAACAAATCATCACCCACAAGTTGAATCTTGCTTCCAAGTTTTTGCGTAAGGAGCTTCCAGCCCTCCCAATCATCTTCGCTCAAGCCATCCTCAATAGAGACAATAGGATATTTTGCGACAAGTTTCTCATAATACTCAATCATACCCGCACTATCAAACACTTTGCCCTCTCCTGCAAGATGATAATTTCCATCTTTCCCTACAAGCTCACTACTTGCCACATCAAGTGCAATCGCAATTTCTTCGAGTGGCTTATACCCCGCCTTTTCAATGGCTTTAAGAATAACCTCGATAGGTTCTTCATTATTTTTTAAATTAGGAGCAAATCCCCCCTCATCGCCAATACTTGTAATATGTCCAGAATCTTTCAAAATTGCTTTAAGGTGATGATACACTTCAGCTGAAGCGCGCAAACTCTCCGCAAAAGTATCAAAGCCTAGAGGCATAATCATATATTCTTGAAAATCCACCGTGTTATCAGCGTGTGAGCCACCATTAATAATATTAAGCATAGGTGTAGGGATAGTAAGCGCATTGCTGCCACCCAAATAACGATACAAAGGTAAATGTAAGCACTGCGCACTTGCACGAGCTATTGCCATACTCACACCCAACACCGCATTTGCACCGAGTTTTGAATAATTATCTGTGTCATCAATCTTTTTAAGGATAAGGTCAATTTTGCTTTGGTCATAAGGTGATACGCCATCAAGCTGTGCAGCAATCTCTGTTTTGATATTTGCACACGCTTTAAGCACACCCTTACCTAAATAGCGCTCCTTGTCGCCATCTCGTAGCTCTAGGGCTTCTCTCTTACCTGTGCTTGCACCACTTGGCACTATTGCACTTGCCCTTGTGCCATCACTTAGCCTTACTATTGCTTTAACCGTTGGGTTTCCACGACTATCCATTACCTCTTGTGCGTCAATATGCTCTATATAAACCATTGTATTCTCCTTGTTATTTTATTCGTTAGTTTCTGGCTCATCGGGCAGAGGCAGAATCTCATCTTTTGCACCAATTTGCTCTTTAATCTTTGCAGTAATTTCTTCTGCCAAAGCCTTATCCTCTTTGAGAAGTAGCTTTGCATTCTCGCGCCCCTGTCCTAGCTTTTTGTCATTATAGCTAAGCCACGCACCACTTTTATCGATAATATCAAGCTTGATACCATAATCGATAATCTCACCCTCTTTACTAATGCCTTCGCCAAACATAATATCAAATTCTGCCTCGCGAAATGGTGGTGCAACTTTATTTTTGACGACTTTTGCCTTAGTTCTATTGCCAATTTGTTGCTCATTTTGCTTGAGTGTAGCAATGCGGCGCACATCAATACGCACACTCGCATAAAACTTAAGCGCATTACCGCCGGTGGTAGTCTCTGGGCTACCATAGCCCATAGTGCCAATTTTCATACGAATTTGGTTGATAAAAATCAAAGTCGCATTCATCTTATGAAGCACACCGGTAATTTTACGCAAGGCGTGGCTCATAAGCCGCGCTTGAAGCCCTACGTGCTGGTCTCCCATATCGCCCTCAATTTCTGCTTTTGGCGTAAGCGCAGCCACTGAATCTATAACAATTAAATCCACTGCACCACTGCGTGTGAGTGTCTCTAAAATCTCAAGTGCTTGTTCGCCCGTATCAGGTTGAGACACAAGCAGATTCTCTGTATCCACACCCAAACGTTTAGCATAATATACATCAAGTGCGTGTTCAGCGTCTATAAAGGCGCAGATTCCGCCATTTCTTTGACATTCTCCCACGATTTGAAGGCTTAGTGTTGTTTTACCGCTTGATTCTGGACCATAGATTTCAATAATCCTCCCCTTAGGCACACCACCAATGCCAAGTGCCATATCAAGCCCGAGTGAGCCCGTGGAGATAAAATCTATCTTTTCTACCTGCTTATCCCCAAGCCTCACCAAAGCACCTTTACCAAATGCTTTATCAATTTGCTTTAAGGCTAACTCAATGGCTTTCTGCTTTTTCTCATCTATCATCAATTATCCTTTTTTTTGTAAGTTTGTGCGTAAAATAGTGCGATTTTATCTAAGTTTGACTAAATTATCCTTATAATTTTGACAAAAGAAGAGGAGAGATAATGATAAGTGTCGCTCATAGCCCTGATGCCGATGATTTATTTATGTATTATGCGATTGTTTTTGGGTGGGTAGATTCTAAAAAGTTATGTTTTAACAACACCGCAAAAGATATTCAAACACTCAATCTTGCGACATTAAAAGGCGAATACGATATTAGTGCAATTTCTTTTGCACTTTATCCGCTCGTGGCGCAAAATTACGCACTTTTACGCACAGGAGTGAGTTTTGGCAATGGCTATGGACCAAAGCTCATTAGAAAAAAAGATAAGATTCTAAAAAAGCATTTCAAAGTCGCTTTAAGCGGGGAACATACAACAAATGCGATGATTTTCCGCATAGCCTATCCTGATGCGCGCATCGTGTATAAAAATTTCCTCGATATAGAATCTGCCGTGCTAAGTGGCGAAGTCGATGCGGGTGTGCTCATACACGAATCCATTTTAAATTTTAATGAAAATCTCTGCGTAGAATCCGAACTTTGGGACATATGGCAGAATCTTAGCGGTGGTGAGCTGCCTCTGCCTTTGGGTGGTATGGCGCTGCGCCGCTCATTGCCACTTACCACCGCCATAGAGTGTGAATCTATGCTTACCAAAGCCGTGCAACTTGGAGTGCAAAACAAAGCTATTTTAAGCCAAATGCTTTTGGAACGAGGCATTATACGCGTGAATGCAAAGGAGCTTGATACATATCTTAGCCTTTATGCAAATGCGGATTCTATTTCTATGAGCGAAATTGAGATTGAAGCGGTGGATAGGCTTTTTGAGCTAGGATTCAAAGCAGGATTTTATCCACAGATTCTAAAAGCTAGAGATTATTTTATCCCAAGCGAATATAACGATTTACGCTTCTGCTAGATTCTTTAATATTTTATAATCTAAGCACATTTAACCCACAAAGGAGAATAATGAATACACAAGTAAGCAAAAAATCCATAATGAATAACGAAATGCCTCATATCATCAATAGCATTTTGATACAGCGCACCTTGCTCCTTTGTGTTGCACTTTTTATTTTATGCACTATCACACGTGGCATTATGGTAGCCCATTACTTACCTATGAATCTATGGCAAGAGCATTTAAGCGACTTTGGCGCAATGTGGCTTATGGGTGCAAAGCTTGATATGCGAAGTATCGGCATCGCTCTACTCATTTTTGTAGCCCTACATTACATCACACAATCTCTTTGCTTTATAGCATATATTTTAACGGGGGGGGGGGGCAAAGCATAGAATCTACTCTTTCCTCTCACAAACAATCCCCCACATTTATACCTTTTTGCTTGGCTTTGTCTTTATGGCGGCGGCTATTATTAATTTCTACTATTTCCGCACTTATGGGAGCAAAATCGATATTTTTATCTTTGGATTCAAAGATGATGATACTCTCGCTATTCTCTCCATTATGTGGCAGGACTATCCATTGGTTATTGGTGTGCTTTGTGCGATTGCTTTTGGTATCTTTTGTCTCTATCTTTACAAAATCCCTCTATTCTCTTTATTTATGAGATTTGCTCATTTTACAAATCTTTATGTGCAGATTCTATACCTTGTTTGCGTCCAACTCCTCCTTATTGCACTCCTATTGATTGCAGCGCGTGGCTCACTTGGCACTTTTCCTATCAAAGAGGATAATCATTATATTTCTACGCTACCTATTTTTAATCACCTAGCTACAAATCCGCTTATTGCATTTGACTGGGCACAGAGTAATTATAAGGAAGCTGCCCTCTTTCACCCGCCTGTAAAAGAAAAAGGAGAGCAATTAGAATCTTTACTTTTTCCTATTTCGCACACGAGTGCAGATTCTGTATTTTTACGCGAAAATCCACCGCATATTGTTTTGAATCTTATGGAGAGTTTTGGGAGCAATATGCTGATTTTTGACGATAAAGATACAAATGACCTACTCGGGGCTTTGAGGAGGCATTTTAATGAAGATTTTGTCTTTTATCGTTTTTTAAGTGGAGCTAATGGCACAGCACCTTCACTTGCCGCCCTTTTCTTTGATAGCCCAAGTGCTCAAATCTCCTTAGGTGCGCATAAAAAAACGTCTCTTATGCTGAATCCTTTTTTCATATACGCAAATGCAGGATATGAGGTAGTATATATTACCTCCGGCTACGCATCTTGGCAGGGTTTGGGAGAGTTTATCATCACGCAGGGCGCACACAAGGTTTATGATATGCTCACACTTTTAGAGAGATTTCCACAGAGTAAGAATGATAAAAATACCTATGGTGTGCCTGATGAATATGCGTATAATCTCGCTTTTGAGATTCTGCAAAACGCCACAAAACCTACATTTATCGCTATACTCACTACGAGCAATCACCCGCCCTATCATCTACCGCAACACTATGTGCCAAAACCCATTGCACTAAGCGATACCTTAAAAAATAAAGCGAAGAATCAAGCGCACGATAAGCTTAGAATCTCCGCCTTGCTCTATCAATATGCTAATGACGCATTCGGGGAGTTTATGGATAGGATTAAAGATTCACATTTAGCCCAAAATACGATTATAGTAGCAAGTGGCGACCATCGCGTGAGGGATTTTGCCGATAATCCCAGCACGGATAAAGCCCTCTACTATGCCGTGCCTCTGTATCTCTATGTGCCACAAATGTATGCTACACAAACACATTATGACCCTACACGCATAGGCTCACACAAGGATATTTTCCCCACACTCTATGAGCTAAGCCTGTCTCAAACACCTTATATCAGCGTAGGAGGACGCAATATACTTGCCCCTAAAGACGATAAACGGCGCGCTTTTGGCTACAATCAAGCCGTGTGGATTGATGAAAATGGCATTTATCCTTTCCGTAGCGAGGTGGGCTATATGTGGGCAGATTCTAAAGAGGATTTGGGGCTTCTATCCACAGATACAAGCTTTAGCTTAAATGAATATCAAAAACACTTTGGAAAGCGATATTGGGAGTTATTTGAGTATGCGATAAGTTATAGAATCTTCAAAGAGGAATAATGGCAAGGCAGTATTTTGTTATGACTAGAAATTATAGAATCTCTAAGATTCTCATATAAATTCTAAGAGCACATAAATGTGCGTTACACAAAAAGGCTAAATTGCAAAATAGCTTATCCCCGCAAAGCCTCCAAAACCTAGATTCTGTAAAAGTAAAATATGCTCTTTTGTGATACCACCTAATGCGATAACCTTTGAGCGCAAGGCGCAAGGGATTTGCTCTAAAATTTCTAAGCCGAGCGGGGCGGGTTTATTGGGTGTAGAAAATATAGGACTTAAAGTGCAGTAATCTGCACCAAACTCCAAAGCACGCAATACTTCAGCTATGCTGTGTGCGCTATATCCTATAATCTTTTGTGAATCTGGCGCATATGCTGCCCTTAGTGGCGTAATAAAATCTATAAGATGAGATTTTAAATGCACTCCTCCAAAATGTGTAGAAAGCTCTAAAATCTGCGTAAGGTTTGTAAAGGGGAGATTCAGTAAAAGCGTTTTATTCAAAGGAGAAAGCAACTCTATAAAGTGAGGCACAAACTCATCACTTTGTGAGCGATACATTATCCAATTCGCGCCTAATGTCGGCACACAAGAAGCAAGTTTAGAAATATATCCCCCGCTAAGAGAGGGGGTAATAAGAAGAGCAATAAAATTAATGCTCTGCATCAACGGCTACTGCGCCGTGAATATATACATAGGTAAGAATCATAAATACAAACGCTTGGAGCAATGCCATAAAGGTAAGGATTGCAAATGGCGCAACAGGCACAACCCAAGGAGCAAGCATAAGCATAACAAGCAAGAACATATCATCACCCTTGATGTTTCCAAAGAGACGAAATGAAAGCGAAATAATGCGCGAAAAGTGAGAGATAATCTCCACAGGGAACATCAGCGGAGCGAGCCACCACACAGGACCCATAAAGTGTTTTATATATCTCACTATACCTTGCGCACGAATGCCCTCGAAGTGATAGTAGAAAAATACAACCAAAGCCAAAACCAATGTGAAGCTCCAACTAGAAGTCGGGGCTTCAAATCCCGGGATAATACCGATGGCATTACCAAAAAATACTAAAAATGCAATAGTGGCTGCAAGTGGAAAGTATTTGCGTGCTACTTCCTCGCCCACAATATCCTTAGAGAAATTAATGATGCCAGAGATAATAAACTCAAAGACATTTTGAATGCCGCTGGGCACGACCTGCATCTTATATGTCGCATATCGCGCAAGAACAAGTATAATAATTGCCACAAGGATAGTGTGAAAGCCAATAACAAAGTCGTGATTAGCATTAATCAACCCTGCAAAGGTAAAAACTCTATCATCCATAGTAACCCCTTTTGAGTATGAGTATGGCGATTATGCCTAGTTTTTTGTTAGTTTTGCTTTAAATTGTTGCATTTTATGAAAACTTTTTGTTTAAATGTCGAATATGCCACAAAAATATAACAAATAAGATTCCCATAGGGAGTAATAACCCTAATTCAGGGTAAATAAGCCCTGCTACGCTTAATTGCGAGAGGGAGAAAAATAACCCCCAAATAGCCAAAGCCCCAATAATACACACAAAACTAATGAGCGTGAGATTCCCATAGCGAGGCAAGGAAGGGATATAATAAGCGATGATAGCAATACAAAGTGGCACAAAAAATGGAACAATAAGCAGTCCATACAAAATCGCTCGTATCTTGTCTGTGCTTACACCCTGCTTATGCGCGATGTGTAGCGAAGCAAGAGCATCAATCAATGAAGCTATCGGTTTATCTTGCGCAATTGTCTCAAGCACCTTAGAGCTAAAACCTTGAAGCGTCTCTAACTCCTCGCTTACGCTCATTTGCAGTGGATTATCCCCCAAAGTAAGTGTTGGGGAAATACTCACACTTTTTGCATTTTTTAGAATCCACGTATTACTTTCAAAAAATGCCTCCTTGCTCTCGTGATAACCAATCAGTCTATGTTCATTATCAAGCACGAAAATCTTAATACCCTCCGCCCTTGCCTCGCCATTGGAAAGGGGGTAGAGCTTACGCAAAAAAATGTATTGATTGCCACTTTTAAGCAGAAGATTCTCGCGCACATTTTGTGTATTTTGGTAAATAATACCCTCCGCATATTCTTGCGCGTATGCAAACGAGGTGCTATTGAGCCCAATAAATCCGGCGGTAAAAATGCTTGAAATAATAAGCAGTGGGAATAAAATCTGTAACTTAGAATAGCCTAAAGCCATAAGTGCCGTGAACTGAACGCTTTTAAGCAATGCCATATAGCAAATAATTGAGCAAAGCACGAGCGAAATCGGCAAGGTATAAGTGAGGGCATAGATGCCATCATAAAAGAGAAAAAGAATTAATAAGTTTGCAGAATCTGGTAAGTCATCGATATATTTAAGCGTATCTATAGCGAGAAAAAACCCTTCCAATGCGAGAAAGATAATGAAAAAATATTTCAAATACTGCGCCCCGACAAAACGAAACATCATATATTATCCTTTTGAATCCACAAAATCACTTTCTCTCATCTTTTGCAATATGCTGATTCTATCTTGCTCTGCCTTAGCGTAAAGCGATTTTGTAAGATTGATAGAATCTGCTGTGTATTTTCTTGCGTAGTATAAAAATACATAATGGCATCGCGCATACAGGGCATTGTGGCGCAAAGCTGTTTTTTTTCCTCCGCACTAAAATCACTTAGCACATAAGTTATAACATCTTGCTGTGTGTTTCTACCTATGCCAAAGCGCAATCGCAGATAGTCCTCCCCCATAGCCTTATCAATGGATTTTAAGCCATTATGCCCGCCACTTGAGCCGCCGAGTTTGAATCTCACATCGCCAAAGGCAAGGTCTAAATCATCGTGTATTACTAAAATGCGTGTAATATTAAAATACCGAGCAAAAGGAGCGATAGACTCACCAGAGAGATTCATAAAAGTATGGGGCTTGAGAAAAAAGATTTTGTGAGAATCTATGTGTATGCTTCCAATTTGTGTGTTGAATTTTTTATCAAAGTTAAAGGTAAAACCTAATTCTTGAGATAAAAAATCAAGCACCATAAAACCGACATTATGCCGAGTGTTTTCGTATTTGGCACCCGGATTACCAAGCCCTGCAACAAGGAAGCAGGACATTATTTCGCTTTGATAACACCAACAACTGCTACTGATGGACGATTGATAACGCTAACACCTTCAATTTGTGGCAAATCACGCACAAGAATAGAATCCCCCACATCTAAGTTACTCACATCAATCTCATAAGTATTTGGGAGTTTTTCAGGAATGCATTTCACGCTAATGCGCTTTGTTGAAATAAAAAGCACACCTTTATTTTTCAAGCCCTTCGCGCTTCCTTTAGTGCACACAGGCACTTTAAACTTACAAGTCACGCCTTTTTGTGCTAAAAGCAAATCCACGTGAATAATAGTATTCGTTACAGGATCTTTTTGATATTCTTGAATCACCACATCTAAGGTTTTCCCACCGACTTTTACAGGGAAAATCAAAGTGCTTTTATGCTTGACTTCCTTGATAAAGTCATTAATCTTAAAGGCGCAGTGAATATTCTCCTGTCCTTTGCCATAGATGTTTGCAATTAGATAACCATCATTCCTCAAGGCTTTTGCCTCTGATTTTGAAATACTCTTTCTAATTTGTCCTTCTAACATTTCTGTATCCTTTATGAAAATTTAAGGGCGACATTATAGCCAAAAACCCTTAAATACACTTGAGTTAATCTCCTATATATACTTGTCTTGGTCGTGTAATTCTCGTTGCAGGATCTTTGATGTGCTCCAAGAGCTGTGCGCACCAGCCGGGCATTCGTCCAATAACAAAAATTGGGGTAAAGAGTGATACAGGAATCTTAAGTGCAGATAAAATAATGCCCGAGTAGAAATCAACATTTGGGTAAAGATTTCTTTCTACAAAGTAGCTATCGCTTAGTGCTACTTCCTCGACTTTATGTGCCAAATCGCTTAGTCGCGAATCCATTTTAATGCCTCTCTTATCCAAATCATCTTTAAGCTTCTTTAGAATCTTCGCGCGTGGGTCGTAGTTTTTATACACACGATGCCCAAAGCCCATAAGCCTAAATGGATCATTCTTATCTTTTGCTTTAGCGATAAACTTATCAACATTTTTTGCATCACCGATTTCATTGAGCATATCAAGCACTTTTTCGTTTGCCCCGCCGTGCGCAGCACCCCACAATGCATTAATCCCCGCGCTCAAAGCAGCATAAGGATGTGCGCCAGTGGAAGCGACATTACGAACAGTCGTTGTAGAAGCATTTTGCCCGTGGTCAGCGTGAAGAATAAAAATCTTATCTAAAGCCTCAACTTCCAAAGGTGTAATTTCCAATTCACCCTTAATTGTTTGTTTCATCTTGCCACCCGGATATGCGCGGAGCATATAGAGGAAATTCTCCACATAGCCTCGCGCCACATCAGGATAAATATATGGAATCCCCAAAGAATGGCGATAGGCAAAAGCTACAAGTGTGGTAATCTTCGCAATGGCGCGTCTTGCCATTACTTGTCGATCTTCCTCATTTGTCATATCTAAATGATGAAAATGGAAAGTCGAAAGTGCAGAGAGAGAAGCAGAGAGATTTGCCATAGGGTGCGCTGTATCTGGGAAAGCCTTAAAGATATTAATAAGTCCCTCGTGCAAGAAACTGCGGTGCATTAGCTCAAGCTCAAACTCCTTAGATTCGGTCTCGTTTTTTGGTACTTCATTTGTGATGAGTAGCCTACACACATCGGTAAAGCGATACTTCTCCACAAGCTCTGTTATTGGCTTACCTTTATAGAGGAGCTCACCCTCTTTGCCATTAATATAGCTAATAGTCGATTTACACCCGGCTGTGCTGCCATAGCCCGGATCATAAGAAAAAATATTCGTGCGCTCAAAGAGTTTAGAAAAATCTACCGCTTTTGGTCCTCTATTGCAGTCAATAAGGTCGAAATCAAAGCTTTCTTTTGTTTCATTATTTGTTAATGTGATAGTCGCCATACTTACTCCTTAAAATGTGATTTGCACCTGATTATTACACATTTTTTTTGCTAAAGTCAAAAAAAAATTAAATTTACGCACAAAATTCACTTAAAATGTGCTAAATGATACATTTATGCGATTTTGTAATAAATGTTTAAGAGATTGTAAATGTTTTTATGTATTATTGTCGATTGCAGATGAGATTCGCGGATTCTAAGGAGGTTTTATGTTAAACATCACGCTAACAGACAAAGACAGAAAAGAACTTGCACCACTACTTGGCACTTCGGCAGCTGAACGCGCATTAATGCCCGAGGAAACACTAAAAAAGCTTAAAGCTTTAGAAAAAGAACAGCAAGATGGTCCTTTTGAAGATCTTGACAAAATGATTAATGAATCTATTTCTGCGGTAAAGACTAAAAAAATCCAAAAGAAACTCGTCCTTACAGATAAAGATAGAGAGGAGCTAGCACCGCTGCTTAATATATCTCAAGCAGAGCGCAAACTGATGCCAAAAGAAACACTAAAAAAGCTTGAAATATTCGAGCAGGAGCAAGAAAATCCAAATTTCAAGGATTTAGAGGACATCATCAAAGAATCTATGTCTCTTGTGGAAGCCTTCGTGCCAAACACCCTTTACAAAGAGCTTACGCGCAGGAGCAAGAAAGATTATCTATGGTGGGAGACAAATTATCGCATTTTTCTCGCACAGCGCAAGGCACAGCGCGCGCGTCATAGAGCTAAAATGGATAAAAAACAAAAGTAGTTTTCGCTTCTTGACATAAATTTAGAATATTTTGTTGAATCTCTACCTTTGCACCTCGCAATGGTTAGTTTCTATATAAGAAATACTTCAGTAGGATTAGTTTCAACGCATATATGGACGTGAGGCACCGCAAAGAAAGCGCAAAATGAGTGAAAAAATAAATTACAATCCTAATAGATATGTGTGCGAGGATATATCTCGTGCCATTAGCTTTTACATACACAATCTATACGCGATAGTGGGCTATGGAGCAAATGGTGCAGAATATCGAATACAAAGCAATAGGGAAAAAATACAGATTCAAAGTGTAAGTGAGGCACTGCAATGTGCTAAGAATACACTTCAAGCGCGAAAGAGGCTTAACCAACTCGTGCTTATTGCTCCACCACCTTGCATTTTAGAATTGGAGCAATTTTTGCATTTTTTGGATTCTCAAGGTGTAAAAATCGATATATACATAGGCGAAAAAGAGTGTCAATCAATGGCAATCTTAGAATCTTTATGCGCTTGTAGCGTGGTGAGATTCTACAAAAATACTTCTTTTACTCATTGTATTTCTAACATTAAGCACAGCCATTAAAAAGTATTAAACATAAAAGACAACAAGCACGAGGACGAGAATCTTGGGATTAAAAATCTCGCACACTTTTTACGACTTGTGGCATTGTGAGGTATTATAAATATTGTAAATTTATGCAACAACTTAAGGAAAAATTCTACTTTTCTTCTTTTATCTTTTAAGATTCAGCCAAACAAAAAAAAATAGAATGCCATTTTGCAAACTAATTTGCAAATAATTTTTACAAGGAGTTTGTATGATAAAAAGTGCAAAATGGATTGTTATTGTGGCGATTTTGATGTTAGGATTTGGAGGGTGCGCAACGATTACTAATACTCCAAAACAGCAAGTTTCTCTAGTGGCTTCAAATGGAGAAAAGGTTGTGGTAACTATTAATGAGGAGAAAGTTACATTACCAACAACAATGAAGATTCCAAGAAAGCCTACCGATGTATATGTGTATGCAGAGGATAATCCAGGTTATCAATATAGTCATACAAGCACCTTTGTCATCGGTGGTATTAAAGAAAGTCCCGTTGTATTTTTAGATATACTTGGTGTTCTTGCTGCAATTTTTCCCGGTCTTACTTCTATAATTGTAGATCAGGCAACAGGTTCTGCTTGGGAATATAGTAACAAAGAATTAGTCGTGCCTGTGTATAAGGCAGCAAAATGAAAACATTTGTTTTTATGGTAGCTGTGTTATTGCTATTTATGTGGTTGTGCGACTATCTCAAATCAAACAAAACAAAAAGTGAAACTTTCTACGCGAAATGGGGATAGTGTGATTGCCGATATTGGCGGGCAAAAGGTGAGTGTGCCAAGTGAGGTGAGAATTGCTCGTAAGGGGGCTGTGATTAGGGTCTTGAATGAAGATAATCCTTGCTATGAAGATTCTAAACTTGTTGTTGCTGGTCAAGATGAGATCAGTTGGTGGTTTTGGGGAAATATTTTAACAGGTGGGACATTAGGTTCTCTCACAGATTATGTGGTAGGAAGTATGTGGGTGTATAGCAATCCAAATTTCATTATTCCAACCAAGAAAAAAACGCAGTGTAAATAAGCAAAAGTAGTCGTTACAAATAAATGAAACAGCTTGAATGGCTCGTGTTGTCTTTTGCTTTTTGTAGCTTTTTAATTTGCTTTGCTTTGGGGCAGAGTGCTCCGCCCTATATAAAAGATTCTTATTCGCTTCATTCTATTGCTTCGCTTTCTCAGTGGAAAAAGCTTTTACATTATCGCGGCAAAACATCGCTTATAAGGCAGGATTCTGGATTTTTTCTCTCTCCGCTGGGTGCGATAAATCCCCAAGCCGAGCTTCTTTCAACACTTCAGGCATTTGGCATTGATGTAGAATCTGCTCATACAAACACAACAAACACTTCATCTTTTTTATGTTCTTATCCTGCAAGAGCAATGTTTTTATCGCGGTTTTTTCCACAATTAAAAGAGATGGTTAAAACAACGCATTGTGCGGAATATGAAGAGTTTTTGGAGATTGTGCCAAGTGATAGAATCTCACTTATTTTTGCTGCGGAGAGTGATATATATCCGGGTTCGGCTATGGGGCATATTTTTTTAGCTTTAGAGGGGGAGGCAAAGGCGGATTTACACAAAACATTTAAGGGCAGGAGTGATTTAAACATACAAAAAGGGCAGTATTTGGGCTATTCATTAAGCTTTTTTGCTAATGCGGAGCTTGGGCTTAATCCTATTATGTATTTTCGGGCATTAATGGGGAATCTTGGTGGTATTTATGCGTTGCAACCACTTGATAATAATACATTTGAATATCTTGAAAATGAAAAGCGGAGTTTATGGAAGTTGGGGTTAAAGCTAGATTTAGATTCTAAGGCTTTGCTTTTGGCACATTTATGGGAGCTTAAAGATATTCCTGTGGAGTATGCTTTCATCACACATAATTGTAATGACGCTTTAAAAAGTGTGTTAAGTGTGGCAAATGAGGCATTTGATACACAAAAGTTAAAACCATATCAAACGCCTGTGGAGTATCTTAAGAGCTTGGAAAATGCGGGGCTTTTGGACAATGTGAGCGTGGAGATTCCACAGGAGAAAAAAGCTTTTAGCGATAAATATGGTTATAATGAAATCTTAAAAGCACGTGATAGTGCAAAATTCTCATTAAGCTATGAATCTAGGGCTAGTCATTCAATGATGGGTATGTATTTTTCGCCTATTTATGCTGATATAACAAATGCAAACAATGCTTACAAAGAGTTGATAGAATCTCGCCTTATGAGTGTAAAGGGCTATGTGAATCTTGAGAATAGCTCCATTTTTATTGATAAAATAGAAGCGTTGCATTTGTTTTCGGTAGCAGATTCATACCGCACGAAGAGCTTATCAAAATATATTGATGTGAGTTTTGAAAATCCATTTGATGAAATCACACATATGAGATTAAAGCCTAAAATTTCATTTGGAGCGGGATTTGGCGGATATCTGGGGAATTTTAGTCTTTATCTTATGCCACTTGTGGGTTATGACTATGTGAAAAATCATAACGCATTTGTAGATATACATTGTGGGATTGTGGGGAGATTTGAGAAGCTAAGGCTTATTGGCAATTATGATTATTTTATAGATATTACCAATCAAAGGGGCTATACACATCAAGCAAGCGGCTTTGTGGGGTTTAATGTTTATAAGCAGTGGGATTTTTACGCACAAATACAATGGAGGGATACTTTTAAATATGGTGATTATGTGAGTTGGCAAAGCGGTATTAGTGTGAATTTTTAACACTTTGTATTTCATCAAGCCTTGTGAAAAAATAATGCGTGATAAGCAGAATCTGCAGTGGCATAAGGAAAAAATTAAGAAATGGCACAAAGCTAAAAAGATAGGCTAAAAGTGCATAAGCGTGGTTTTTGAGCACTTGAGTGTGAATGAGAATCTGCCACTGCTCTCGCTGCATACTTGAGCTGCCTACATCAAAAAAAGTCATTTTTTTAAAAAATATATACCACACCACAAAAAGCGCGAAAGAGCCGAGCAGTGAGCCAAAAAATGGAATGAGATACAAAAGCAATGAGAGCAGTGCCAAGAATCCAAGGAGGAGAAAGGTTTTCACAAAAATAAGCAGACATTCAAGGAATGAGCCAAATTGCGCTTTTGGCAGATGAGGGAAGTCTTTTTGCCGCACATATTCTACGATAAAGGGCGTATAAAATAAAGAAAAAAAGACATTGGTAAGCAAAATCAGCACGACAAACACAAACCCAAAGAGTGCATAAAGCGCAAAAGAAACACAAAATCGAATAATGCTCCCTATGATTCCGCCCATATCAAGCCAATCAGGCAAAAAGCCTACAAATAAGCTTGAGAGGTAAGCAAATATTTCATCGCCTAGCGCATAAAACACGCTCCCCCATAAAAGAATCCCAAAGAATGCAGGTAAGAGCGTGAGTGTTAAGATTCTAGGCGAGAAAAAATCTTTTATGCTTTTGCTAAGAATATTCAACATAATTGAGAATCTTGGAATTTATTGCTTAATGCCAAGTAGCGTTTCTATCATTCTATCAATAGTCGTAATGACTTTGGCATTTGCCGCGTAGCCGCCTTGAAATTTAATAAGATTCACCATTTCTTCATCAAGGCTCACTTGTGAAATCGCTAAATGTTCCTTTTTGACAGCAGAAAGCACAGAATCTTTTGTCTCTTTTGTGCGTTGTGTAGCTTCAGTTTGGTTTGCCACACGTCCAGAGAGATATTGATAAAATTCAGAAATACGCATTTGCTTTGTCTCAAATTTATTCATATAAAAATCCACATCATCGTATTGGAGCTGCTGCATCATATTTGCTACTTCAAAATTTCCATTCACGGGGGCAAGCCACGGGCGTATGAGCGTGGCATCTTTGGCATATTCATAATTAAGCGTGATATTGTGTGCGCTATCGCCCTCGAAAAACTTATTCAAACCAAATGCACCTGTAAAATTTGTCCCATTATCTTGTATGGCGACATAAAGCCCTTGTGAAGGATTCTTAGCAATGATATTAAACTCTTGAGATCCATTATCATAATATGCGCGAAAATAGTCGTCAATATCGTTTAGAGCGTTGTTGTCCTTATTGTCATCGTCATTTCCATTGATAGCACGAACAACATCATTCATTGTTGTGATTTCATCGATTTTAATTGTTTTGCGCCCTATTTCATTGCCCTGCATATTATACACGACCACATCAAAGCTACCCGTTTTAATATTATAGTTACTATCAACAAGCGCATTAAGACTCCATACATCAAGTTTATCGCTACGAATCTGTGTTGTCGCACTTTGAGAGTAGATAGCATTTGTAGCCTCGATAAACCCTTTTGCAAAAATATCCAAATGATTGATATAGTCTTGAATCTTTCCTACCCGTGTGCCTCCAGCTCCGGAATTATAAAGTGAGATAAGCGAACCTGCTTTGCCCTGCACGATTTTGTCAGTAATTTCAACAGTCTTAAAATCATCACCTTGAAAATATATGCGATTAAGGTTGAGGTGATTATCATCTTTTTTGAGCACGATTGGGTGGAACATCGCACCATCAACGATATTAAAACCAAAGCCGATATTCAGCACATACTCATCATCAAAGTCCGCTAGTTTTGGGTGGATAGAAGCATTAGAATCCAAATGATTCTTAAAGACATTCGCACCAACGAGCGTTTGAAGATTGTATTCTAGTTCATCGCGTCTATCGCGTAATTCATTAGCTTGTTTGAGTTCGCGCTGGTCTTCCATTTCCTTGAGCTTAGCATTGATATGGGCGATTTCTTTTGCAAGACGATTGACTTCATTTATCGTTACTTCAAGCTCTTCACTCGCCTTTTGTTGCAATCTCACGAGTCTAAAGCGCGTATCTTGTATGTTCCTACTAAGCACCTGCGCATTTTTAGCTAAAACTTGCTTTTGAGCGGGATCTACAGAGTTTTTTGCTAAATCTTTCCACGCATTAAAATACTCCTCTAAGTCGTTATAAATACCTACGCCATCGACTTCGGGAAAAAATGCGGAAGCCTCACGCAAAGTCGTAAAATGTGTATCATAATACTGCGCTTCTTCAGCTGCCTTGCGATAACGTGTAAAGACAAATTCATCGTGGATTCTCTGTATAGTCTCGGTGCTCACACCTCTGCCGAGATTGTAATCTTGATAATAAAGCGGACGTTCAGGGCGCACAAGCACACGCTGACGACTATAAAATTCATCACTCGCATTTGCAATGTTATTGCCTGTTACATCAACCATAAGTTGATGTGCTTGCAAACCTGTGTAAGAGGTATTAAGAGATGAAAGGATACCGCCCATACTGCACCTTATGCTTGAATTTTGAGTAAATGACTTTGCGCACACGCATCGCCATAGCCGTTGCTTTCGTGCGGGACAATGCGCTTCATTAGGGAATTATAAAACTCTGCCACCGCAAAAACACTTCTTGCGTAATTGGCATTAAGTATTTTTAGCTCACTCAATGCGCCACGCATAGAATCGAGTAAATCACTTGTTTCATCATCAAGCAAATCTTTGAGGGATTTATTTGGATTCTTATTGCAGAGTAAAAGCATTTCTTGGTGGATAAGGGATTTTTTCTCCTCAAATGCCTTTACCAATGTATCTTTTTTATCAAGTCGCCCAAAAATTGCCTCGTGATTCGCACTCTGTATATCGGTATTATCAAGCTGTGTAAGCTCTATGATAGCCTTTAAATCAGCTATTGCACCATTAATGTAAGTATGTAGCATAACCAAATCCTATATGCTCCACTCCCACAATAATGACACTTGTGTTAATGGAGGAATTTCTTATAGGTTAAGCAAATTTGATGCCATTTTTTCGGAAGTTTGTTGCAAATCAATCTTATATTCGCCATTTTTGATTTGCTCTTTGATTTGCTCTGCGCGTGAGAGTTGTTGTACTTGCTCTTTTTCTTTTACTTCGGTATTTTCATTTTGTCTATTAAGCACTTCTCTGTTAAGTGCGTTTGTGCTGACAACGCTTGCATTTACACCATTTATCATAAGACACCCCTTATAAAGTGATTTTATGCCAAATCGACCAAAAACAAAAAAGATTTAGCATTATTTTACATATCCTTGCAATTCTTGCTTAAAATCTTTGAGCGTTGTTACACCCTTAGAATAACTATCGCCACTAAATAGCGGCGTGCTCGAATCTACACGATATGCCCAAATCCCAAGCAGTAGTAAAATATACAAAAGCCCTACAAAGCTTATTGAAGGAATAAGCCAATTTCTTAAGCCTGTGCCCATTTTTTACTCCTTAATCTATACTTGCATACAAATAGATTGCACTATACATCGGCTAATTTTGTATATTTTCTAACACCCTAAATGAGCGAAAATTGCATACAAAACTGCAAAATATATGCAAAAACAATGCCAAAAAGCCCTAGCCTTTATAGCAAAAGCAGTGCGTATTTTAACATCTTTATTAAGCTTTTTATATTAGAATCCGCGCTTTATGTTACATAAAGAATGTGAGAGGCTTGATAGATTCTATATCTTAAAAAGAGGATTGTATGAAAAAAATCTTTATGCTTATGGGCTTACTTAGTAACTTGTGTTTTGGTGCAATGGCGCACTCACAGACTTGGGAATCTGGATATACGCTTTTTGCATTTTTTCAAAAGTATAATATCCCCACGAGCGTGTATTATAATCTCCCGCCAAAAGACAAGGAGCTAACTTCTGAAATTTATGCAGGGGTTACCTACTATACGCTTTTAGGCAAAGATGATGAACTACTTCAGGCTCTTATCCCCATAGGTGATGGTATGCAGATTCACATCTTTAAGCGCGAGGATAGCTATACGCTTGACTTTACGCCGATGATTTATTTCGAGCAGGAACAGACAATTAGCCTCTCTATCCAAAAATCCCCCTATCAAGATTTAATGGAAATGACACACGATAGTGGCTTGGTTGGTGAATTTTTAAATGCCTATAAAA
Source organism: Helicobacter sp. MIT 03-1616 (assembly GCF_000765685.2). Classification (NCBI taxonomy): domain Bacteria; kingdom Pseudomonadati; phylum Campylobacterota; class Epsilonproteobacteria; order Campylobacterales; family Helicobacteraceae; genus Helicobacter; species Helicobacter sp. MIT 03-1616. The sequence continues at coordinate 14,319 of NZ_JROY02000015.1, read as the reverse complement.
GTAGTGTCAATTTTAGAAGTATGATGAAAAACGATAGATTAGCACTTATTTATGAGCGTAAATATCGGCTAGGCAAACCGCTTAAGAATGCCGCTATTAAAGCAGCAGTGGTAGAAATCAACAAAAAACCACATTATATTTTTAGATATAATCAAGGGAGATATTACAATCAAGATGGCAAGGAGATTCAAGGATTCTTATTACAAACTCCTGTGGCAGGGGCGCGGATAAGCTCAAGATTCTCGCTTGGGAGAAAACACCCCATACTTGGCACGGTGCGTCCTCACTATGCAGTTGATTATGCTGCACCAAAAGGCACACCCATTGTTGCGGCAGCTGATGGCGTAGTAATTTTTGCCGGCAAAAGAGGAGGTTATGGAAACCTCATAGAAATTCGCCACGAGGGCAATCTCAAAACACTTTACGCACATATGAATTCTTTTGCCTCGGGTATGAGAGTAGGTAAAGCAGTGAAGCGAGGACAACTCATCGGGCGGGTTGGCTCGACAGGACTTAGCACAGGACCGCATTTGCATTTTGGACTTTATCGTAATAATGTCCCAATCAATCCCCTCTCAAGCGTGAAAGCTGTAAGTAAAGAACTGCAAGGCAAGGATAAAGAAACATTTATCGAGCTTACAAAGCAATTTATGCCATACTTGCAAGAAGCCCTAGTCCAAAGTGTAAATACTATCACACCAAGCACAGAACCAAATCTCCCGGATAATACAGATTCCACAGGAGCAAATTCTATGAAAGAAGCTCAAGATATAAAGGGTATAGATATAAAAGATACACAAGAAGCACAGAGTGCAGCACCACAGGCAACCCTATGAGGCATTTTTCACATATCAGTGATATAAACTTTTGTGAATGTGTGGATTCTCCATATATCAAACCGCGCCGTATGCTATATAGTGAAAATGGTGTAAAACGCAAATGGGACTTTATGAAAAGTTTAGATTCAGTAGCGATTTTACTCTATCATCGACAGGAGGATAGTTTGCTCTTTGTGAAGCAATTTCGCCCAGCGGTGTTTGCAAGAACATTGCCAAATGAACACCCCCTCAAACAACTTGATTATGAATCTCAAGCAAAAGGCTACACTTATGAGCTATGTGCCGGACTTGTCGATAAGGCAGGAAAAAGCTTAGAGCAAATCGCACAAGAAGAGGTGCTTGAAGAGTGTGGATACAAGGTTGATAGGCTTAGACTAATTACAAATTTTTCCACCGCAGTGGGACATAGTGGCGCGAAGCAAACATTATTTTATGCAAGTATTGATGAAAATAATCGAGTAAATGCCGGTGGAGGCATTGACGGAGAGGTTATAGAATCTGTGTTAGTAAAGGTAAGCGAACTTGAGGCATTCACACTAGATTCAGAGATTACTAAAACACCCGGTTTAGCATTTGGGGTGATGTGGTTTTTACGCCACTATGATAAACTCAAGGCAAAAGCAGAGGAGAAATGATGAGAGGCATAATGTTATTTTTATTGTGCGTAAGTGTGCTTTATGGGATTGATATAAAGCCAAAGAGAGAAAGTATTATTGAGGCAAAGCCTAAAAGTGTGAGCTTTGCGGCTAATGGGCTAAAAGTCGGGCAAAGCGGTATTATTCTCACGCATAAAAATGGCTACAATGTGATTATTGCTAGTACTACTATTACGCGCATTAAGGATAATATAGCCTATGCAGAGTATGAGCCATTTGAGAGTATCGCACAAAAATACCTCCCTACACCCACATTTGAACCCACACAGGGCGATGAGGTGCTTATTGGTGGATTCTATAATAAAGCCATAGCCATAGCCCCAAACCAAAATAGCTACAATCAAATCCTAAGCTATAATGAATCCGCCCCTACGCACGAACGGATACAATTTATACATATTGATATGTTTGCGGCATTTTTGGCAAAAGACGGCATTAATGACCCAAAACATAAGCACTTTAAAGAGTTTTGCAATATTTATAGCGTGGGACTCGTATATATTTTTGCCTCAAATGGCATAAACATACTTGATTGTCAAAGCTTCGCGCTTTTAGAGGAGGTGGCTTTGCCACAAATGCAGATTGAATCTACCAGTGCGCCGTTTTTCTCTCGTATTGACAAAATTGATACCGGCTCACTTGCGAGTAAATTGCGCTCCAAAAAATCGCAAAATTATTTTAGCTACTATGACAACCTCTTAGAGCCAAGCCTCAAAGCCTTTCATCTCACACATAAGGAGTAAATATGCTTAATAAATCACATATACAGGTCCTAAAGCGCATTGTGGGCGAAGAAAATTGCTATGACGATAAGGCACATTTGGTGGCGTATTGCTATGATGCAACAAAAGAACGATATGAGCCTGAAGCAGTCGTTTTTCCACGAAATGAAAGTGATGTGAGTGCGGTTTTAACCTATTGCAATGATAATAAGATTCCAATTATCCCACGTGGTGCAGGAAGTGGATTCACAGGTGGAGCATTACCTGTAAAAGGCGGCATTGTTTTGGCTATGGAGCGACACTTTAACCGCATTTTAGAGATTGATGAAAAGAATCTTATCGCGAGGGTGCAGCCCGGAGTGGTGAATAAAATATTCCAAGAAGCTGTGGAGGCAAAGGGTTTATTTTACCCACCTGACCCTGCAAGTCAAGAATACAGCACACTAGGCGGCAATGTGAGTGAAAATGCCGGTGGTATGCGCGCAGCAAAATATGGCATTACAAAAGATTATGTTATGGCACTACGTGCAGTGCTTCCAAATGGTGATATAATTCGCGCAGGAAAAAAAACAATTAAAGATGTCGCAGGATTTAATGTTGCGGGGATTCTTATAGCAAGTGAGGGCTCACTTGCAGTAATTACTGAAATTACCCTCAAACTTATTGCTAAGCCGAAGTTTGCGCGTTCAGCTATGGGCGTGTTTAACGATATAGAATCTGCAATGAATGCTGTGTATAAGACAATGGCAAGTGGGATTACGCCTGTGGCAATGGAGTTTTTGGATAACTTGAGTATCAATGCGGTAGAAGAGCGATTCCATAAGGGGTTACCGACAAATGCCGGGGCGATACTTATTACACAAGTTGATGGCGATTTGGAACAGCAGCTTGATTTTCAACTCGATATTTTGGAGCAGAGATTCAAAGAAAATGGTTGCATTGACTTTAAAATCGCACAAAATGACGAGGAGGCACAAAACCTGTGGTTTGCAAGACGCAATGTGAGCCAGAGTATCACAATCTATGGCAAAAAGAAGCTGAATGAAGACATTACCGTTCCTCGTTCCGCGCTCCCAGAGCTGCTTAATAGAATCTCCGCATTGAGTGGCAAATATGGTTTTAAGATTCCCTGCTTTGGACATACAGGCGATGGCAATGTGCATGTAAATGTAATGGTGAAAGACCCAAGCGACAAGGCAGAGCTACAAAAAGGCTATGAGTGCATAGAGGAGATTTTTAAAATCGCCATTGAGCTAGAGGGAACATTGAGTGGAGAGCACGGCATAGGACTTTCTAAAGCCCCATTTATGCGCCTTGCATTTAGTGAAGCAGAAATGGATTTATTCGCGCGAATAAAGAAAGCATTTGACCCGCACAATATTTTAAATCCGGGAAAAATGGGCTTATAAATGGGAGAGTAGGCAGGATTCTAAGACAAATTAAAGTTTTAGCATAAGTTATAGAATCTTATGAACTAGGTTATTGCAAATAGGGGTGCAAATCATCATATAAAGGTGCAAAATCAGTAATAATATGCCCTCCCTCTATATATAGAATCTGCGCGTAATGCTGCCAATATGCCTGTGAAATACTGCTATCAATGCGCTCATCATTCATAGAAAAACATACTATTATGCGTATATTTTGAGGCATAGGAGTGCGCAAGGCAAGAGCGTAACTTTGCCAATGCGTCTTGCTTAAGATGAAGTGAGATTCAGTATTACTTATACTTTGGGGCTTATCGATATATTTTTTAAGCTGTGTGAGAGACTCAAACACGGGATTAAAAAGTATAAAAGTATGAGGCAAAGCTAATCCAAATTGAGATGCGTAAAGAATAAGTTGCCAGAGATAAAATGCCCCCAAAGAATTGCCAATAAAGCCAAAGGGTGCATTTGATGCAAAATCTTGCCTATAAGCCTTAAGCTGTGTCGCTAGGCTTTGCATATTCATCATAAAATCTCCACCATTATCATAAATAAGCTCAAAAGGCACAATCCCTAAGCCTTCACATATGCGCTTATAGCTTATAGAATTTTTTGAAGAATGGAATCCGTGAGAATAAAAAAACTCCATTTTTGTCTCCTTAATTGCATACTTTATTGTATTGTGGTATGTTATTCCTACACATATATTATAGAATCTAGCCTTAGGTTAAGTGTATCCTGTAAGCATAAGTAAGATTTATGCGGCGATTTTATCGCAATAATGCAGGAAAGATAGAATCTTGCCGCAATTTAATGTGTAAAAATTTAAAACTTATTGTACAATAGTGTAATTTCTGCTACAATCCCTAGAATTTACCACCAATACTTAAGGATATTTATATGAAACTACGCAAGTTACCGCTTTATGCTTCTAAAATATTTGCTAATTCGCTATCTCTCATTTGTAGTAAAAAATTAAGAAATCGCATAAAACATATTATCAAGCTTTCTCAAGCTTGTAGCTACCCACGAATGGGTGATGGATTTATGTTACCAAGTTTGCAAACAAATGTATTAGAATCTAGCCACAAAAATTACGGGGGGGGGGGGGTAATAGAAAGATGTAAATTTCTCTACTTTTTTGACACAAAAAAGCTTGAATTTATAATAGAACATATCCTCAATGATGAATACAGCAAAAATCTTTATCTAAGCGCAGTTATCAACCAAATCTCCAATTACAAAGGTTTTCTCATTGTGCTTTTTTATGACCGCATTTGGCATAAATACAAAGACTTAGCACTTGCCAAGTCTCACCAAAAAATTTCCTCCACACTAAGTGAGCTTTACCTCTTTGACTTATCAAAAATCAATATTGCAGACATAAGGCTTTATTATGTAGAGCCTGGAATTTTCAATCAATTTGTATTACAGCAATACAAGTATAGAGATATAGTTTTTGCCCAAAACGGAGATTATGTTATTGATGGTGGGGCTTGTTATGGCGAGACTACACTTTATTTTTCACATTTAGTTGGTAAAAATGGCAAAGTCTTTTCCTTTGAATTTATGGAACAAAATATAGAGATTTTTCATAAAAATATGGCACTTAATCCACAATGCGATAATATCACCTTGGTAAAAAGACCGCTTTATGTAGATTCTAACACATTTGTATCATTTAGCGGTGGGGGCTCATCTGCTACTATAATAGCAGATAAACAAAACAAACAAGATATAACATTTCAAACAATAAGTATTGATGACTTTGTAGAACAAAACAAAATACCAAAAATTGACTTTATTAAATTCGATATAGAGGGGGCGGAGCTTAATGCACTTAAAGGCGGAGTAAAAAGTATAAAAAAATTTAGACCAAAACTTGCTATCTGCCTATACCACAGCTGTGCTGATTATGTGGATATACCTCTATTTTTACACGAATTACTCACTGATTATGAATTTTACTTTGATCACTTTACACTTGGTAGGTATGAAAGCATACTCTTTGCAAGACCAAAACCGCAAAATGCTTAGATTCTATAAATGCTCTATTTGTAAATCCTTAGGGATTGGAGAGATAAATTCATATCCCAAAAGTGCAATTTTATGCGCGTGAAGCATAAGTCTCTTAGCATTATCTGCTTTGCCATAGATTGTATCCCCATATAAAGGGTGATTGATACTTTGGCAATGCACACGAATTTGATGTGTGCGTCCAGTCAAAATACGCGCTTGTAAAAGTGTTTTCTTTCCTACAATGGCTAAAGGTGTAAGCTCTGTGTGTGCGTAAAGACCTTTTTTATCAATATAAGATTTTGCAAAGCCTTTTTTGATTGTTACTATGGGCTGTTCAATCACCACAGAATCCACAAGCCTCCCGTGCGCCAAAGCAATATACTCCTTATATACCTCTTGTTTTTTGAAAGATTCTTTTGCCTTGTGATGAAATTCACTCTTATCCTTGACAAGAAGTATCACGCCACTTGTTTGCTTATCAAGCCGATTAAGCAAAGTCCAGCCTTCAAACATCGCACACAAGTCATAAGATTCTATAAAAGGGGGCTTATCAAGCGCAAGGATACATTCATCGCGAAAAAGCACCTTGGGGGACTTTATCTCTAACACCTCAAAAGTGCTATTAGTGGGAATCTCCGCCCGAGCGAGAGTGAGCCTCTTGCCACCACTTCGCACAAGTCCCTTATCAATGAGTGCCTTAGCCTGTTTGTGTGAGAGATGATGCGCGTGAGCGAGAACCTTATAAGCTTTATCTTTGTGCATTCTGTATCTTTTGCAAAAGCGCATCAAGCTTATGCTTAGAATCCGCCTTAATGCTACTTGATAGTAGCTCCTCCCAGCGTATAAGCGTATCTACAAGACTTTGAGGTGGAATTAGCACATAATTTTCAACTTCCTCAAAAAGCGCGTATTGATTAAAAATATGCTCTCCGCTAATGAGTTTTGTGCCAAAAAATGCGGGTTCAAAAGGATTATGTCCCCCTACATTTTGAACGAAACTTCCACCAAGTATCACAAGGTCGCTTATGGCGTAGAGGTTGTTGAGCTCTCCTAAAGTATCAATCACAATCACATCGCATTGCGCATAAGATTCTAAACCACCTTGTGAAAAAAGCGCGGTGCGTGGAAACATCTCTAGGCTTAGCTCATAGACTTCCTTAAATCGCTCGGGATGACGAGGAGCAAGGAGCAAAAGTGTGGAATCCCCGCGCTCTTTGTAAGATTTAAAAGCCTGAAGTATGAGCTTCTCCTCCCCTTTGTGCGTGCTTGCCGCAGTAAAAACAGACAAAGAGGGTTTAGCATAATGTGTGCTAAGTGAGGGGAAATTGAGCGTTTTAAGATTTCCAAAAACTTCAATATTTTTGCCTCCTAGTCGCTCTAGTCTTTGTTTGTCAAATTGACTTTGAGCTAAAACCTCATCAATAAGTGCAAAAATACCTTGATAAAACCACGCAAAATATTCATAATTTTTTTGCGAATGTTCCGAAATGCGCGCATTTATAAGCATTGTATGCGCATTATGAGACTTTGCAAGAAAAAAAAGCATTTTCCACATCTCCGCCTCTGTAACGACAAGGCTTTGCAAACGCTTACAGCTCTTGCTCCATAGGGGTAAAAAAATCTCAAAAGGCAAATAACGCACCAAAATGCGCCCCCCACCCTGCTCTGTGCTCTCATATAGTTGCTTTGCCTCTTTGAATCCTGTATGTGTGATAGTTGTGATAAGAATACAAATCTCTTGCGATTTTAGCGCATTAATAATTGGCTCGAGTGATTTTACTTCCCCAAAAGAACAAGCGTGAAACCAATATTGTGGCTCATATTCAAGTGTTTTAATATGCAATGGAGAAAATCGCGCAGGAATAGAATCTCTGTGTTTTGGACGAAAAGAACTCACAATCAAAAATGGCAACGCAATGAGATAGAGTAGCACACACGCACAATAATACATCAAAGGAAATGCTGCGCGTTTATCCAAAGTATCCACCGCCTTGCCTCAAATGCTTAATCTCTTATGCCTTGGCTTTTTTCTTTGGTTTTTCTGTTGCGGGAGTTTCGCTTTGATTTGATGTATAGAGGATTCTGCCACAATGTGGGCAGTTAATAATATCATTCCCCTTGCAAATTTCATTATAAATACTATCATTTAGCTTGATAAAGCACCCGCCACACGCTTGTTTAAAGACAGGCACAACACTTGTATTAAGTGCCCAGCGGCGAATCTTCGCATAAAAGCCTGTGATTTTACTATCCATTTGTGCTATTAATGCTTCTTTTTGATTGAAAAGCTCTTGTTGCTTTTGCTTAATCTCCTGCACTTGTTGCTGGGTCTGCGCTTCGAGTGTCTCTATAATCGCACCTAGCTCATCAAGCTTGGGCGCGTAAGATTCCTTTTGCTCCGCCTTTGCGTTTTTGCTCGCTTCAAGTCGCTCAATCTCGGCATTTGAATGCGTCATATTCTCCTTAGCAATATCAGTCTCTACATCAAGGGCGCGAAATTCCTTTTCTGTCTTTACTTCTTTTTGCTTCTTGGCGATTTGCTCGAGCTTTGCAGAGGCTTCTTGAATATTCCTGTCGTGTTTTGAAATCTCAAGATCAATACCTTTTATCTCATCACTCAAAGTTTCTATATCTTTTAGAATCTGTGCTTTTTGCCTGATTTTTCCATCAAGCTCAAAACGCACTTGGAGAATTTTTGGCTCTAAGTCGTCAATTTGCTTATCAAAATTTGCTACCTGTATGAGCTCTTGTAAATGCTTATTCATAGGGTTTTCCTTTGATTTGGGGATTAAATATCTCTTAGGCATAAAGAGAATGGATTTTCACAATCCGCAATTATACCTTTATATCCCGCATTTTGCAAAATGGATTCAAAAATTTCTACAAAATATTTCTCACTCTCATAATGTCCCATATCGATGAGGCTTATCCCCATACTTTTAGCCATCATCGCATCGTGATGTTTGATGTCGCTCGTAACAAAACAAGTAGAGGGTAAGGGAGGTATGAGAGAGAGCATAGAGCAGCCACTGCCGCAAACTACATACACTTCGTGTATCATCAGGCTAGAATTTGAATCTAGCCTCGTAGGATTATCGCTCCGCACGAGATTCACACTTTTTGCACCAAGCGCGTTGCATACATATTGTGCGAGTTCATCTAGTGCAAGGGGCGCAATCTCGCCACGCATAAACAATCCCTCCTGCACAAAATGTTCCCATTTGAGAATCTTATGCACGAGATAGGCATTCAAATGGGATAAGTCAAAATTCGTATGGAGAGCGATAAGGGCGCAATCCTTGTTTAAGAGAATCTTTGCAAGATTCGCAGGATATAAATGGGTGCAAAAGGCATTTATAGGCTTAAAGAATAGTGGATGATGTGTGATGACAAGTGTGCGGGGCTGAAGCGAATAAGCAATTTGAGAATTTAACTCAAGGCACACCACAATATGCTCGATTTCATCATCAAAGCTTCCTAGATTCAAGCCGCTTTTATCCCACACCTCTTGCTTCTCAAAGGGCGACACACGATTGCATAGCTCATAAACCTCTCTTACTTTTATCATTTTTATCCTTTTAGTTTTATTGCAAGTTCTTGTGCCGCATTAAAAACTTTAGAATCTTAGGCAAAATCACGGGCAAGAAAATCCTAAAACCTTTCCGCAAATCCTATCGAAAACCCCAAGCCTGCTGTATCTCCCTTATATGTTCCATATTAAGCTCGATAATCATCACCCCCTCACGCTCTTCAAGGCTATCTTCAATTTCCCCATTTGCGCCAACAAACAGGCTATCGCCATAGAATTTCCACTGCGCCTCATCATAACTTAACTCATCAATACTATTAATGCGCAAAATTGCCATAGAATTACTAAAAGCACGAGCTTGACAAAGAATCCTCCAACGCTCTTTAGTTTCAAAAGTATTGCTACAAGGCATAATCACCACATCAACTCGTGTTTGTTTAAGCTTGAGCCATATCTCATCAAAATGTATTTCAAATCCTGCGATGATAGCAAACTTTAAGCCATCTTTTTCAAAAACAAACGGGGTTTTAGGTGATTTGGGTAGAGCATTATCAAAAAATGCCTTTTCATTCCAATGTGGATAGCCAATAAGTCGCTGCTGGTAGTAAAACTGCGCCTTTTCACCCTCTATGAATGCGATGCTCTTATAGAGTTTATTATCCTCACTCACAATGAGTGGCACGATGAGGGTAAGTTTATATTTTATAGAGAGTTTGTGCAAGGATTTTAGAATCTTCGCATAATTACTATGAAAAATTTTAGGGTCGCTATCGCGAAAAAATGGCTGAAAAACATATTCACTAAATGCCACAATCTGCACCTTTTGTTTTTTACAATTTTGCAGATACTTGCCGAGCCTAGTGTCATTTACGGCGAGTGAAAAAAGCTGCAGCATAGCGATATTCATTGGTTATCCTTGGTGTAAAATGAATGCGATTGTAGCATAATAGCCTAAAACTTCGCCGTGATTTTGCTCTCTTTAAGGTTACAAAATATAGAGTTCAGAAATTAGGCTTACGAGGATTCTAAACCATATGGATTGTAGCCTACAAAGGAATAAAAACTTCTTAGATCATTCCTTGCGAATAATATCACTCAAACCCGAGAGGCAGTTATCTGCCTTGCAATCGAGTTTTGCGGTAATTTCGCCAAGCTCGTTATATGACTTCTGCCATAGGGCTTGATTGCTTTCATATAGCATTTGAACCTTGATTTTGCCATTTGGGTAAAACCAGCTCACTTTTATCTGCTTTGGTGTGCTAGAGGAATAAACGCGCTCCATATAGAGCTTACCTTTATCGTCATAACTACGCTCTACGCCAACTTTCTCTCCATTTTCAAAGCGAGATTCAGAGCGCAATGTGCCATTTTCGTTATATTGCTTTGCTTCTCCATTTTTTACGCCATTAACATACGAGGTCGTTTGTTCAAGTTTGCCACTTGGAAAAAACCCACGCGCCACATCGTCAATCTTGCCCTTTTTGTAGGCGTATTGCCACGAAACTTTGCCATTGTCATAATATTCTATCACCTTACCCTCAAGCATACCATCGACATAAGTCGCTTCTTTGGCAAGTGTGCCATTTTGATGATACCATTTTGCCTTATCTTTGATAGCACCCTCATCGTAGGTAATCTCAGATTTAAGGATATTATGCGGATAAAATTCTAACACCACGCCCTGCAATTTATTATTTTTATAGTTTGCATCATAAATCACCTCACCTTCTTTTGAATACTTTATCTCACGCCCCTCTTTGCGCCCATTGACAAAGTGCATTTGCTCCGTGAGATGTCCATCTTCATTATACCACGCCTCACGCCCGTGCTTAATATCCGTGCCTTTAATATAGCTTATTTTACCCTGTATGACTTCCCCCGCCGTCTTTTTGGTAATCGTGCGCTGCTCTAGTTCAATCCCAGCAGACACGCCTATGATGCCTAAACAAATGATAATATACCTTAACATAATACTTCCTTTCTTATTATCATCGGCATTTTTTTAACCTTATACATTTTTTACGCCGATTTGATAATACACAAAGCCTTTAGATTCTAAACAAAGCGATTGATAAATATTGCGCCCATCAAAAATCACGGGATTTTCCAAAAGCTTCTTTATCTCCCCAAAATCTGGGCTTCTAAACTCGCGCCATTCTGTCAAAAGCACGAGAGCAGCGCAGTTTTTGAGCGCATCATACTTGCTCGATTGTATTTCAACAGATTCTAGATAATCCTTGAAATAAAATCTTGCCTGTTCCTGTGCCTTTGGGTCGTAAGCCTTAATCTTTGCTCCTCGTTTTACAATCTCACGCACAAGCACCAAAGAGCTTGCTTCACGCATATCATCAGTTTCTGGCTTAAAACTAAGTCCCCAGATTCCAAAGCTTTTACCGCTTAAGTCCTCCCCAAAATGGCGTGTGATTTTTTCCACCAAAACCATTTTTTGTGCCTCATTCACAACCTGCACCGCACTTAAAATCTGTGCTCTATAACCAAAATCTTGCGCGGTTTTCTCTAGCGCACGCACATCTTTGGGGAAGCAGCTCCCGCCATAGCCACAGCCCGGATAAATAAAACTATACCCGATGCGCGAATCTGAGCCAATACCCAAGCGCACATCATTGATATTTGCGCCCACGCGCTCACAAATCTGGCTCATCTCGTTGATAAAGCTAATCTTTGTCGCAAGCATCGCATTTGCGGCGTATTTTGTCATCTCTGCAGATTCTATCCCCATAGCAATGAATCTATCACTCTTAATCAAAAATGGCGCATAAAGGGCTTTCATCACTTCTAATGCGCGTTTTGAATCTGTGCCAATCACCACTCTATCAGGGCTCATAAAATCCTTTATTGCCACGCCCTCTTTGAGAAACTCCGGGTTGCTTACCACATCAAAACTCATACTTTGCGGATTTTTTGCGTCATTATGCTTTATGTAATCCGCACTATCTCCAATCGCCACATTGCGTTCTTTGAGGGTGGATTCTATAATATCACGCACTTTTTTTGCACTACCCACAGGCACAGTGCTCTTATTTACCACCACGACATAGGGCGACTTTATGAATGTGCCAATATCTCGCGCCACAGCCTCCACATAGGATAAATCTGCACTCCCATCTTCGCCCATAGGTGTGCCAACAGCGACAAAAATCACCTCGGCAGATTCCAAAGCCACCTTTTTATTGGTAGTAAAATGCAGTGTATCAAGTGCGATACCATCTTTTACCATAGATTCTAATCCGGGCTCATAGATGGGAATCTCGCCCTGCTTGAGCCTCTCAATTTTTTTAGAATCTACATCAAGGCAGGTAACATTATTGCCCATTTGCGCGAAGCACGCACCTGCTACAAGCCCTACATACCCGCTACCAACGACACTTACCTGCATTCTTGCTCCTTTTGCGCCACTATGGCATAGCTGAAAGATTTGTGAAAATCGTTTTTAATGAACGTTTGAGCACATCTTCTTTTTGTTCTTGTGTGAATTGCACTTCATCGCCGATGCCTAGATATTTTTTCTCACTCATCTTAAGTGTGCTCGTGGCATTTTGCTGAATCGTCTTTGATTTATTGTAGAGATTGAACTGCACATTGCTTTTGAGTGTCTTATTGTCTTTTGAACTAATCGCACTTTCTTCCGTAGTTTGCGCGATAATAAAACTATATTTAATATCAAGCATATATGACTTCTCATCTGCCTTCGTCTGTGTGACGAAGCAGCCACTCTCACTCAAAGCCTTGTCTAAAACCGCCCTAAATTCTTGCCTACTCAACACACTTTCTTTACTGGATTCTATTTTACCTAGCACAATATTGTATTTTGGCGCTCCGCAAATCGCGCTGAGTTGTGTGCTTTGTGGTGTATTCGGTGTTTTTGAAAAGCACCCTGCCATCAAAAATACACCCGCCGCTAAAAATACCATACTACCAGAGCCTACACGCAAAATTTTCATCATCACTCCTTTGTAAGAAATAAGGAGGCATTTTACAATAAATTAAGAAATAAAGAAGGGGCAGGAAAACAATCCCGCGCCCTCTCAAAAGAGAAAAAGGCGAGATTGCGAATATTGGAAGCTTAAGACATCACAGGGTGAGTGCCATCTCTCATATCAGCACCGATGTTGTCGCGATTTTTGCTTCCTAAATCACTCCATACGATACAGCCATCAGTTGGACAAGCACTTGCACAAGCAGGTTGTTCATTATGTCCGACACACTCTACACACTTATTTTGATATACATAATAAGTGCCTTCACCTGTTGGATTATCATCATCATCGACAATAGCACTCACAGGACATTCATCAATACACGAACCACAAGCAATACAAATATCTGTAATCTTTACAGCCATAATCTCTCCCTTATTTATTGTTTGATTGGGTAAAACCCGGGAGCGAGTATAAAATATTTATCTTAAAAAACACATAAAACTAAGAATGATAAATTAAATTTTTACTTTAATATGATTTTCAAAGCTACCATAAAATGCCTACTATTGCACCATTTCTCTAGCAGTAGCCTCATTATAAGCACAGGATTTAGATATACATATAAAATTGGATAACAAAATTTCAATCAAAGTTTTAAGTAATGTTTGTGTAGAATCCACGTTTTGAATAATCCCAAAAACAAAACGATATAAATATCTAAACACAAGGGGAACGCGTGGAAACAATAGCAGAAGAAATACAAATTATCTCCCTCTGTTTTTGTATAAGCCTCGTGCTTTGTGTCCTTATCATCGCCGTGAGTAAGAGATACAGCCTCTTTATCGATAGTGCCACATCAAACAAACCTCAAAGATTCCATATCCACGAAACGCCTCGTGCTGGTGGCATAGGTATTTTTATTGCATTTTGGGTGATGCTTATATATTTTTATATCCACAATATACAATTACTCCTTATAATGTGCGGGGGAAGTATCATTTTTGCAAGTGGGCTTATAGAAGATTTTAAAGGCAATCTCTCTCCAAAAATGCGCTTATTTATGCAATGTGTGGCAACATTTGGTGTATGTGCTCTACTTAATGTATATTTGAAAGATTTATCATTAGGATTCACTCTGCCCTATATAATCGGTCTATTTTTTACCACATTTGCACTTGTAGGTGTA